>DAIOGN010000077.1:0-16618 GCA_036745245.1 Candidatus Zixiibacteriota bacterium
TGTGTTTGCAGCGCTGGTGAGCCGCATCCGCATGCGCATCCGCACCGATCTTGCGGTGTGCCGCGTGGAGTTTCGCCAGCTGGAGCCGGCCAACCCGCAACCCTATCATGATCTGTTTCGCGGCACCATCCGCTTTGGCACGCGCGCCGACCGGCTGTGCTTTACGGCCGACGAGTGGCGCCGACCCATCGAGGGCGCAGATGCGGCACTGGCCCGCCTCCTTGAGGAGCACGCCCGGATCATGGCAGAGAGACTGCCGCAGAGGGCTTCGGGGTTCAGGGCCGAGGTGCAGAAGGCGCTGGCAATGGTCGCGTCCGAGGGTGGATCTGTCGAAGCCGTGGCGCGCGCACTCAACATGAGTGTGCGCACGCTGCAGCGGAAGCTGGTGGCCGACGGCACCACGTTCAAGGAAGTCGCCGACTCGGTGAGGGGTCAGCTGGCCGAGGGCTACCTGAACGATCCGAGGGTGTCGATTGCCGAGGTCGCCTACATGCTCGGCTTCAGCGAGCAGAGCAGCTTCAATCGGGCGTTCCGGCGCTGGACCGGCCAGGCGCCGGGGCAGTGGAGACGGCAGCACGCGTGAGCTTGAATGAAACTCTGGGAGGTTAGGTCGTGACTCGCACGAATAAGGACAGGGCGTTGGCCTTTTTGAAGCAGGTAGTGTCCGGTGATATTCGCGGGGCTTACGAAGAGCACGTGGGCTCAGGCTTCCGTCACCACAACCCGTACTTTGCCGGCGATGTTGATTCGCTCAGAGAAGGAATGGAAGAAGACCACGCGAGCCACCCGGGGAAAAAGTTCGCCGTTCAGATGGCCCTGGAGGACGGTGACCATGTGGCCGTGCATTCCAGGCTCAAGCACCCCGCCGTTGCGACGGAGATTTCGGTGGTGCACATCTTCCGATTCGAGAATGGCAGAATCGTGGAGCTCTGGGACGTGGTCCAGATCGCGCCGGAGCAGATCGTCAACCAAAACGGGATGTTCTAGCCCGCACGAGGCCACATGCCATTCGAGACGACGATCACGGGCGTAACCCACGCGATTCAGCAATCCGTGGCACCGGTGTTCCTGGTGTCGGGCATTGGCGCCATGCTCGCCGTGATGACCAACCGCCTCGCGCGCATCGTGGATCGCATGCGCACCATGGAACGCGACGACGATCTGGCGGACAGCGTATTCGCCGCGGAGTGGCAGCTTCTGGCGCGGCGCTCCCGGCTGATCCGGTGGTCGATTGCACTCTGTACCACCACCGCGTTGCTCGTTTGCTCCGTGATCGCGGTGCTGTTCATCGGTTCCTTCCTCCAGTTCGACACATCGGAATTCGTGGCCCTGGCGTTCGCCGTGGCCATGCTGATCTTCGCCGCCGGGCTCACGGTATTTCTACGCGAGGTGACGGTGGCGATCTCATCGATGAGCACCGAGCCGAAGCGGCGCCGAAAGGCCGCGCCACTCCCGGGGCCCACCGACAGACCGCAAAGCCAACCGTAGCAACCATCGTCCTTTCTGCACCGACTACAGGAGAACATCATGCCCAACACCGTGCGATTCCACCGCGTGCTCAAGGCTCCGCCCGAGCGTGTGTACAAGGCCTTCATCGATCCCGACGCCATGAACAAGTGGCTTCCGCCCAACGGATTCACCGGCAAGGTCCACCAGATGGAGGCCAGGGTGGGCGGGTCCTACAAGATGTCGTTTACGAACTTTACGTCGGGGAAGAGCCACGCCTTCGGCGGGAAGTTTCTCGAGATGGTGCCAAACGAGAAACTCAGCTACTCAGACAGGTTCGACGATCCGAATCTGCCGGGCGAAATGAAGACCACGATCACGTTCAAAAAGGTGTTCTTCGGCACGGAGATGCACATCGTGCAGGAAGGGCTGCCGGACGTGATTCCCGCCGAGGCCTGCTGTCTCGGCTGGCAGGAGTCACTTGCACTCTTGACCCTGCTGGTGGAAGCGGCGATTCCCGACTAGCAACGGTTCATTTCCAGAAACCTGTACCGGAAGGAGAGTCCCATGGTTTGCACTCGCTCGATCTGCGCAGCGCTGGTTTCACTGGTTGCCTTCACCTGGGGGTGCTCCACCTCGCAGAACCAATCGCCATCGATTGAGGGATCCTGGCTGATCTCCAGCGCGATGATGGGCGGACAGGACTTGCCGATCCAGGGCTTGCAGGGCACACCGCTTGTGTTGCAGGGCGGACATTACACGTTTCAGAATGACACCGGCGATTACTCCATCGTGCCGGCCACCAGCCCAGCCGCCATCGACGTGCATGGCGTGCGCGGACCCAACGAGGGGAAGACCATTCCGGCCATCTACAAACTGGAGGGCGACACGCTCACGATCTGCTACAACCTCCTTGGCACAGATCGTCCGGCGGAATTCGCGTCGGGGCCGGGATCGCAGCTGTTTCTCGCGCGGTACACGCGCACCACGCAGTAGACGGAGCGCATTGTTCGTGGCCGCCCCTTGAGATGACAGGGGGCGGACGTGGGGAGATTTCGGGGCTTGGCTGGCTGCTGACCGCCTAAGATAGGTGGACTCAGGGTGCGATTCGCCCTTAACCGGCTGATGTTCAGCATGTTAGGCGTTATTTTTGTGTAACATGTTGTGAATTAAAGAGTTACTGTTCTGGCTTCCAGGCCTTCAGGGCCCACTGCCTTCGCTGCCTGTCCGACAACCTACCGGCGATAGTGCCTGTAAGCCATTAGCCCCCATGCTGTAGTAGCCTCTGGATTTTTCTTAAATTCAGATTGACTTTACCGTCTGAGGCCATATAATGGCTAAAATTGGTGATCAGTGGGGCAAAGTGGGGAATGTCCCAGAGTCGGCCCAGACAGACCGACCCCTAGAAATCTCCCACTTTTGTCCGCGATTCGGGATAGACCTCCGGATCTGACCTTTCGCCGGGGCGAAGGACGGCTCGGAGGGGGCTGTTTTCGCCCCCGGCGGATTGTCAAAAGGCGGACGCTTCACAAGAAGCACCAAAGCGGACAAAAGTCAATACACCGACTCTGGCGGAAGGGGACCAAACGAGTTGGGCAGCGGATTCAAGGGCCGCTACACGGCCCAGTTCGACGCCAAGCAGCGTGTGGCTGTTCCAGCCAAGCTGCGTCGTAATGCGCCCGGTGGAACAGCAGACCAGTTCGTCATCACGCTCGGTCTGGACCACTGCCTTTTCCTATTCACGCCGGAGAAGTGGGATCAGATCGTCTCGCGCATTCTGGAAGTGTCCTTCACCACCGAGGAGGCCAAGTCCTTTTCGCGCGGGATTGCCTCCCACGCCGAAGACGTGGAGCTGGATGCGCAGTCCCGCATCCTCGTTCCGCAGATTCTGATCCAGAAGGTCGGACTGAAAAAGGAAGTGCTTTTCGTGGGCGTGCTGAATCGCATCGAGATCTGGCACCCCGAGACATTTGAGAAATACGAGCGGGAGCAAACCGCCACCTACGAGCAGGTGGCGGCGAAATTCCTGCTGTAACCATGGAACGGCCGGCCCATAAGCCGGTACTGACCGACCGCGTCGTTCGCTGGTTGGTGACCGATCCGCGCGGCGTCTATTGGGATGCCACGGTGGGCGCGGCGGGACATGCGAGGGCCATCGCCGAACAGCTATCCGAGGGGGGAAAGTTGTTCGGGTCTGATCGGGATCCGTATTCGCTCTCGCTTGCTTCTGCCGCGCTCGCCGCATCTTCAGTGACGCTCGTGCAGGCCCGGTTCTCGCAACTGGAAAACGTCTGGCGGACACAGGGAGTGGGAACATTGACCGGCATACTCTTCGATCTGGGACTGGGCTCTTTCCAGATCGATGAGGCCGGTCGCGGCCTGAGCTTCGACCAGGACGGTCCCCTCGACATGCGGATGGATCCGGGTCTTCCGCCCGTCTCCCACTGGCTCAACCACGCGCAGGAAGCGCAGATCGCGCGCGTGATTCACGAGCTTGGCGAGGAACGCCGCAGCTGGTCCATCGCGCGCGCCATCGCGCACGCCCGTCCCCTCCACACCACAGGGGAGCTTCGAAGCGCCATCGCCTCCGTCACGCCTCTGCAACAACGAGCCAAGACGCTGGCGCGGGTCTTTCAGGCGTTTCGCATCTTCGTGAACCATGAGCTGGACGAGCTGAAGGCGGCCCTGGACGCGCTGGCCACCGTGCTCGCGCCCGGCGGCCGCGCCGTGTTCATCTCGTACCACTCGCTTGAAGATCGTCTCGTGAAGCAGTCGTTTCGTGAGGCGTCCCGCGACTGCATCTGCCCGCCGAAGCAGCCCGTGTGCACGTGCGGCCACAAGGCGTGGCTGAAGGTTCTTACACGCCGGCCCGAAACTCCGGGTCCCGAGGAAATCCAGGACAACAGCCGCGCGCGTTCCGCAAAACTGCGCGCCGCCGAGCGAATCGGCTGAAACGCCCGCTCCAATAGACGAACATGACTGCCGCCCGCATGCGCCGTCGCTACCGCACCGCCAGCCCCAAGCGGGGACTCCTGTGGCTGTTCTTCCTGGTGCTTCTGGCCTCCCTCTACATCGGCCAGCGCGTGTATTCGCAGAGACTCACCGTCACCCTCGACGGCCGCGAGCAGAAACTCAAGACCATGGCCGCCCATCTGGAATCGCTGCGCGCCGAGCGCGACCGCCTGACGTCCCCTGGCGTGCTCGGCCCGCGCGCTTCCGCCCTGGGGCTTCGCCCCGCTGAAGTGAAGCAACTGGCACGCGTGCCGCTCTCCGTCCCCTCGGCCCTGCCGGATTCGGCCCAGGCGGAAACCGGCCTCCTGGCCGCCTTCGGGCGAGTCTGGCGGTGGCTCGATCCGCCGAATGTGCAGAACCAGGAAGTGCTGGCCGCACCATGAAGAGAGCGCGCTTCGCAAAGGGCCGGTTCGTCATCGTGGTGGCCGGCATCGTGCTGTTCTGGGCGGTCGCGGCAACCCGGCTGGTGCAGATCCAGGTGTTCATGCACGACCGCGCCAGCTCCCTGGCGATCGAGCAGGTGGGCGGCTACATGGACATTCAGGCACGTCGCGGCACCATCGTCGACTGCAAGGGCCGTGTGCTCGCCACCAACGAGCCGCGACTCACCTTCGCCGCCGTGCCCGAACGCTGGTCGAAAGACGAAGCGCGGCGCGCCGCCAAACGCTTCGCCTCCCTGGGAGGGAAGAGCGAGTCCGACTGGCTGAAGCGCTTCGAGCAATCGCCCAAGTTCATCTACGTGGCGCGCAAGGCCGACTCCTCCGTGGCGAAGCGCGTGCAGGGCTGGAAGGATCCGGCCATCTTCTCGCTCTCCGAAGAGGCGCGCACCTATCCCACCGGGGGCGTGGGCGTCGACCTGCTGGGCTTCGTCGATGTGGACGGCAAGGGACGTGCAGGAATTGAAGCGGCCTTCGACGAGGTGCTGCGCGGCAAGGATGCGCGCGTGAAGGTGGATCTCGACGCCACGCGCGGAAACTCGATCGTGGGTCGCACCGACCTGTGGGCACAGGACGGCGGACGTGTGCAACTCACCGTGGACTGGGAGTTTCAGAGCGCCGCGGAAGCCGCCATCGACTCCGCCGTGCACGCCACGCGTGCCAAGGGCGGCGGCATCATCCTCATGACGCCCCAAGGCGCGATCCGTGCGCTCGCTTACGCAGCCAACGATTCGCTGGTGCGGGCGCCTGCCGACAAGACGACGCGCTGCCGGCCGGTCACCGACATCTTCGAGCCGGGCTCGATCTTCAAGGTGATCAGCGCCGCCGCGCTTTTGAGCGAAAAGAAAGTGCGGCTGTGGGACACCGTGTTCGCCGAGAACGGCGTATTCACGTTTGGCGGCCGCAAGATCCACGATTCGGAGAAGCACGGCTGGCTCACCTTCGGCCAGAGCTTCGCTCTGTCGTCGAACATCGCTTTCGGCAAGTTCGCACAGAGGCTGGACGGCCCGCAGTGGTACCGCTGGCTGCACGACTTTGGATTCGGCGACGCCACCGGGTGCGGCCTGCCGGCCGAGCCGCGGGGCATGATCCCCAGCCACGCGCAATGGAACGAGCTGCACAAGGCGCAGCTGGCCATGGGCCACTCGGTGGCGGTGACGCCGCTCCAGATGCTCTCGGCGTTCGCAACCTTTGCCAACGGCGGCGACCTGTACCGGCCCTACGTGGTGGAAGCGGTGACCACCGCCTCCGGCGACACGCTCGAGACCATCTCCGCCAAGAAAGTGCGGCACCTTGTGAGCCGCCCCGTGGTACAAGAGATGAAGGCGATTCTGCTGCGTGTGCTCACTGAAGGCACCGCCAAGGTGGCACATAGTGACGTGATCGACGTGGCCGGCAAAACGGGCACGGCGCAAAAGGTGAAAGACGACGGGCGGGGCTACCACCAGGATCGCTACATCGCGTCGTTCGTGGGGTACTTCCCGGCGGATCAGCCTCAGGTGGTGGGCATCGTCTATCTCGACGAGCCACGCACCTTGCATTGGGGCGGCTACACTGCGGCGCCCACGTTCACGCGACTGGCCGAGCGACTCGCCGCCATCGATCCCACTCTTCTGCGCTACCCGCAGCCGGAGGAGGGACAACTCCCGCCTCAGGATCTTCCCAATCCCGCCATGCAGGCAGGCGTGTTGCCCGACCTGGTGGGCTTGCCCCTGTCGCGTGCAGTGACGTGCGCGAGCGTGTGCGGCTTTCTCACGGAGACCGACGGGACGGGTTTTGTGCTGGCGCAAACGCCCGCACCCGGAACCACGCTCGACTCATGCCGCACGGTTAGACTTCTGGCCGCCGTGGCCTCACCGCCCGATTCGACCGAGGCCGATTCCATGGTGATCGCCTTCACCGGTGAGGTGGCAACGCAATGACCACGCTCGGTACGGTGCTCGAAGCCGTGGGCTACGGTCGCATTGTGGGCCAGGCCGATCTCGAAGTGGCCGGACTCTCGCACGACTCTACGCGCGTGAAACCCGGCGAATTGTTCGTGTGTCTCCCGGGCCACAAGGCCGACAGCCGCACGTTTGTGAGCGATGCCGTGGCACGGGGCGCCGCCGCAGTGATGCTCGAGCCGCCCGCCTTTGACGTGGCGGCCTCGCAGCTCCTTGTACCGTCGGTGCGCGAGGCTCTGCCCCTGGCGGCCGCCGCCTTCTACGGTGCGCCCGCAAAGCTCCCTGCGGTCGGGATCACCGGCACCAACGGCAAGACCACCACGGCCTACCTGCTCGCGGCCATCCTCGAGGCGGCAGGCCGGCCGTGCGCGCTGGTGGGAAGCGTGGTGACGCGCGTGGGCTCGCGTTCCGTGGGCTCCGAGCACACCACGCCCGAGGCCACTACACTGCATGAGTTCTGGAAGGATGCCCAGGCGGAAGGCGCACGCGCACTGGTCATGGAGGTGTCGTCGCACGGCCTGCTTCTGCACCGCACCGACGGCATCCAGTTCAACGTGGGCGTCTTCACCAACCTCACGCGCGATCATCTCGACTATCACCCCGACTTCGCCGCCTATCGCGGCGCGAAGAGCCGGTTGTTCGGGCGCCTGGAACGGCGCGGCACCGCCGTGCTCAACCTGGACGACCCGGCCTGGGAAGATTTTGCCCGCGCCACTCCCGCGCGCGTGCTCACCTACGGCACCCGCCCGGAAGCCGACGTGCATCCTCTGGACTTGAGCGTGAGCGCAAAAGGGATCGGCTTCGATCTGGTGGGGCCAGGTGGCACGTTCCGCATCGACAGCCCGCTCTTTGGCCGCTTCAACGTGGCCAACCTGCTGGCGGCGTCCGCCGCCGCCCTCGCGCTGCGGATCGAGCCCGACGTGATCGCCCGAGGGCTTGCGTCCGTGTCGGGCGTGCCGGGGCGCGCCGAACGAATCGATTGCGGCCAGCCTTTCGTGGTGCTGAATGACTTCGCGCACACGCCCGATGCGTTGTCGAGGATTCTTGCGGCCTCGAAAGAACTCACCGCCGGGTCCCTGCACGTGGTGTTCGGCTGCGGCGGCGACCGCGACCCGGGCAAGCGGCCCATCATGGGCCAGGTGGCACAATCCGGCGCCGACTTCGTCACGATTACGTCTGACAACCCGCGCACCGAAGACCCGGGCAAGATCATCGAGCAGATCCTCGCGGGGGTCTCGAAGCGCGATCGCGTGGACGTGGAGCCCGATCGCACAACGGCCATCGGCAAGGCTCTGGGCCGGCTGCAGAAGGGCGACACGCTGGTGGTAGCAGGCAAGGGGCATGAGCGTTACCAGATCATCGGCACGACGAAGCACCGGTTCGACGACGCGGACGTGATCCGCAAGGAACTGTCTCGGCTGGGATACGCATGAAGGTCATGAACGACACGAGAACGGCGCCGGAGATCACGATCGAGGGGTTCCAGGTGCCGTCCATCTGTTCGGGCACGTGGCAGTCACGATCTGAGGCCGCATCCTTCAGCGGCGCGGTCTGCGATTCGCGCCAGGTGCGCCCGGGCAATCTGTTCGTGGCACTGCGGGGCGAGCGCACCGACGGTCACCTGTACCTCGACGACGTGAAAAAACGCGGCGCCGCGCTTCTCCTGGTGGAGAAGGGTCACCCCGCACTTGCGGGGCTGACGGGAGATGTGCCGCGCATCGAAGTGGCCGACACGGGCCGCGCGCTGTTGTCGCTGGCCGCCTGGCACCGCAACAAGTTCGACATTCCGTTTGTGGCCGTGACCGGCTCCAACGGCAAGACCACCACCAAGGAGATGATCGCGGCGGTGCTCCAGGCACGCTACGAAACGTTCAAGACCCCAGGGAATCTCAACTCTGGGATCGGCGTGCCGCTTTCGATCTTCGATCTGTCGCCCAGACATCAGGTGGCGGTGTGTGAGCTGGGCATGTCGTCCCCGGGCGAAATCGACCGCCTGGGCGCACTCGTGCGGCCCCGCTGCGCGGTGTTCACCAACATCGCGCCCGTGCACCTGGCCACGATGCGCACCCTGGAAGACGTGGCGAAGGCCAAGTTCGAACTGCTCGCGCACCTCCCCCCAGACGGCGTGGCCGTGTTCAACGCCGACGATCCCATTCTCCAGAACGCCGCGCGCACGCTGGGCGCCGGCAGCCGCACCTACGCCATCCACGCCGACGCCGACCTGCGCGCCCACGACGTGCGCCTGGAGAAGGAGGGCGTGCGCTTCCGCCTGGCAGAGCTGGATGTGGCCCTGCCGCTCTTCGGAGCCCACAACGTGTACAACGCGCTGGCGGCGCTCCTGGTGGCGCGGGAGTTCGACGTAAACAGCCTCGACGCGGTGGCCGCGCTGGCGGTGATGGAACCCGCGTCGCACCGCTCACGCATCTTGCAGCGCGGAACGCTCACGCTCATCGACGACGTATACAACGCCAATCCGAAAGCCACAGTCTCCGCGCTCGACTCGCTGGCCAGGTTTCCTGCGCGCGCACGGCGAGTGGCCGTACTGGGAGACATGCTGGAGCTGGGCGAAGGCGAACGCGACTGGCACGCGCAGGTGGGGCGGGAGGCCGCGGCCTTCAGTCTGGACCTGCTCGTGTGCGTGGGCGATCTCTCGGCACATCTGGCACGCGGTGCCCGTGAAGCGGGCGTTCCGGAAGAGCGCCTGCTCTCCTACCCCACCTGGCGCGAGTGTGCCGCCGCGGTGGCGGATTGGTGCAGGGCCGACGATACAGTTTTGTTCAAGGGTTCGCGCGGCGCAGCGCTGGAGGGATCGCTGCTGGCCGTGCTCGAGCATTTCAAGTCACTCAAGGAGGATTCATGACCGCATCCGACAGGCGGCGACCGGTAACCGCGAGCGATTTCAATCGCCTGCTCTTTGCACTCTTACTCCTGGCGGCTTTGGCCGTTCTGGCGCGCCTCATCACGAGGCAGGAAACGCGCGCCGAAACCACCGACAGCCAGGCGTCCCTGGCCCAGTGGATTCAGACCGCAGACGCCCTGTTCCTCAAGTCGGAATGGACCATGGCGGCCGACGCCTACTTCGGGGCCCTGGAAGCGGCCACGCGCGACCGGTTGCCCGTGGAGCCCATGCTCCAGAAGAAACTGTCCATCTGCCTGGCGGAGCTTCAGGATCACAGAAGCGCCGTGCATTTCATGCGGCTGTACCGCATGCGCCTTCTGGACTATCAGGACAACCCTTCGAGTAAGTTCGCGGGTGCGCCCGCCGACCCGGTCACACTCGAACGCGAACTGTCCGAATCGGAGACGCTCCTGAAACAATGGGAGGCGGCGGGAGCCTGACGTGCTCTACCACCTGCTCTATCCACTCGCGGATCAGATCAGCTTCTTCAATCTGTTCCGCTACATCACGTTTCGCAGCGCCTACGCGGCTGTGACGGCGCTTGTGGCGTCGCTCATTCTGGGGCCGATCATCATCCGCTACCTGAAACGCCAGCAGTGGAAAGAGGAGATTCGCGCGGAAGGACCTCAGACGCACAAGAAGAAGGCCGGCACCCCCACCATGGGCGGGCTGCTCATTCTCGCCGCCATCGTGGTGCCCACCCTCCTGTGGGCCGACCTCACCAACCGCTTCGTGCAGGTGATGCTTCTGGTCACGGTGTGGATGGGAGTGCTCGGCTTCATCGACGACTACCTCAAGGTGGTGAAGAAGCGCCCCAAGGGAATGGTGGCGCGCACCAAAATGGCGGGGCAGGTGCTGCTCGGGTTGATTCTGGGCGCCTGGTTGTACTTCTACCCGCCGGCGCTCCAGTTCGGCACCACATCTGAAATCCCCTTCTTCAAGCGGTGGGTGCTCGACTTCGGCCCGATGTACATCGCGCTCGTGGTGTTCGTGATCGCCGGCACATCGAATGCCGTCAACCTCACAGACGGTCTCGACGGGCTGGCGATCGGTCTCTCGGGAATCTGCTTTCTGGCCCTGGGAGCCATCGCCTACATCACCGGGCGCGTGGACTTCTCGCGCTACCTCGCCATCGAATACCTGGCCGGGGCCGGCGAACTCACAGTGTTCTGCGGCGCCGCCGTGGGGGCCGCGCTGGGGTTCTTATGGTTCAACTGTCACCCCGCGTCCGTGTTCATGGGCGACACCGGATCGCTTGCCCTGGGGGGCGCCATCGGCGCCTGTGCGCTACTGCTCAAGAAGGAGCTGCTTTTGCTCATCCTCGGCGCGGTGTTCGTGGCGGAGGCCTTGTCGGTGATTCTCCAGGTGGCGTCGTACCGACTGCGCGGCGGCCGTCGCATCTTCAAGATGGCGCCTTTGCACCACCACTTCGAACTGTCCGGCTGGGCCGAATCCAAGGTGGTGAGCCGCTTCTGGATCATCGGCATGATCTGTGCCGTGCTCTCACTCTCAACTCTGAAGATCCGCTGAACGCATGGTGACCCTCGAACGCATCATGGCCATGTCTCCCCCCGCCCACCCGGAACGCCTGCGCAACCGCCGCGTCACCGTGCTGGGCCTGGCGCGCTCAGGCGAAGCGGTGAGCACACTGCTTCTGGAACAGGGCGCGCACGTGCTCGCCTCCGAAGCCAAGGACGACGAACGGCTGCGCGGCGTGGCCGCCCGCCTGCGTGACCAGGGCGCATGGGTGGAACTCGGCACGCACACACCCGATGCACTTGTGAAAGTGGACTTCGTGGTGCCGAGCCCCGGCGTGCCCACCTCGCACCCGGTACTGGTGGCCGCACGACTGGCCGGAGTGCCGATTTTCTCGGAGATCGAAGTGGCCTTCTGGCTCAACTCCGGCGACGTGCTGGCACTCACGGGCACCAACGGCAAGACCACCACGGTCACCCTGCTGCACGAAATGCTGAAAGCCTCGGGCCATGACGCGCGTCTGGCAGGCAACGTGGGGACGGCGTTCTCGAGCGTGGCCACACACGGCACAGGGCCTGTGGCGCTGGAGGTGTCGAGCTACCAGCTCGAATACACGGAGACGTTCCGGCCGGCCGTGGCGGCGCTGCTCAACATTACGCCGGATCATTTGGACCGACACGGATCGTTCGAGGCGTATGCCGCCACGAAGTACCGCATCGCCGAAAACCAGGGCGAGGGCGACACTCTGGTGGTGAACGCCGACTGCCCGCACTCTTCGAAGATCCGCGTCCCCAAAGCGGTGCGCGTTTTGCGTTTTTCCACGCAGTCGCAGCTCACCGACGGCGTGTTCTGGCAGGGCGATCGCATGGTGTACCACACCGCGGCCGGCTCGGGCCAGATCGTGGACAAGTCCGAACTTCTCATTCCAGGCGAGCACAATCAAGCCAACGCCGCCGCCGCGGCGGCCATGGCGATGGCCTACGGTTGTCCGCCCGAAGCCGTGGGGCAGGCCATCCGCTGGTTCAAGGGTGTGCCGCATCGCATCGAGTATCTGGGCAGCGCCTCCGGCGTGCGCGTTTACAACGACAGCAAGGCCACCAACGTGGACGCCATGATCGTGGCGCTGAAGGCTCTGCCGGGTCCCATCGTGCTTCTGGTGGGGGGGCGCGGAAAGAACGACGATCCGCACACGGCCGACGCGCTCATCCGGACCAAGGTGCGCGCCGTGGTGTGTTACGGAGAAGCCCGCGAGCGCTTCGCCACCGCCTGGTCGGGGCTCGTGCCGGCCATGCAGGTGGACAGCCTCTCCGAAGCCGTGCAGTCAGGATTCAAGCTCACGCAGCCCGGGGACGCGCTTCTTCTGTCGCCCGCCTGCGCCAGCTTCGATCAATTCAACAATTTTGAAGAGCGGGGTGACCGCTTCAGGGAGTTCGTGCGTGCTCGAATCGGTTGAAGCCGCTGCCGCCAACCGCCCTGGCCGGCCCGACCGTCCCATCTTCTGGGTGGCCATCTGCCTTCTGGCATTCGGCGCCGTGATGGTGTTCTCGGCCTCCGCGCACATGGCTGCCGAGAATTACCGCGTGCCATTTTTCTTTTTCCTGAAGCAGTTTTTGTTCTTCTGCCTTGGGTTCGCCATTCTGCTGGGAGGTTCGCACATCCCTTACCAGTTCTGGCATCGCACGTACCGCCTGTGGCTCATTGTGGGCGTCGCACTCCTGCTCGTGGTGCTCTTCATGCCCTCCGTGCGCGGAGCGAAGCGCTGGCTGTTCGTGGGGCCGCTCTCCCTCCAGGCCTCCGAAGGCTTCCGCTTCGGCATGATTCTCTTTCTGGCGGCCACGTGGGCGAAGCACTTCCGTTCAGACTTCGCTTTCAAGAAGAACCTTCTGCCGCAGGTGATTCTCCTGGGCACCGGTTGTGTGCTCACGATGCTGCAACCCGACCTGGGCGCCGTGATCCTTCTGGCCTCTACGTTTTTCGCGCTCATGTTTCTGGCGGGCCTGCCCCTTCGGCATCTGTTCTTCCTCACGGCTCCGGCCGTGGTCCTGGGCTGCATTCTGGTACTCGGGTTCGGATACAAACATGACCGCCTCGAAAACTTCACCACCGGCGTGGTGGATCCCTTCGCCGCCGGCTACCAGGTGAAGCAGGGAGCCATCTACATGGGGTCGGGGGGGATCGCGGGCCGCGGCCTCGGTGGCGGTCTGGCGAAGTTCCTCTACGTACCCGACGCGCACACCGACTTCATTCTCGCAGCCGTGGGCGAGGAACTCGGCCTTCTGGCCACGCTCGCCATCATCAGCGCGTATCTGCTCATCTGCGTGCGTGGACTGCGCATCGCGTCTCGCGCGCCCGATCGCTTCTCGGCGTTGCTCGTGGCCGGCCTGGTGCTCACCCTCGGACTTCAGGCCGCCATCAATATCTGCGTGGTGCTGGCGCTCATCCCACCCACCGGCCTGCCCCTGCCGTTGCTTTCGTACGGCGGATCGTCGGTGCTGTTTACCACGCTCGCCCTGGCCGTCATCCTCAACGTCTCGCGCCATGCCAAGACATGATCTGGATCACCGGCGGCGGGACGGGCGGACATCTGTTTCCCGCCCTGAACGTGGCGGAGGAATGGGCGCGCCGGCATCCTCGGGACGCGATTCGCTACCTCGGCGCGCGCCGCGGCCTGGAGGCGAAGGTGCTCCCCGGCCGCCCGTGGGCGCACACGCTATTGCCCGTGCATGGAGACTTGCGGAAGGGAATCTCGGAACGGCTGCAGTTCTACGCGCGGCTGAGTGCGAGCCTTTTGACGTGCGAACAGTTGTACTGGCGGGAACGCCCCGCCCTGGTGTTCGGCACCGGGGGCTACGCCTCGTATCCGGCGGCGCAGGTGGCGGCGTGGCATGGAGCACCGCTCTTCTGGCAGGAACAGAACGTGAAACCAGGACAGGTGACGCGCCGGCTGTCGAAGGCGTGCCGATGCATCTTTTCGGGCTTCGAGGAGAGCGCCGCGGAACTCCCCGGTTCACGCGTGGTGCACACCGGCAATCCCGTTCGCATCGATCTGGCCTCGGGCGATCGCTGGCGCGGCCGCAAAGCCGCCGGTTTCGCGGCGGAGGACCAGGTGCTCCTCGTGCTGGGCGGATCGGGGGGCGCTTCATCGATCAACACGGCTATCGCCCGGATTGCGCGGCTTCTGCACGACCAGGGAGGGCTGCGCATCTGGTGGCAAACCGGCGCGCGCGACTTCGAGTCGCTCTCCCGGCAGGTGTCGCCGGAGCTGTTTCCCGGAACCATGACAGCGTTCATCGATCAGATGCCCGACGCCTATGCAGCGGCCGACCTGGTGCTGGCTCGGGCCGGCGCCATGACCACCTCCGAGATCTGCGCCGTGGGTAAGCCCGCCGTGCTGGTGCCGTTTCCCCACGCCGCGGCCGGTCACCAGGAGCGCAACGTGGACGTGCTGCGCAACGCGGGGGCGGCCCTGGTGGTGAAGGATGAGGAACTCTCAGGCGAACGGCTCGCGGAGACACTTTTGAATCTGGCCGCCGACAGAACACATCAGGTGAAGCTGGCCTCGGCTGCGCGTCGCCTTGGACGCCCCGATGCCACCTCAAAGATCGTAGATCAGATGGAGCAGCTCTTGTGATGACCGCCACACTTCCGAAACCGGGCGCGTTCCGCTCCCATTCGATCCCGCAGCGCATTTCGAAATTGCACATGGTGGGGATCGGCGGCACCGGCATGTGCGGCATCGCGGAGGTGCTTCTGCACTTCGGCTTCCAGGTGTCGGGCACCGACCTGGCCCTGTCGGAAGCCACCCTGCGCCTGGAGACCCTCGGGGCGAAGATCCGCGAAGGACACGACGCGTCTGCCGTGGGCGACGCGCAGGTGCTCATCATCTCGTCGGCTGTGAGCGAGTCGAACCCGGAGGTGCAGGAAGCCCGCGCCCGCAAGATCCCCGTCATCCGTCGTGCCGAGATGCTGGGCGAACTCATGCGCCTGCGCTGGGGGATCGCCGTGTGCGGCACCCACGGCAAGAGCACCACCACGTCGATGATCGGCGAGCTGCTCACGGAGACCGGCTTCGATCCCACCATCATCGTGGGCGGCCGCCTCACCGGGTCCAACACCGGCGCGCGCGTGGGGCAGGGCGACATCGACGTTGCCGAAGCGGACGAATTCGACAAGTCGTTTCTGAAACTGGCCCCCATCATGGCCGTGGCCACCAACGTGGAACCGGAACACCTCGAGTGCTACGGTTCGTTCGCCGCACTGCTCGACGCCTTCCGCACATTTCTGAGTTCCGTGCCCTTCTACGGCCGCGTGATCCTCTCGGGCGATGATCGAAACCTCACGCAGCTGCGCAAAGAGCTGGAGCGGCCTGTCACCATGTACGGACTGGCGCCCGGCATGCCGGTGAGTGCCAGAGTGGTGCGTTCGTCGGGGCTGTCCACCACGTCGGTGGTGAGTCGAGAGGGCAAGGAGTTGGGCGAACTGGTGCTCGGCGTTCCGGGCACGCACAACGTCAAGAATGCCCTGGCGGCTCTGGCCGTGGGATTCGAGCTGGGCGTGACGTGGGACAAGGCGCGACCCGCGCTGGAAGCCTTCCGCGGCGTGCGCAGGCGGTTCGAAGTGGTGGGCGAGTTCTCCGGCGTCATGCTCGTGGACGATTACGCGCACCATCCCACGGAAATCGATGCCACGCTCTCCGCTGCGAAGGCGGGCTTTGCCGAACGACGCCTGGTGGCCCTGTTCCAGCCGCACCTCTATTCACGCACGCAGCAGTTCGTGGAGGAATTCGCCACCGCCCTGGCACAGGCCGACCTCGTGGTGATCACCGACGTGTATGGCAGCCGCGAGGCGCCCCTGCCGGGTGTGAACGGAGAGCTCGTTGCAGACGCTCTCACCCGCCGCGGCCACACAGGCGTGCACTACGTGGCCGACAAGGCCAAGCTCAAGGCGGTGGTGCCGCCGCTTTTGCGGTCGGGCGACCTCGTGGTCACGCTGGGGGCCGGCGACATCGGGCGGCTCGGGCGCGAGTTATTCGCCACGGGAGGCGCGCGATGATCCGCCGCGTGTCGCTATTGCTTCTGCTCACGCTCGGCGCCTTCACCTGCGCCTGTCACTATCTTCCGATCTTCGTGTTGTCGCGAGTGGAAGTGTCCGGAGCGCTGCCAGGCCAGGGGGAAAGGTTGGCGGCGCTCCTGGAGGCTCATCCGGGCGACAACCTGCTCGACCTCGACCTGAAAGGCTGGTCGGAGCGCATCCAGGCCGACCACGGAGTGGAACGCGTGCACGTGAAGGTGGGCTGGGGTGGTGTGGCCCGCGCCTCCGTGGAACTGCAACACCCCGAGCTTCTGCTCGACACGCAACCGGTGTGCGGGCTCTCCGACCGGTTCGTGATGCTGCCCCTTCTGTAT
>DAIOGN010000078.1:0-3543 GCA_036745245.1 Candidatus Zixiibacteriota bacterium
GATGCGCCACAACGAGCGCCTTGGGTACGATTTCCCCTGCCAGCACGAACAGCGCCACGAACAGCGCGATCACTGTGAGCATGGCCAGCACGGACGCCACACCGGGGCCATACGCCCAGGGCAGATTCTGAAAGTAGATGTCGAGCTTGACGAGCACTGCTTCACCGGCCCACAGACCGGCCAGAAGTGCGCTCACAAGCTTTCCCACTCGCAGGGTGGGCAGAATCGTAAAGGGTTCTGACTGGTAGCGCTGGATCAGGCTAGCCCGGCGGTAGCCTTTGCGGGCGAGCGCCTGCAAGGGCCCTTCGCGGGCTGCAAGGATGGCCATCTCCGCCGAGGCAAGAAACCCGCAGCAGGCGACCAGGACCAGGAGAGTCAGGGCCTGGGCCGCAAACTCGGGCATGCGATCAGGCGATTCTCATGGCACGTAAGCGGGCGATGCGTTCCTCCACCGGGGGGTGTGTCGAAAACATGGAGAGGAGCCCCTTTCCGGTGAGGGGATTCACAATGAACATATGGGCCGTCTCGGGACGTGCTTGCATGGGATGGCCGGAGTTCTTGCTGTGAAGCTTGCCGAGCGCGCTGGCGAGAGCCCAGGGCTTGTGACTGATCTTCGCCCCGTCGGCGTCGGCCACGAACTCGCGCGCCCTCGAAATGGCCAGCTGAATGAGCGTGGCCGCAAGAGGTGCCACGATCGACATCACCAGTAGTCCGATCGCGCCGCCGCCGTTGCGGTCGTCGCGGTTTCCGTAGCCGCCGAAGATCGCTCCCCAGCGCGCCATGTAGGCAATCATGCCGATGGCCGAGGCCAGCGTGGCCGCGAGAGTGGAGATCAGCGTGTCGCGGTTCTTGATGTGGGCGAGCTCATGCGCCATCACGCCTTCCAGCTCATCCTTGTCCAGAAGCTTGAGAATCCCCTCGGTGGCCGCGACCGCAGAGTGCTCGGGATTGCGCCCGGTGGCAAAGGCGTTGGGGGTGTCCTGGGGGATGATGTACACCTTGGGCATGGGCAGCCCCGCCGCCTGCGATAGACGCCGCACGATATCCACCAGCTCCGGCGCCGAACTCTGGTCCACCTGCTTCGCGCGGTACATCTTGAGCACGATCTTGTCGGAGAACCAGTACGACACAAAGTTGAACAGCAGTGCAAAGACAAATGCCACCATGACGCCCTGGTTTCCGCCCAGACCATAGCCGATCCAGACGAAGAGCAGCGTGAGCGCCACGAGCAGCAGAGTAGACTTCATTCCGTTCACAGTTCCTCCTGTTTCAGTGCAAATATACAACGGACGGCGCCTGATGTTGCGTCCGAACGGTCCGGGGGCTGGATCGGCCCACGCAACCGATTGCAGTGCAACGAATTACCCTCGAATCACCCGGCTTACGATGTCGGACCTCATGATGAGCCCCACCAACTCGCCGCCGGACGCCACCATGACGCGCCGGATGTTCTGCTGAAGCATGATGGCCGCTAAATCGATCACGCCCTTGTCCTCATCCACCATCACCTCCGGCTGAGTCATCAGGTCGCCGGCCGTGATTTCGTTTTCGCGCTTCATGAGCGCCTCGAACGGATCGGGGCCCACGGGAGCCGGGTTCGACCCGGTGCGGTTCTCATAGTCCGGGAGGGCGGCGGCTAGCAGCTCCCGCTCCGAAATCTCCCCCACCACGCGGTTCTGCTCATCCACCACAGGCATGCCGGAAATGCGGTGTTTGTACATGAGGTTGGCGACTTCCTTGAGCGTGGACTCCCGCCGCACGCTGATCACGGGGCGCCTCATGATGTCCCGGGCCAACAGTTCGTTCTGCACCATGATTCCGCTCTCCCATAGGATCCGGCACAACTCATCCGTCGATTGCGCCTCGAAGACTTTTTTTCTCAGCTCCGGCGTGCGGCACACGGTCACGAACGCCGAGAGGGTCTGCAGATACAGCCGCGCGATGTTGCGCGGCGTGAGTAACAGCACCACGACGCGCAGCGGGTCGCCGTCGGGCGTGCGGTCGGTGATGTCGGAGCGCGACACTCCCACCGCGATGTACATGCGGTCCACCGCTTCCGATCGGGCGTGCGGGAAAGCGAATCCCCGACCCATGGAGGTGTTCTCCACGCTCTCGCGTTCCTCGATGGCCGCTGCGATGGCACTGCGATTGAGATAGGGGTATTTCCCCACGATGACGTCGAGAAGCTGTTTCACGGCGTCGCTCTTGGTGGCCGCCGTGAGGGGCACGCGAACCAGTTCCGGATCGATGAAGCCCGCGAGGCGCACGGTCAGTCCTTCGCCTTCGCCTTGTCCTTGGCCAGAAAACGCTCCGGCGCCACAATTCCGCCCGAGACCACGAGCTTCAGTGCCGCTTCCACCGAGAGGTCGAGCAGAATGAAGTCCGCAGGCTTTACGAGAACAAACGAGCCGGTAAACGGCGTGGGCGTGGAGGGGATGAACACGGCGATGCGATCCTCCGAAACGTCCCCTCGGACAATGGGCATGCGGTTGGCGACAAAGCCCAACGAGTACATCCCGGGACGTGGATACTCGACCAGTCCCACTTCCTGAAAGCTCGTCCCCTCTTCCCGCGACACCGACTCCACCACCTGCCGCGCGCCGCCGTACACCATGCGCACGATCGGGAGCCTGGCCATGAGCCGCTCCCACCACTTCACCAGCCGGCTGCCCAACACACCGGCCGCCACCATGCCCATCCCCATCACGATGATGAACGTGACCAGAATCCCCAGGCCGGGGATACGCTCGCCCTTCGAGTTCATGAGCCAGGGGCCGAGGATTCCGTCCACGGTTTCGAAGAGGAACCTGAGAACCAGGTACGTGACCACCAGCGGCACCACCACGAGCAGGCCCGACAGGAACCAGCGGCGCAAAAGCGACCCCACGGAGCGCTTCTTCTTCGCGGTGGACCTCTTTCCCTGGCGCGCAGGGGTGGACGGTTTGGCGGTCACGGCGCAAACATACAGGGGCGGGAGCTCCCGATGAACCAAAATCGGATCATCGGGTCGTCGGTTAATGAGTGCAGCGCTGGGTGCTTCATCGGATCAGGACGGCCGCCTGAAGGTCTGGCGAGGCAGGCTTAGAATTTGAAGACCGAGGCGGCCTGCTCGGCCCACCCCAGAAACAGCGAGGGGAAGATCCCCATGGCCACCACGCCCAGAGCCGTCACCCACAGGGCCACGCGCGCGCCCGCCGGCACGCCGAAGCGCGGCGCGTCCTCCTTGGAGGTGTCGAAGTACATCACCTTGATGATGCCGGCGTAGTAATAGAGCGACACCACGGACGTGATGAGAGCCACGAGCACGAGCCAGTACAGGCGCTGTTCGATGGCGGCCAGAAACAGGTAGTACTTGCCGAAGAATCCGGCCAGCGGCGGGATGCCCACCAGTGACAACAGGCACAGCGAGAGAATGGCGGCCAGTTGCGGGCTGCGGCGCGACAGCCCCGCGTAGTCGGCGATTTCGAAGCTGCCGATCTTGTTGTACACGGCCATGGCCACGCCAAAGGCGGCACCAGCGTCATTCGCGCGGCCGGAGCGCCA
>DAIOGN010000078.1:3553-16609 GCA_036745245.1 Candidatus Zixiibacteriota bacterium
CATGTTGGCGAAGAGGTACATGAGCAGATACAGGCCCACCGACGCAGCGCCCAGTTTCGACACGGCGGCGAAGCCCACCAGAATGTAGCCCACCTGTGCGATGGAGGAATACGCCATGAGGCGCTTGATGTTTTTCTGCGCCAGAGCCACCGTGTTGCCCAGCACCATGGCCAGCACTGCGAGGATCATCAGAGGGACGAGCCAGTCGCCCGCCGACATGGAGAACGACCGGTAGAACAACCGTGTGAACGCGGCCACCCCCGCGGCCTTGGACGCCACCGAGAGAAACGCGGCCACCGGCGTGGGCGAACCCTCGTACACGTCGGGTGCCCAGGCGTGAAACGGCACCACGGCCAGCTTGAATCCGAGCCCCGCCATCACGAAGAGGAGCGCCAACGCCAGCACCGGTCCCACCTGGCCGTACTTGAAGAACGTAATGACGAGCGCCTTCTTGATTTCCACAAAGTCGGTGTGGCCGGTGAGCCCGTACAGGAGTGCGAATCCGAACAGCAGGATGGCCGAGGAGAAGGCACCGATGATCAGGTATTTTATTCCCGCTTCGATGGAGCGGCGGTCGCGCTTGGAGTAGGCCACCAGTACGAAGAGTGGAATGGTGACCAGTTCCAGGGACACGTAGAACGTGATCAGCTCCGCGGAGGCCACTAGGAACATCATGCCGGTGATGGAGAACAACAGCAGGGTGTAAAATTCGCCACGGTGCGCCGTGATTTCATCGGACAGGCTCGAGCAGAGCATCACGGTGAGCAGTCCCGAGCCCAGGCACACCAGCTGGAAGAGGAACGCGAACGCATCCACCTGCAGCGCGCCCTCGAATGTGCTTCCGAAGCCCGCTATGAATACCAATCCGCCCGTAATCACCAATCCCAGGGCCGACATCCAGGCGAGCACGGGCCCTCGCTGCGGCTGTCTGCGCAGCACAAACAGGTCGGCGAACAGGACCACGAAGGCCCACGCGACCAGGAAGATTTCGGGCGAGATCAGCCGAAAGTCTATTGCAGGCATGTCATCCGATTACCGCAGGGCCAGTTGCAACACGGCCTTCACCGACTCACCCATCAGGTCGGCCAGGGGTTTGGGGTACACGCCAATCCAGATGGTGAGCAAGGCCAGAGGCACGACCGTGAAGAGCTCGCGGCCGTTAATCTCCGTGAGCCCGCCCCATTTCTCCGCCTGGAACGGCCCCAGGAACATTTTCTGGATCATCCTCAGGATATAGCCAGCGGTGAGCAATACGCCCACTACGCTCACGGCCGTGAGCACCGGGAAGGTCTGGAACGCTCCGAGGAACGACATGAACTCAGCCACGAAGCCCGACAACCCCGGCAGCCCGAGCGACGCCATGGCGAAGAGCGTCATGATGGCCGAGTACAAAGGCAGGTGCGTCCACAGTCCGCCGAAGGCTGCAATCTCGCGCGTGTGGGCGCGGTCGTAGAGCACGCCCACCAGAAGGAACAGTGCGCCGGTGATGAGGCCGTGCGACACCATCTGGAACATGGCTCCGGCGATGCCGGTGGTGGTGAGCGCGCCCATGGCGAGAATGCAGTAGCCCATGTGCGACACCGACGAATACGCCACCAGCTTTTTGAGATCTTTCTGCGCCATCGACACCAGCGCGCCATACAGGATGGCGATCATCCCCAGCCACGCCATGTGCGGCGAGAAGTACTGAGAGGCCGCCGGCAGCATGGAGAAGTTCACCCTGAGGATGCCGTAGGTCCCCATCTTCAGGAGCACACCCGCCAGAATCACGGATACGGCCGTGGGCGCCTCCACGTGCGCATCGGGCAACCAGGTGTGGAACGGGAACACCGGCACCTTGATGGCGAACCCAAAGAAGAAGAACACCCACACGAAGATCTGGAACGACGCGGCCCAGCCCACCCCCTGCTGCATGATCACCATCATGTCGAAGGTGTGGGGCTCCGTGGTGAAGTAGATGGCCAGAATGGCCACCAGCATGAAGATCGACCCGAACAGCGTGTACAGGAAGAACTTGATGGCGGCGTACTCCTTGCGTGGCCCGCCCCAGATGCCGATGAGGAAGTACATCGGCACCAGCATGACCTCCCAGAACACGTAGAAGAGGAAGAAGTCGAGCGCGCAGAACACGCCGATCATGCCCGTTTCCAGAAGCAGGAAAAAGGCCATGTACTCCTTCACGCGGTTTTCGATGTTGAAGCTGGCGACAATGCAAAGGAATGACAGGAGCGTGGTCAGAAGCACCAGGGGCACCGAGATGCCGTCGACTCCCAGGGCGTACTGGATCGACAAAGTCGGGATCCAGGAGAAGCGTTCGGTGAACTGCATGGTGCTGGTGGTCCAGTCGTACGCGGCCAGCATCCACACCGACAGCACCAGCGGCGCCAGCGAGAAGGCCACGCTGGTCCAGCGCAGGGCTCGCGTGTTGTCCTTGGGCAGGAGCATGACTGTGATCATGCCGGCCAGGGGCAAAAAGATCATCCAGGATAAGACGGGAAAATCCATAAGGTCGGGTTCCTAAGGGGTGCTCTCAAACAGCCTCGTCAGCAGCGTCAGGAGATCGATCTGCACGATCACCAGAAGCAGCAGTCCGAAGGCTACCAGGAAGGTGTAGTTCTGAACGCGCCCCGACTGCACGAAGCGCAGCGAGCGGCCCAGGCCCCGGAACATGTATCCGGAGCCATTGACCAGTCCGTCAACGATGTACTTGTCGAACCAATTGTGCATCACGGCGACGGCCAGACCCAGCCAGCCCGCCAGGTTCACCAGGCCGTCGATCACGAGCATGTCGAAGGTCCAGAGCAGGTCGCACAGCACGTAGTACGGGCGGATGAACACGACGTCGTACAGCTCGTCGAAGTAGTACTTGTTGTACAGGATTCGATACAGGCCCTGGAAGCGCGCCGCAAGCGCATCGGGCGACCAGGCCTTCTTGTAGTACATCTGGTACGCCAGGCCGATTCCACACAGGGCCACCAGGGTGGCCACCGCCATGAGCAGGATGGACGGGGTGTGGTGCTCGCCCTGGCCGCTGGTGATGAAGTGCCCGAACCCGTGCGACAGCCACGGCATGCCCCAGAATCCTGCCACCACGGAAAGCACCGCAAGGAACATGAGGGGGCCGGTCATCACCAGGGGCGATTCGTGCGCGTGGTCGTACTTGTGATGGTCGCGCGGTTCGCCGAAGAACACCAGGAAGGTAAGCCGGAACATGTAGAAGGCCGTCATGAACGCCACGACCAGCGTGCCCACCAGAAACACCGGATGGTGCGCCGCGGTGGCCACGATCTCGTCTTTGCTCCAGAATCCCGACAAAGGTGGAATGCCGGCAATCGAAAGCGACGCGATCACCCAGGTCCAGAAGGTGATCTTCATCTTCCTCCCCAGCCCGCCCATCTCCTGGATGTCGTTGGTGTGAAGGGCGTGAATCACCGAGCCCGAACCGAGGAACAGGAGAGCCTTGAAGAAGGCGTGGGTGAACATGTGGAACGTGCCCGCGAAGAGGCTGCCCAGCCCCAGAGCCATGATCATGTAGCCCAGCTGGCTCACCGTGGAGTAGGCGAGCACGCGCTTGATGTCGTTCTGCACCAGCCCGATGGAGCCCGCCATGAGGGCCGTGATGAGGCCGATGGAGGCCACCACCATGGAGGCCGCCTCCGAGGCCATATACACGGGCATGGAGCGCGCCACCAGGTACACGCCCGCCACCACCATGGTGGCCGCATGGATGAGCGCCGACACCGGCGTGGGGCCTTCCATGGCGTCGGGCAGCCACACGTGCAGGGGGAACTGCGCCGACTTGCCCACCGCGCCGCCGAAGAGGAACAGAGCCATCACCGTAAGCGTAGTGCCCGAGAGCACGCCGCTGTCGACGGCTGCGAACACCTCGTTGAATTGGAGCGTGCCTGCCGTGGTCCACATGATGAGCAACCCGATGGCCATACCCAGGTCGCCCGTGCGCGTGGTGATGAAGGCCTTCTTGGCGGCCTGCGAGGCGGTCCACTTTTCGTAGTAGAAGCCGATCAAGAGGTACGACGTGAGCCCTACCAACTCCCAGAAGATGAACAGTCCGAAGTAGTTGTTCACCAGCACCAGGCCCAGCATGGAGAACGTGAACAGGTTTAAGAACTCGAAGAACCGCGAGAAGTACTTCTCGCCGTGCATGTAGCCCAGCGAGAAGATGTGCACCATGAGCGACACCGTGGTGACGAAGCTGATCATGAGCGCCGACAACGGATCCACCAGCACGCCCATGGACAAGGTCCAGCCCGCTTTGGTGAGCATGGACGGCAAGGCCATCCACGTAAAGGTCATCTCCAGCGGCTGTTCGGCGTGCAGGGTTTCCCAGAGGATCACAAGCGACATGACCCACGAGATGCCGATCATGGTGGTGGCCAGCTTCGCCGCGAACTGATGGTGCCGGTTGGCCCAGAAGGCAATGATGAGAAAGCCCAGAAGGGGCCAGAACGGTACGAGGTAGGCGTACTGACTCACGCGATCACCATTTCAAGAACCCGATTCGGTCCACCTGGATGCCGCGGAACCCGCGGTACACCAGTAGCACGATGGCCATGCCCACGGTGGTTTCGGCGGCTGCGATCACGATGATGAACACCGCGAACAGCTGTCCCACCAGTCCGTCGGGAGAAATGTACCGCGTGAAGGCCACGAGCAGGAGATTCACCGAGTTGAACATGAGTTCGATGGCAATGAGCACGGCCACTGCGTTGCGGCGCGTGAGCACACCGAACAGGCCGATGCAGAACACCAGGGTGGCCAGCGCGAGGTACTGATAGAGCGTCACGTGCTCTCCTCACTCTGCGGAGGGCCCGTTTCCTTGGCGGCAATGACGATGGCGCCGATCATGGCCGCCAGAAGCAGTACGGAGGCGATTTCAAACGGAAGCACGAACCGCGTCATGAGCATGCGGCCGAGCGTGCGTACGTTATCGACGGCAGGGGCCGCATCGGAGATGGGCCAGCTGGTGGACCACATCGCCATGACGATCGCCAGAAACATGGCCACGGCGACCACCAGGCCCGCGCCCACCTGCTCGTTGTGAGCGCGCACTCGCGCATCGGTGAGCCGGGTGGTGAGCATCACCGCGAAAATCACAAGCACCGCCACCGCGCCCACGTAAATGAGCACCTGCACGGCGGCGAGGAACTCGGCGTTCAGAAGCACGAAATAGCCGGCCACGGCGAAGAGCGCGAGGATGAGGTACATCGCCGCGTGGAAGACGTTTCTCACCGACACGGCCAGGATGGAGGCGCCCACCAGCATGAACGCCAGTCCGTAGAAGGCCAGGGACTCGCCGGTCATCAGAGCACGCTCCAGAGGCCCACGGCGAGCAGATTGATGAACGCCACGGGGATGAGGAACTTCCACGACAGCTCCATGAGTTGATCCACGCGCAGCCGGGGAAACGTCCAGCGGAACCAGATGAGAACGCACACCAGGAGCACCGTTTTGGCGGCGAACCACAGCCACGACGGCAGAAACGGACCGTGCCAGCCGCCCAGGAAGAGCACGGTCCCCATGGCGGCCATCACGTACATGGCCGAATACTCGGCCAGGTAGAACATCGCGTACTTCATACCGGAGTATTCCGTGGCGAATCCTGCCACCAGCTCGGATTCGGCCTCGGGCAGATCGAACGGTGTGCGATTCGTTTCAGCGGTGCCGGCGATCATAAACACGATGAAGGCGATGAGGCCGAACGGAAAGTGCCGGAAGATGAACCAGTTGGGAATGAAGCCCAGCATCGTGCCTTCCTGCGCCTGCACGATACTCATCATGGAGAGGCTGCCGGCCACCATGACCACCGAGAGAATGGCCAGAATCATGGGCACTTCGTAGCTCACCACCTGCGCCGCGGAGCGGAATCCGCCCAGAAGCGAGTACTTGTTGTTGGAGCCCCAGCCCGCCATGAGCATGGATATCACGCCAAAGGTGGTGATGGCCACGATGTAGATCACGCCGATGTTGAAGTCGCGCACCACCAGCCCTTCGCCGAAGGGCACGGCAATGAACGCCGCGAATACCGCGATAAACGACACGGCAGGCGCCCACCACCAGATCCAGCGATCGGCCGCGGCGGGGCGAATGTCTTCCTTTTGCAGGAGCTTGAGCGCATCCGCCAGGGTTTGCAGCACGCCGTGCCAGCCCACGCGCATGGGGCCGAGGCGATTCTGGATGTGCGCCGAGACCTTGCGCTCCACCCACACGAAGGCCAGCGCCAGCACGGCCATGAAGCCCGCGATCAGGGATGCGGAGATGAGTGCGAGCACCATGTCGATCACAAATGCCGGCAGACCCAGCGATTGCAGAAATCCGGTGACCGCGTCCCGGACCAGATCGACGACGGGGGCCAACTCCACGGTCTAGTGCTCCACCGGCCGGGTGAACCAGTGCAGCACGCCTTTGCGCCAGGCGTACACCAGCCCCAGGATGAGGATCAAGAGGAAGAGCACCATCTCCACGAAGGCGAACATCCCGAGGTCCTTGTACACAACGGCCCACGGGATGATGAAGATCACTTCCACGTCGAAGAGCACGAAGATGAGCGCGAAAATGAAGTACCGCACGTTGTACTGAATCTGGGCCGACCCCTCGGGCACTTCCCCGCACTCGTAGCTGTCATACTTCTGCGGCTCGGCCACGTTGCGCGTGACCAGGGAGTTGAGGAAGTAGTTGAAGGCTACAAATAGGACGCCGAAGCCCAGGAAGATCGGAACGGCGGAGTAGCTTGATATGTCCATGTAGCTTTGTGGTTGGTTCCCGTCGTCATCCCCAACCCCGGTGAGCGCCGGGCGGGGCGCCGGATCCGCTTTGGTGCGTTCCGCGCCCGCCAGGAAGGCCCTTCCCAGGGTCAAAGATAGAGGATGATAGGACGCCTTCCGGGAGGGTCAAGAGCTTTCTAAGTGATAGTCGCTTAGGAGGATAGGCTTGCAGCGGCCGGGTGCCTTTCGCGCGGTTTGGGTAGGGCTGCCGCGGCCGGCGTCAGGCGCCGGGGCGCTTCGTGTAAAGCGGCTGGTACAGCTGAGCCGTGAAGCCCCCCGGCATGGCGAAGTGGGTCACGAGCCCGTAGCCCTCATCCACGACATCCTGGGTGAACTTTACACCCCGGCTTTCCAACTCGGCCTTCGTCTTGTGGATGTCGTCGCAGTAGAAGGAGATATTCTGCGTTCCGGAGCGACTCTCCGGGTCGGAGCCGGCCGGATGGCAGCCCATGTCGGCTTCGGGGCATTCGAAAATCAGCCAGCCTTCGCCTACGTCGGTGTAACGCGTGAACCCAAGCTTGTCGCGGATGAATGCACGAAGCGCCTCCGGCTCGGAGGTGTAGAACATGGTGTGGATGCCGCGGATCAAGGGGCCTCCTGTGGTTCCGTGGGGGGGCGTGGGTTGCCGAAGGGTCGAGCCGTGCCAGAAGTCTGGGGGTCCATTACACTCGTGGCACGCTCGGAGATGTGCCGCAAGTAGTCACGCGGCTCGAATGACATCCTGTGCCTCTGCAAGAATCCGCGGCCCCAGAAAAGGCGAGAGCGCCTCCTTGGTCACCAACTCGACACGACGCCCCAGGAGCGACTCCAGCAGCTCTGAAAGAGCCAGGAACCGACTGAATGTCTTGGCGCCGGGCTTGAACTCCACGAGAATGTCAACGTCGCTGTCAGCTCGAGCCTGTCCTCTCGCAACAGATCCGAAGATAGCCAGCCGCGCCACACCGAGGGCCCGGATTTCGGATTCGGAGGCTGTCAGACAATCGAGCGCTTCCGATCGAGTGAGTGCTGCTTTTCCCATAGTTTGGAATCTACTCGTTTTCTCGTTTCAAGCCAGTCCCATCGATGCGGACAGCACGCCTGCCGGATCGCCGGACCCGCATACCATCGACTTGACGAGTCAAGCCATACGTTCAGTGATTTCGATCAGGTGATAGCCGAACTGAGTCTGCACGGGGCCGTGCACCTTGCCCACTTCGGCTGAGAACACCACTTCGTCGAATTCGCGCACCATCTCACCGGGCCGGAACTTCCCGAGGTCGCCCCCGCTTTTGCCGGAGGGGCAGTTCGAGTGCTCCTTTGCCACCTGCGCGAAGTCTGCGCCGGCTTCAATCTTGGTCTTCAGATCGATGCAGACCTGTTTGTCCTTTACCAATATGTGCCGCGCGCGTGCCGTCGCCATGCTGCCCTCCAGTCGTGTTCCGCCTGAGCCTGTGGCCCGACACTGCGTCAGACCTCACATCAAGGGTACCAAAGTAGTACGGGCACGGCAACCGCGGGTTGCGAAGGCGCCTAGATGCCGTCCACCAGGATCATGTTGGTATCGGCCACGCGCTGCCTGAGGGATCTGGCTTCCCGGTACTCTTCGGAGTCCCACCAGGCCCGGGCCCGTTCGGCACTGTCGAACTCCAGCACCACGATTCGTCCGGGCTGCCAGGGGCCTTCGAGCACGTCGGTCTTGCCGCCGCGCACCACGAAGCGCCCGCCATAGGCGGCCAGCGATCCGGGTGTCATCTTCTTATAGTTCTCATAAGCGACGGGGTCCTTAATCTTCACGTCAACAATGACATAGGCTGCCATGCTATCGTTCCTTCTGTAAGTGCCACCCGCCTGTCACGAGCGACTGTACAATTGCGTAACCCCGATGTCCGAAGATCGGATGCCATTGCCTGGACAACTCTTCCGCCAGATCCACTGCCACCTGGCCGGGAGGGCGCCCGGACTCCGCCGAGGCCTTCAGCACCCGACGCGTGGTGAGACGAATGGAATGCTCCCAATCGGCAGAGAGATGCTGCTCCACCGCTGGATCAGGTGAAAGTGACCCGTACTGCTCGTTGGAGCAATTCACGATGCCCATGCGGTTGGCGAGGAAGTCGGGCACGTAAGTGATCTTGCGCTCCAGGAGCCGCCGATCGTCGCGCACCGGATCCTCCAGCTGGTTGTTGGCGGCGCCGCAGATGAGGCGCGCCTGAATCCCGGGGATCGTGCGCTCGCTCAGGATTCCGCCTGTGGCACACGGGGCGAGCACGTCGCACGGCTCGCTCAAGAGGGACAGGTCGTCCGCCTTGGTTTGTCGGATCTCCAGACGTTCCGGCGGGAATTCTGCTTTCAGCGCAGCCACTCGATCTGCCGATAGATCGCACGCGATGACTCTGCGCGCTCCTTTGCCAAGCACCAGTCGCACAAGCGGTGTACCCACGTGACCTGTGCCCTGCACCGCCACCGTCTTGCCTGAAAGTGCGCCCTGCCCGAGAAACTCGAGTGCCGCTTCCATGGCGCACACGGTGCCGCGCGCCGTAGGCTCGGACGGATTGCCGCTGCCGCCCAACGCCTGCGGGATGCACGTGGTGAAGCGCGTACGACTGAACACTGCCGCCATGTCATGGGGCCCTGCGCCGACGTCCTCGGCGGTCACGTAGCACCCCGACAAGGACGAGATGAAGTCGCCGTACTCCTCGAACAGCTGGCGACGTAACGCGGGGTCGAGGACCACGGTGCCTTCGGGCCGCAGGATCACGCCTTTGCCGCCGCCCCACCAGAGCCCTGCCAGGGCGCACTTGTGCGTCATACCCTGGGACAGTCGCAAACCGTCGCGGAAGTAGTGCTCCATGGCGGCATAGTGCCAGTAGCGCACACCGCCGGCCGCCTGGCCCCGGCAGGTGCGGTGAACGAAGGCGCCCAAAAGATGATCCGGCGTGTGTGACACCTGGAAGAACAACCCCTCGTGACGCGCGAAATCTCTGGGATCCGAGCGCAGGAACTCCGCCAGAGAATCCAGCGCGGGGTGCGATGCCTGGACCTGGCCCGATGCATCTGTCACAAAGCAGAAACGACGGATGCCGTTGCTTTCGAGAAACCGCAGGAATGCCTGCGGCTCCATGCCAATGAGTTCGTCGGCTTTCGTGCGGTTCACTCGGGATCGCCCGTGGGCACCACACTCGCGCCTTCGAACATGAGCAGCACTGTCTTCTCAGGCGCTCGCGTGCGATGCCTCACGCCGTGAGGCACCATGATCCCCTCGCCCGGGCCCAGCTCTTCGGTGCGGCCCTCGAGATCTACCAGCAGTCGACCCGACACCACGTAAAAGAATTCGTCTTCCTTGTCATGGTGGTGCCAGTGGAACTCACCGTGGATGATTCCCAGACGCACCACGCAATCGTTCACGCTGCAGAGCGACTGATTGAACCAGCGCTCCGAGTTGGCTGCCACCAGCTCCGGGATGCTCAGTTTCTCGAGTGGGCCGAAGCGGATATCGTTGCGGATCACGTAGGGTGATTCTGGTTTCATTATGAACCCTCGCTGAGTGTGCATGGACAAACAGGAGCCACGTTAGGTCCCCACAGGTTTCAGGGCCAGGGAATCCCCGTAGCGTTCAAGCGCCGTGTGCGCCGCTTCACGGTCGGAGGCGGGGGCTTCGTGTCCCTTCTCGAATCGACAGGAAAGGACCTGGAGCCGCCCGGCCTTACGGTCGGCCTTCAGGTCGAATCTCGCCACGAGCCGTTCGCCGGCGAGCACCGGCATGCAGTAGTAGCCGTCCTGCCGCGTATGGGCCGGCTTGAATATCTCCAGCGTAAAATCAAATCCAAACAGCCGCTTCAACCGCGAGCGGTCCCAGAGCACGGGATCGAAAGGCGACAGCAGCACACCCCGGTCGTGTCGGGGCCGAACCGCATTCAGCCGGTCGGCCAGTTCGAGGTCGTCGGGTCGAATCCAACCCTGGACGGATCGTCCGCCCGAATCGTGCAGCGTGCACGGCTCCACACGCCCCTGCTCGGCGAGTCGAAGCAGAGCCTTCCGGACCTGTTCTTGGCAGTTTCTCAGGCGCCACGTCTGTGCCAGCGTTCCGGCGGTGGCCCAGCCGTGGCCGTCGAGCGCCTTGTGCAGCAGGAGGTCGAACGACTCGTCCTGGCTGCACGACTGGTTTCGCCACGTGGCCGGAACCACACGGTCGGGCAGATCGAAACTGCGCTGGAAGGACTTCCGTTCCCGAATCGCGAGCTCACCCGCCGACCACAGTGCGGCGGCCACACGCCGCGCCGCTTTCAGGTCCCACCAGCCGCGGCTGCCTCGTCCTTCCATGTCGAGCGATCGAATGGGCCCTTCGGACGTGATCCGCTCCACCAGTGCGCGCGCGACTTTCTTTTGCGAGCCGACGATGGAGCGGTACCACGAACTTTTGCGAAAGTTCTCCCGGCGGAATTCAAACGCTGGATACAGCTCCAGCGGCATCCACGAGGCCTCGTGTCCCCAGTATTCAAACAGCGGCTCCTCGATTCTCAGGAGGTCTTCCGCAAGCGCCGGCTCGAACCCCTGTAATCGCGACAGCAGCACCAGTGCGTGACTGCGTGCACCCGCCACGGAAACCGTGTCCAGCTGAAGGTAACCGAAACGCCGTATGATCGAGTGGGCTGCCTCGCGTGCTCGCTTGCCGCTGCCGGCGGCCTTCGAGGGCAGCCCTGTCCACTCGGGTTTGAGCAGCCCTGCTTTGGCCAGAGCAAGTCGGCGTGCTTCTGCGATCGATAGGGCGGTCCGGCTCACAGATTCAGAATCTCCAGGACCTGCCTGTGCAGAACCGCACCGGCAGCGACGCAGGAGTCGCCGCTGACCGGATCGTCGCCCGTCCATGTGGTGATGACGCCGCCTGCTCCACGGATGATTGGAATCAGCGGCAGAATGTCCCATGGAGCCATCTTCGAGTCCAGCATGATGTCGGCCCGGCCTGCCGCAAGCATCAGGTAGCCGTAGGCATCGCCCCACGTGCGGAACACGGCGGTCTGCTGCATCAGGCGCTCGAACGGTTCCTTCCCCCACCGCTTGTCGATTCCGCGAATGTCGGTGGTGAGCAGTGTGGCCTCCGCCAGATTCTTCACCTGTCTCATGGCGACGGGTTTGCCATTGAGGGTGGTGGACTTGCCGTCGCCCATGCACAACTCGGAAAGAACAGGATTGTGTATCACCCCGAGGATCGGTTGCCCGTTTCTGAGCAGTGCAATGAGCGTGGCGAACAGCGGGCTGCCGTGTGCAAACGAGATCGTGCCGTCGATGGGGTCGAGCACCCACACGTGCTCGGCGCCTTCATTCTCTCGGCCGAATTCTTCACCCAGAATGCCGTGCGACGGATACTCGCTGTGGATGAGTTCGCGCATCAGCAGCTCTGCTTCCCGGTCCGCCTGCGTGACAATGGACGCATCCGCCTTGCGGGAGATGACCAGTTCCTTCTGGAAGTGGTTGCGGGTCGTTTCACCGGCAGCAAGCGCCAGGCGCTTCGCAAAGCCGGCGTATTCGTCTGCGAGTTTGTCTCTGGCGTTCATGCCTGTGCACGTGTTGCTGACCTCGGCTGCTTCGCTGCGAGAGCCAGTGCGACGCCTCCCAGGATCATAGCGCCGGACGCAAGCAGGCGCCAGCCGATCGATTCGGTGAGCAAAAGCGCTCCGCCCAAAGCCGCGATGGCGGGAACGGTCAGTTGCACGAGAGCTGCGCTGGTGGCCGACAGACCGCGCAGCGCCGCGTACCAGATGACGTACCCCAGCCCCGAGGTCACTGCGCCGGAGATCACCGCAAGCAACACGCCGATCGTGGTCAGATGCAATTCGCGCCAGGCCAGCAGGCTCACCACCACCGCCACGGGCGCCGCGAATTGAAAGTTGGAGGCCGTGGACAAAAGTGCCGAGGTATTTCCGCGACCCAGAATCGAGTACACCCCCCACGCGGCGCCGGCCATGGCCATGAGTCCGGTCTCCCAGAGTGGCGGCGCCGAGAGTCCGGGTGAGGTGAGCACGAGGAGCCCGGCAATGGAAACCACGAATCCTACCCACGACCAGGCCGGTAAACGCTCACCCGAGAAGAGGGCCATGGCCATCATCGTCACCTGCACCGATCCAAAGAGCACAAGCGCACCCAGGCCCGCCGAAAGCCCCACGTAGGCAAACGAGAACGCGGCAGCGTACACGAACAACATGGCGGCGTTCAGCCCCCGGCGCTCGAGCCGCGGCGCCAGCCACGCGTGCCTCACCCCGGCCACCACGAGCAGCAAGGCCGCTCCGCTCAACAGCCGCAC
>DAIOGN010000079.1:0-5701 GCA_036745245.1 Candidatus Zixiibacteriota bacterium
GACTGCGAGCCTCCTGATTGAGCTGCGACTCCTGGTATCCCTGAGCCGCCATCAACAGCCAGTCCACATCGTACTTCTCTCCGTATTTCTGGAAGTACTCCACGAGCGTGAGGAACTTCTTTCGCTCGGTTGAGGAGGCGGCGTTCCTGACGTATTTCGTGTTCTTGAGGTAGCGCGCCAGGATCTGGTCTCCCTGCGTAGTCCCTGCAGCGTAGCGCACCAGGAAGCTGTCGAGCGATGCCTTGAGCTCCGGGCTCCCCTTGCGCATGGCCCAGCCAATGTCGCCGCCGGTGCGCACGGCGACACTGTCATGCACCTTGACCTTTGTGAAGACCCGCTTCCAGAAGTTTGCCTTGTGCTGGTCCACGATGATGAGCGGCACGAGCCCCGCGTTCACCATCTCCATCAGATCCTCGTCTTCCAGCGTCTCGGGTGCCTCCTTGAGGATCACACCGGGCTTGAGTTCGGCGGCAAAGTGGTGGTTCAATGCATCCAGACTCTCGTAGTAGCTCGAAGACTTCCGAACAAAGACCTCTTTGCCCGCCAGGTCTTCCACACTGGAAATCGTAACGGAGTCGGGTCCTGACACCACCAGCTCACTGACGTTTCGATACACGGGTTCGGAGAAGTCAACCTGCTCCTTTCGCGCATCGGTAACCGTGAGGTTGGACGCCGCGATATCTCCCTCGCCGGCGACCAGCGCTTTCAACAAATCGCCCCGCCGTACCGGGACGAACACCACGTGCACTTTGACATGCCGGTGTTTCAGCTGTTTGCTCTTGGCCAGCTTCTTGTTCAAGTCCGTTTCGAACTGGCGGAAGATGTCGTAGGTTGTGCCGCGCTGGACGCCTTTGTCCACGAAGTAGGAGGTCTTGCTGTACACCGTGAGAACTCGAATGAATCGCCGTTCGATCATCCCGTCGAGATCGCCGGTCCACGGCCTCATCACTTCATCGGGTGCGATGGTCAGTTCTTCACGCTCCGCCGGCTCGGACGGCGGATCTGCCTGCGCGATGACCTGGCTCGGGCCCCAGCAGAGAGCGCACAGAACGGCCGCGCCTAAAAGGCGCACAAGGGCCCGTCCCTTGTGAGCAGCCAGCAAGAATCGGATCAAATGCGGCATCGTAGTTGACAGGGGCATCGGATTGACGTCTCCCGGTGTGGTTTCATTCTGGGTGGACGGGCAAAACTCGGAACCAGCATGACTCGCCGCCGGCACCCTTCACCCCGATATTCACTGCGTCTCTACAGGGTAAACGTTTCACCATAATGAACCGCAGGGAGCGCTCCTGGTCAACCCGCGCGTTGGTGTCCGTCTGCGTCGTCTCGGACGGCAAAGGACCTATGCCCGCAGAATCTTCTCCATCGCTTTGCCCTTTGCGAGCTCATCGATCAGTTTGTCTAAGTAGCGTATTTGCCGCATCAGCGGATCTTCGATTTCTTCCACGCGAATACCACACACCACGCCTTTGATCATCGCGCTGTTTGGATGAATGGCAGGAGCTTGAGCGAAGAAGGTTTCAAAATCGTTCTCCTGCTTGATTTGCTGCTCTAGTCCCGCCTGGCTATAGCCGGTTAACCAGCAGATGATTTGGTCGACCTCTTCCTTCGTACGATTCTTGCGTTCCGCTTTTTGAACGTACAGTGGATACACTCGGGCAAATGTCATCGCGAAAACGTGGTTTCTTGGCATCGTCACTCCTCCTGCGGCTCAGGGCACGATACGCATGATGTCCGCGACATGGTCGAAACAGATGTAGGTTGCGGGGCGCCGTACGACGGCACCGCGCCAGCACGAACCGCGGCAGACCGGGACATCAGCTTCATGTGTGTGTTAGATAGTGGTCCATTGGTCCGTAAGCTGCCGTTCTGAATCTTTCGCAAGTTGTTGATAATCCCGACAATGAAGATCGGAAACCAGAACAAAACGCCAAGAGCACCCACAACCAAACACCACCAGGTTCGACCCCACCCAATTAGTGCACCATCAGAGGACAAGATCATCCGCCGGGCGCGGAAGCCACATCGGAGGGCGTAGAGCGATCCGAAGCCCGCAAGCCAAAGGAACGAAAAGAGCACTCCGCGCGAGAGCATCGCGTCGAGGTCTTTCTGGCTGACACGAGGGTCTGTCATCGCGTCGCGCCAACCGTCTGCTGCATCGAGTTGCTAGACGGCGGGGGATGGGTCAGGCCCGACTTTGAGCGCCTCATCGTGGAGAATGGAGTAGATCTCTACGTCGTGATATCGGCCTTGGTTGTACCATGCCCCTCGGGCGGTCCCCTCGTGGCGGAAGCCGCACTTCTCGGCCATACGCCGGGATGCTGCGTTGTCGGGGTGTATCACGAGGCGGATACGGTTGATGGGCTTCGTCTCGAAGAGGTAGCGGACCATGAGATTGACAGCATCGGTCATCGTTCCGCGGCCGCGCGACCCCTTCGCATAGAGAATGTATGAGAGCTCGTACTCGCTAAGGTAGTTGACGGTCTTGAAGAACTCGATGTGGCCGATGATCTCGTCGCGGTTGTCGAGAATGACGAGAAGGCCCTCGTCATTTGTCCAGAAGCCCGTGTCATGGAACTGCTTGTTGAAAGCGGTTTGCGAGAGGATCCCGCGGGGGAAGAATTCGCCCCGATTGTCGATGCTGACATGGAAGCCGTAGAGGTTTCCTAGGTCAGCCTCCTGGACTGGTCGCAGAGTGACTGACTTGCCTTTCAACATGGCTCCTCCAAACCCTGAGCACGCGTTCCCCGACGCCTAACATCCAAGCGTCAGCTGCGGGCCGGCCGGGCGCGGGGCGTGCCCCGCACGACCCGTGACGGGCCGGAACGTCAGCTGGATGCGATTGTTCGGCGCTCCTACAAGTGGGTATGAGCAAAGACTACTCCGTCTATAACCCACAGTAAATCGGCTTTGCGATATACGCAAAGTGCGCCCTGATTCGAGCTTCCGGCGTACCAGAGTGCCAGGTCACGATCACGATTGAACCCGACTCGCGTTAGTAAAGAGAGTTCAGGCCTCGATCGAGGGTACCTCAGGCGCAATTGAGCCTCTAACCCTTGGTTGTGTATACCCACATTTGAGAAGATGGAATCCAGTGCGGCAGGTGTCAGGATCACAATAGGAAGTCGCGTTGCCAGTTCAGGCCACACGTCTTGGCGAGCCGCGCTTTTCGCTACGTAATCTTGAACCAAATCCTGGGAAAGCGAATCGGGCGCCTCAAGCAACATGTGTGCGCCCGACAGAAACACACCATGAATGAGCAAAGTCGAGTCGCTCGCAAAATAGGCTTCATACTCGCGACCCAGAATGGAAACCACGAAATCCAACTCCTCGTCTCCGGAGTGCTGAGCCGTGGCCGGATGCTGTCCAGTTCCGCATCCCAGAAGGACAGCAGCGATGAGTAAGAGTGCACTGTTCATAAATGATGCGCCTAACAGGTATCAGACGGACCGCCGAATTGCCCGCCAAGTTGAGTTATTGTTCGTATATGCTGCGAGATACAGGGAATCGGTTTGCGCCCCAAGTCCGTCGATGCGACCGGCATACCTCTCACGGATCGGCCCTCAGAGGAGTGTTATACGGATCAGTATAACACTCGAACGGGTCGGGAGAAAGCCCCTCTCACGGGCACCGACTATAGGCTGGCCGCTAGCCGACGCGCACGGGCAGCACCACCATCGTGCGCCCCTGCCACAACAGCCGGCGCTGAATCGAGAAGGCCGTCTGGTTGTGGAGGAAACGATGGAACCACGACTCTTCCTCGAACACCAGCTGTCCCGCGAAAAACGTGGCTTTCGGATACTCCTCCGCCACGGTGGCGCATAATTCCACCGCTTCGTCGACCACCTCCGTGCCCATAGCCAGTCGATAGGTGGCGGGGTAGTCGAGGTAGGCGGCGAGTTTGACGTACTTTTGAAGAGCCTCGTCCAGATGATCCTTGATCGAATCGATCTGCTCTGAGCCCTTTAACTCGGCCGAGTCGATGACGCCCACGCTCACGAATACAACGTTCTTGAATTGATCGGGAAAAAACCGGAACACATTCAAGAGGGTGTGAATCCCCAGGCCCCCGTACCCGGCGACCAGCACCACGGCGGTGGGATCTTCCTTCCGGAGGGGTGTCGTCGGCAGGCTCACACCATCGACATGGAGGTCGACGAAGTCCTTATCGAGACCCGTGAGTTTGGAGTACACGGCGCGGTAGTGGGAGCGAATGGCGAAACAAAGGGTCACCAAAAGCCCTGTGACCACCACCGTGAGCCAGCCACCGTGCGTGAACTTCTCGATGACGGTGACGATGAGCACCGAGAAGCACACCAGGAATCCCACTCCGAACAGGGACATGCGCCGCACCCTGTGCTTCTGTCCCTTGCGCTTGATCCACAAGAGGAGCATCCCGAACATGGACAGAGAAAACGTGAGGAACACGTTGATGCTGTACATCACCACCAGGTTGTGGGTGTTACCGCGGGTGTACAGAACCATGGCGAGAGCGGCCAGGCCCATGGCTACGATGCCGTTCTGAGTGGTGAGGCGGTCGGACAGGGCCGCCAGCCCGCGCGGCACCCAGGAATCGACGGCCATCGTGGCCATCACGCGTGGGCCGTCGAGAAAACCGGCCTGCGCGGCCACCACCAGCAGGGCCCCTGCCGCAAACAGAGCGGCCACGACGAAGGCATGTCCGAAGGGGAGGTAGTCGGAGACGCTCTGAGCCAGCACGGCGTTGAGTGTCTTGCCTGGCTCATGCGAGATGTCGAACAGCATGTAGCACCAGATCAGGCCGCCGGCTGTGATCGCGAGCGAAACGGCCATGTACATCATGGTGCGCTTCGCCGTGCGCACACGCGGTTCGCGCATGATCGGCATGCCGTTGGAGACGGCCTCCAGCCCCGTGTAGGTGCCGCCGCCCATGGCAAAGGCCCGCGCAAAGATGACGAACAGCCCTCCATAACCGAGCACTCCGACAGAGTCTTGAAAGCGCTGCACGTTGGTGTCGACCACTGCAGGCAGTTGGTCCAGGTGGGCCACCACTCCCGTGCCGATGAGCACGGCGTGCGTAACCACGAACAGAAAGAAGACGGGGGCCAGGATCAGCACCGACTCTCGTACCCCGCGAATGTTGAGAATCATCAGCCCCAGAATCAGAATCAACACCACCGGCAGCTTGAAAACGTGCCATTCCACAGGGGCCAGGCTGAAGAGCGCATCTCCGGCCGCGGCCAACGACACGGCAATCGTAAGCGCGTAGTCCACGAGCAGTGCGCAGCCAGACACCACGCCCAGCCGGGGACCGAGCAGACGGGAGGCCACCAGGTAGCCACCTCCGCCGCCGGGGAATTCCTCGATGATTCTGCTGTAGCTTACGGCGATGATGAACACAGTAAGAGCTGTGGCAAGGGCCAGACCGAACGCCAGATACGTATGCGAACCCAGGGCACGAAATGCCTCTTCGGGTCCGTAGGCCGACGACGACAGACCATCGGCGCCCAGTCCGATCCACGCCAGAATCGGAATCAGCGTGAGGCGATGAAAGAGGCCTGCCTCGGAGACGTCGCGCGGTCGCCCCACGAGGAGACGGCGAAGACGCTGTCCGAATCCCTTGGGAGGGTGGTCGTGGTGCGGGGAGTGGGGAGTCTCGGTGGTCACGTTAGCGTGCCCGAAAGCGCGAACTCAGGTTCGGCGCCGGGTTCGGGGCAAGATA
>DAIOGN010000079.1:5711-16580 GCA_036745245.1 Candidatus Zixiibacteriota bacterium
AGATATCGGCCGCTGCCCGTGCGCACCTCAATTGAATTGGGCTCGAACTGCCTGGCCGGTCCGGTCACAAGTCGAGCACCGCCACGCTCTCCATGTGAGCGGTCTGGGGAAACATGTCCAGGGGCGTGACGCGCTTGAGAGCAAACCCCAGCTCACCAAACAACTGGGCGTCTCGAGCCAGAGCGGCGGGGTTGCACGAGACGTACACGATGCGGCGCGGTTTCAGGGCGGCGACACGTTTGGGAACGTCGGGATGAAGCCCGGCCCGCGGCGGATCGAGGATCACCAGAAGCGGCTCGGAGTTCCAGCCACCCTTGAGCCACGCAAGCACATCGGCACACACGAACCTGGCGTTCTCAACCCCGTTGCGATGAGCATTGGTGCCGGCGCAGTCCACAGCCTCTTGCGACGATTCCACGCCCAGCACGCCCGCCACATGCGGCGCCAGATACAAGCCGATGGTGCCCGTGCCGCAATACAGGTCCAGCGCCAGTTCGTCGCCTTTGGGTTCGGCTGCCTCCACCACCAGATCGTAGAGCCGGGCCGCCTGCAGACTGTTGGTCTGGAAGAACGACTGCGGGCCCAGGTCGAATTCGAAGCGTCCCAGACGCTCGGTCATCCCCGCTCGTCCGTACCAGACGCTCTGCTTTTCCCCAATGGCCACCTGTGCACGTCGATCGCTCTCCGTGTGAACGATGCCCGTAATCTCGGGCACGGCGGCGCGGAGTGTCTCCACCAGTCCTTCACGCAGCGCGAAGTCTGCGGACGTGGTCACCAGATTCACGAGAAGCTCGCCGCTCGACACCGATCGTCGGATCACAAGAAACCGTGCATAGCCCGTGTGCTGTCGCGGCTCATACGCCGGGACCTGCCGCTCACGAAGGTAGTCGCGCACCGTGCGCACTACGCGCGAGAACGTGGGAGGTACCAGGTGGCACTCTTCCAGATCGAACACGCGGTCGAATCGGCCCGGGTGGTGCAGCCCGCAGATCAGGCGACCGTCCGGTTCGGAACCGAAGGAGAACTCCATTTTGTTGCGGTATTCGAAGGGCTCCGGTGCTGCGATGGGCGCCGTCATCGGAGGGTCAGAGAATTTTCCGAGCCGCTTCAGGGCTTCCGTGACCTGGCTGGCCTTTTGGGCAAGCTGGTGCTCGTAGCGCAGGCCCTGGAGCTTGCAACCGCCGCAGGTACCCACGTGACGGCAGCGCACCGTCTCCCGGAGCGGGGAAGGCGAGAGGACCTCCGTGGCTCGCGCTTCCCAGAGGCTGGCGCGGCGCTTGTACACCTGCGCCGCCACCCGGTCTCCCGGAAACGCGCCTTCCACAAGCACCACTCGGCCCTCCACGCGTCCTACGCCGCGGCCTCCGAACGCCAGATCGGTGATGTCGAGCTCCACGGGGAGAGGGGCCTTGGCCATATTCAGTTAAAGGTAGGGAAAGGCTGCGCGCGGGCAACGGGCGGGGAAGGCTAGCTTGCCTGACCGTCGGTAGCAAGAGCCAACCCCCAGTTTCGCCGGAGCCCCTTGACTGAACCGCGTCCGCGTGGCAACTTATGCGTTTCCAGACGAGGACCAAACGAGGATGATCGATATCAAAGAGGGAGTCGCGGCCGCCGAGCCCGCGGTGACCGTGGCGCAGGCCGAAGCGCACGGGCTGTCGGCCGAAGAGTTCGAGAAGATCAAAAAACTCCTGGGCCGTACGCCCACCTACACCGAGCTCGGCGTGTATTCCGTGATGTGGTCGGAGCACTGCTCCTACAAGAACTCCGTGGCCCTGCTCAAGACCTTCCCGCGCGAGGGTAAATCGCTATTGGCTCAGCCCGGTGAGGAGAACGCCGGGGCCATCGACATCGGCGAGGATCTGGGCGTGGTCTTCAAGATTGAATCGCACAATCACCCCTCCGCCGTGGAACCTTACCAGGGTGCGGCCACGGGCGTGGGTGGAATTCTGCGGGATGTGTTCACCATGGGCGCCCGGCCGATCGGCGTGCTCGACTCGCTCCGCTTCGGCCCACTCAACGTCGCGCGGAATCGTTTCCTCATGGATGGCGTGGTACGCGGCGTGGGCGACTACGGCAACTGCTTCGGGGTTCCCAACATCGGTGGCGAGGTTCAATTCGACGCCGCGTATTCGGGCAACCCGCTCGTGAACGCCATTGCCATTGGCATCGTGCACAAAGACCAACTGGCACGAGCCAGCGCCAACAAGCCGGGCGCCAGCGTGCTCCTCGTGGGCTCGTCCACGGGCCGCGACGGCATTCACGGCGCCACGTTTGCGTCGGAAGAACTTACGGAAGAATCCGAGGCGCGCCGGCCGTCGGTGCAGATCGGCGATCCGTTTACCGAGAAGCTTCTCCTGGAAGCCACTCTCGAAGTGATCGATCGCGATTTGATCATCGGCATTCAGGACATGGGCGCGGCCGGCATCACGTGCTCGTGCTCGGAGATGGCCGCCCGCGGCAATTGCGGCATCGAAATCGAAGCCACACGCGTGCCCATGCGCGAAGAGAAGATGACGGCCTACGAGGTGCTCCTGTCGGAATCGCAGGAACGCATGCTCGTGATCGTAGAGCCCAAGTACGAATCGGAAGTGGTCTCCACGTTCCAGCGCTGGGGGATACACTCGAAGGCCATCGGCAAAGTCACCAAGGACGGGCAGTTCCGGGTGAAGTGGAACGGTGAGGTCGTGTGCGACGTGCCCGCCCAATCTCTGGTGCTGGGCGGCGGCGCCCCGGTGTACGTGCGTGAGCAGAAGCGTCCCGAGTACATCGACCGCCTGGCCGCCATGAATCCTGCAGACGAACCGGAACCGAGAGACTTCGCGCTGGCGGTCACACGACTTCTGGCGTCGCCCAACATCACCGACAAGAGCTGGGTCACGGAACAATACGACCAGACCGTGCGCACGAGCACGGCCATCCGCCCCGGCGGCGATGCGGGGCTCCTGCGCCTGCGTGAATCGCGTCAGGGCATTGCGGCCGCCACCGACGGCAAGGGCCGCTACTGTTATCTCAACCCGCGCCTGGGCGCGATGCACACGGTGTTCGAATCGGCGCGCAACGTGGCGGCTGTGGGCGCCCGGCCCGTGGGAATCACCAACTGCCTCAACTTCGGCAATCCCTACAAGCCGGAGGTGTACTACAGCTTCGCGGAGAGCGTGGCCGGAATCGGCGAGGCCTGCCGTACGCTCGGCGTCCCCGTCACAGGCGGCAACGTGAGCTTCTATAATGAAGTGCCGGAGGCCGCCGTGTATCCCACGCCGGTGATCGGCATGCTGGGGCTCCTGGAAGACATCGATCTTCGCGTGACCGTGCCCTTCAAGCAGGAAGGGGACCTCGTTTTCGTAGTGGGCGAGTGGCGACCCGAGCTGGGCGGCTCCGAATACTACGAGACCGTGTGCGGCAAGCTGGGCGGAGAACTTCCCCCGCTGGATCTGGCGGCCGAGAAGCGCACACTCGATTTTGTGGTGCGCGTCATCGATCACGGGCTCATCCGCTCCTGCCACGATGTGTCCGACGGCGGCGCTGCCGTGGCGCTGTGTGAATGTGCGTTGCGTGCAGACACTCCGCTGGGATTCGAAGTGGCCGATCCCGTGAAGGGTCGTAGCGACCAGGTGTGGTTCGGCGAGGGCGGCGGCCGGTTTGTGATCACGGCGTGGCCGGAACGCGCCGACCGGCTGGTGGACCTCGCGTACGACGCAGGCGTCACCCTGCACCAGATCGGGAAGGTGACGGCCGGTGATTTCCTGTTCGATGCGCATGCCGTGAAGCGCACCGAAGCAAAAACCGCATACTTCGATTCGTTGCGCAGCCTGCTCTCCACCACCGCGGATATCGAATGACGGCAACGGGCGCCCCCGCAGCGACCCAGTCTGTTCGCCGCATCAAGCCCGCCCGGCGCCTCGCCGGCGTGCTGCGCATTCCCGGAGACAAGTCGATCTCGCATCGCTGCCTCATGATGGCGGCCGGTGCGCACGGGGAGAGTGTGATTACGGGCCTGGGTACGGGTGCCGACATTCAATCCACACGCAACGTCCTCGGCCGGCTCGGTGCGAAGTTCAGGGACGAGGACGACCGTGTGCATGTAGAGGGGGTTGGGCCGCGCGGCTGGGCGCACACCTCAGACCCACTCGATTGCGGTAATTCAGGCACCACACTCAGATTGCTGGCCGGCCTTTTGGCAGGCTCCAGCCATCGGTACACGCTTACGGGCGACGCGTCGCTTGTGAGCCGGCCCATGGAACGCGTGGCACAGCCTTTGTCACGCATGGGCGTTCACATCGATCTAACGCCTGAAGGAACCGCGCCTCTGGTGATGCGCGGCGGATCACTGAAGCCCACCGACTGCGTACTCGAGGTGGCGTCGGCTCAGGTGAAGTCGGCCATCCTTCTGGCGGCGCTCTCCGCCGACGGCGTCACCACCGTGCGCGAGCCCGTGCCCACGCGCGATCACACCGAAATTCTGCTTACGCACCTGGGATTGCCCCTGTCGGCGGAGCCCGTGATTCTCGAAGTGGAAACCGACGATCCTCGGCGGCGATCCACTACGAAACGGTCCGACGAACGCGTGATCACGGTGAAGGGCCCGTGCCAGTGGGAAGGGTTCGAGTACACCGTTCCCGGCGATCCATCGACGGCAGCCTTCTTCGCCGCCGCCGCCATTCTGGTTCGCAAGAGCGACGTGAGATTGCCCGGGATCTGCGCCAACCCTACGCGCATCGGGCTCTTTTCACTGCTCTCTGCGATGGGCGCACGGATCCAGTGGGAACATCGCAAGACCGTGGGAGGCGAATCCACCGGCGACCTGGTGGTGGGGCCGGCGAAGCTTGCGGCCCGCAAAGTGTCGGGTCGCGTGATTCCGCGCATCATCGACGAACTTCCTATTCTTGCAGTGCTGGCCACGCAGGCCGAAGGCACCACCGTGATTCGCGACGCCGCCGAGCTGCGCCACAAGGAGTCGGATCGGATCGAACTGGTGGCCGCCAATCTCAGGCGCATGGGCGCTAAGATCGGTGCCCTCGAAGACGGCTGGGCCATCGAGGGACCCACGCCGCTGTCTGGCTGCGACATTGAGACCGGTGGGGATCATCGCATCGCCATGGCGTTTGCGGTGGCGGGCCTGGTGGCCGACGGAGAGACCCAGCTCGATGATGCAAATTGCGTGAGCATTTCCTGCCCCGGTTTCTTCGACATGCTCGATGGGCTCCGTTAAGCCGGCGCTGTTCGGCATCATCGGCTATCCGCTGTCCACCACGTGGTCTCCCGCCTTGCATGAGGCGGGCTTTCGCGCCTGCAAGCTCGATCACCGCTTCGTTTCGCTGCCCGTGGCCCCCGCGCGTTTGCGGCAAAGCCTCGAAGGGCTCAGCCTCCTCGGCGTAAAGGGGTTTAACGTTACGGTGCCGCACAAGGAGGCAATTGTTCCGATGCTGGCCTCCGCATCTCCTCTGGTGCGCACACTAGGCGCCGCCAACACGGTGTTGTCGCGTCCAAAAGGCTGGCACGGCGAGAACACGGATGTGGCCGGGTTTGCCACCTCCCTCTGGCGCTTCGAGCGCACACTCGCCGCCGAGTCGGCCGTGGTGCTGGGGGCCGGTGGCGCAGCGCGCGCCGTAGTGTACGCGCTCGTGAAGCATCTTGGTATGAGTGCCGTGCTGGTGGTGGCGCGCAGAGCAACTCAGGCGCGTGAACTTGCGCGCTGGGCGTCGTCACTCTTTCCCACGGCAGCCATCGCGGCCTCTTCGCTTTCAGACACGCGTTCCTGGCGCGGAGCGTTCAGAGAAGCGGCCCTGGTGGTTCAGGCCACTCCAGTGGGAATGGGCGGCCGCGGCCGCGTTGTGCCCTCCGCATGGAAGTTCAATAAGCGGCAGATCGCTTGTGACCTCGTGTACGGCGAGCGCACCGACTTTCTGAAGCGAGCGCACAAAGACGGTGCCCGGGCCAAAGACGGCAGCGGCATGCTTCTGGCGCAGGCGGCCCTGGCCTTCGAACTGTTCACTGGAAAGAGTTATCCGTGGCGTGCGATTCAGAAGAATCTGAGCCGGAGGGGCGCTTGAGCCTGATCTGTCTGTGTGGCTTCATGGGGGCCGGCAAGACGGCCGTGGGGACGAAGCTGGCCGAGCGGCTGGGCCACAAGTTCGTGGATCTCGATTCCGAAATCGAGCGCCAGGAGGGTCGCTCGATCGACAAGATCTTCGACACCGATGGCGAGTCGTACTTTCGCGCCATGGAAGTGCTCATCGGTTCACCCCTGTTTGAATTGAAGAACACCGTGCTGGCGGTGGGTGGCGGTGCTCTCACCAACCCCGAGCTGGCGCAGCTGGCCATGCGTAACTCGTTTCTGGTGTATCTCGAGGTGCAGGACGCCTGGACGTTGTACGATCGCCTGCGGGGCGGCGCTGGACGGCCACTCCTGAAGGGCATAGAGACGTATGAGGCCTTCGAGGGACTGTACCGCCGTCTTATGGTGCGGCGGCGTCCCGACTTCGAACGCGCTCGACTGACGATTCAGACAGACCAACTCACGGTGGACGATATCGTGGAGCGCATTGCGTCGCGCCAGAGCGCGCCGCAGGTCCGGCATGGCCGTCGTTAAGGTTTCGCTCGGACCGCGCTCCTACTCCGTTCACGTCGATCCGGGCGGCCTCGACCGTCTGGGCAGTCTCCTCGCCCGCCGTTACGACACACGTCGCTGTGCACTCGTCACCAGTCCACGCGTGTTTCGCCACCACGGCCGCCGGGCCCAGGCATCCCTTTCCCGCGCGGGCTGGGCCGTTGAGACCTTCATCACGCCGGACGGCGAGCGCGTCAAAACACCGACTCAAGTAGCAGCTCTGCACCGTCGCCTGGCGGGCGCGCGTCTCGATCGAACACATCCCATCGTGGTCCTTGCCGGCGGCACGCTGGGAGACATGGCAGGATTCGCAGCCGCAACCTACCTGCGCGGCGTGCCACTTGTGCACGTGCCCACCACGCTGATGGCGCAGGTCGACAGTGCTGTTGGCGGCAAGACCGGCGTGAATCTTCCGCAAGGGAAGAACCTCGTGGGCGCGTTCTGGCAGCCGGGCTTGGTGCTCTGCGATCCCAATGTGCTCGCAACGCTTCCCGAGAAGGAATTCCGCTCGGGACTGGCGGAAGTCATCAAGTACGGCTGCATCGCCAGTCCGGCTCTCCTGGCACGACTGCGCACCACCCTGACACGGGGAACATGGCCCGGCGCGCAGGAACTGGGCCGCTGGATCGTTGAATGCGTACGAATCAAGGCCCGTGTGGTATCGCTCGACGAACGCGAGGGCGGCCTCAGGCGCGTACTCAACTTTGGTCACACGTACGGTCACGCTCTGGAGAAGACGCGTGGCTACGGCAAGCTTCTGCACGGCGAGGCGGTGGCCCTCGGCATGGTGGTGGCGCTCGACGTATCCCGCCGGTGCGCGGGGCTGGACGCCGTGACCGAAGGCTCGATTGTGGAATTGATCAAGCACTGTTTCCCTGACCTGAGCTTTCCGCGCGTGACCTGGACTGCGGCGGCGAAGGCCATGGGGGCCGATAAGAAGACCACCGCCGGCCGCAACGTGTGGATCGTGCTCCAGCGACCGGGGCGTCCGGGCGTGTTCACCCCGGTCGACGCGGACGTGCGCCGCAGCATCGAGCGGGCCCGGCACGTGTGGGCATGATCCCTCTGGCCCGAGCGCTTTCACTTTCCTATTCTCACTCTTCATGCCAAGCCTCCTGGTGTTGTCCGGACCGAATCTGAATCTGCTCGGCACACGCGAACCGGAAATCTACGGGCGTACCACGCTGGCCGAGATTCACGCCCAACTCAAGAGCGAGGCGAAGGCCGCCGGGTACGACCTGGAGGCACGCCAGTCCAATCACGAAGGCGAACTCGTGGATTGGATCCAGGCCACGCCGGGCAAGTTCGCCGGACTCCTGTTCAATCCCGCCGCGTTCTCGCACACGTCGCTCTCACTCCGTGATGCCGTGGCCGCGGTGCCGCTGCCCACGGTGGAGGTACATCTGTCGAACGTGTTCGCGCGCGAAGCGTTTCGACACACGCTCGTGGTGGCTGGAGCGGCGCGTGGCGTGGTGTCGGGGTTCGGGGCGTATTCGTACAGCCTGGGATTGCAGGCGCTGATTCAAATCCTGCGCGGCTCGTGAAGCCCGGGACAGGCGGCCCCGCCCGGGGTACGTCCTCTCAATGAACACCGTCACTCCAACCCTGCATCGCGACTGGACGCAGGGTCCCATTCTGCGCAACGTCTTCGAGCTAGCGTGGCCGTCGGTGCTCTCCATGACGCTCATGACGGCGTTCGCCATCATCAATGCCTTCTTCCTGGGGCGGCTGGGGACCGTCCCGCTCGCGGCGGCCATCTCTGCCATCTTCGTGGTGTGGATGACTCAGTCGGTGGTGCAGATCGTCACCTCAGGCGCCACGGCCGTGGTCGCGCGCTCGGTGGGCGAGGGCGAATACGTTCGTGCCGCGGAGGCCGCGCGTCAGGCGTTGTGGTGGGGTCTGGGACTGGCCGCGCTGCTGACGGCGGCAGGGCACTTCGCCACGCCCCTGGCCTTCGACATCATGGGCACCGACCCCGACGTCACACGCGAAGGCACGATCTATCTGCGCATCATGTTCTACGGCTCGGTGTTCCTCGTGATCAAGGAGACGCTGGGTGCGGTCTTTCAGGCCACCGGCGATACGCGCACGACGCTCTACGTGAATCTACTGGCCATCGGGCTCAACATCATCCTGGATCCGATCCTGATCTTCGGCCTGTTCGGCTTTCCGCGGCTGGAGACTGCGGGTGCGGCGCTGGGCACGATCACGGCCTATGCGGTCGCCTCACTCGTGTACGTGGTGCGCGTGAAACAGGGGCGGCTGCGACTTCCGTTGCGACTGTCCAGGCCAAAGCAGTTCGACGTGGACCTGGCCTGGCGCATGTTCAAGATCGGTTTTCCACTGTCGTTCGCCGACATCATCTTCTGCACGGTGTACATCTTTCTCAACCAGGTGGTGGCAGGCTACGGAGCGTTTGCGATCGCCGCTCTCGGGATTGGCAACCGCATGGAGTCGGTGAATTACATGGTCTCTCACGGATTCGGTATCGCCGCCGCCACGCTGGTGGGGCAGAATCTGGGGGCGGGGAAGCCCGATCGGGCCGAGAAGTCGGCGTGGTACACCACCCTCGTGGTGATGGGCTTCACGGGCGTGGTGGGAATCCTGGTAGTGATCTTCCGTTCCGAGTTGGCGTCGGTGTTCCTCACCGACCCACAGGCCCGGGTCGCGCTCGATTCGTACCTGATCCTGCTCGGGTCCACGCAGATTTTCATGGGCGCTGAGATCGTGCTGTATTTCGCCTTCACGGGCGCCGGATACACGCTCTGGCCGTCGCTCATCTCCATTCCCGGCGCCATCCTGCGCATCCCCATCGCGTACGTGATCGGGCAGGTGCTCGGGTTTGGCCTGGTGGGCGTGTGGTGGGCGATCACGATCACCATGGTGCTCAAGGGGGTCGCGCTGTGCGGCATGTTTCGCCTCAACCGCTGGAAGCACCAGACGGTGTGAATTGCGCCGGGCCGGCTTGACGCCGCCCTGTATGAGCCCTACCATGAACGGTATGAATGCGAATCAAAGGGGATGGTGGATGAAATACGCGAGAGCGTTCGGCCAGATGTTCGTCCTGAGTTTAGTGTGTGTTTGTGGCAAAGCCGCCGTGGCTCAGGATTCCACCGTGACGCCGGATTCCGCCATGGCACAGGTAGCCGCCGCGGCGAACGTGGCGAACGCGGCCAACGAGTGGCCGCGCCAGATGGACTCGGCCGGTTGGACCGTGGTGATGTACCAGCCCCAGGTGGAGTCGTTCAAAATGCCGGACATGGACGCACGAGCCGCAGTCTCATTAAAAGGGCCGGAGATGAAGGAGCCGCAGTTCGGCGCGGTCTGGGTCACCTGTACCGTTTCGGCCGACCATGAGAATCGCATGGTGCAGCTCATCGATCTGAAGGTCACCGACACGCGCTTTCCCGGCCTCTCCGGCATTCAAGTTGAAAAGCTGATCGCCTTCCTTGAAGCTGAAATTCCCACCTGGAAACTCGATATCGAGCTCGATCGCCTCCTGGCCGATCTCGAAACCGCCGAGGTGTCGGGTTCGAAGTCCGACCGGCTCAACAATGACGCACCGGCGGTGTACTTTCGCACCGAGCCCACCGTGCTGGTGATCGTGGACGGCAAGCCGATCCTGCGGGAGATCGAAGGCTCCACGTACAAGTACGTGGCCAACACGCCGTATTTCATGATCGACGACGGCTTCGGCACCTGCTACCTGAAGGGCGGCCAATTCTGGTATTCGGCCGCCAAGGTGGAGGGCGACTGGAAGTCTGTGTCGTCAGTGCCCTCGGAGGTCACCCAGCTTGCGCAGAAGGCCCAGGCGGCCGCTGCGAGTTCGGCCCCACAGCCTGACTCCGGCGTACCCGTGATCACGTCGCCGCCCAAGGTGATCGTAAGCACCCGCCCCGCGGATCTCTTGCTCTCCGACGGCACGCCGGAGTGGGTGGCCCTCGAGGGAACCGGGCTCATGTACATCAAGAACTCCGAGAACGACATTCTCAAGGACCTCGAGACCCAGCAAACGTACATCCTTCTCGCAGGGCGGTGGTTCCGTTCGTCCTCGCTGGAGAAGGGTCCCTGGAAGCATGTACCGCCCGACCAGGTGCCCTCGGAATTCGCGCGCATCCCCGCCGGATCCGACATGGCCTCCGTGCGTGCGTCGGTGCCTGGCACCGAGGAAGCGCGCGCGGCGGTGCTGGAGTCTTCGATCCCCGAAACCGCGGCGGTGGACCGTAACAAGACCCTCACGGTGCAGTACGACGGCGAGCCGA
>DAIOGN010000080.1:0-11563 GCA_036745245.1 Candidatus Zixiibacteriota bacterium
CAGTTTGCGGATGATGGAGACCGGATCGCGATCGATTCCCACCACCCGGTCGTGCGTGTCGTTCCACAGCATTTCGTTCCAGCGCGCCCGGTCGATGCCGAGGATGTCCGAGGTGTAGCGGCCATTGCCAGCCTCGGGCTTCACCTCGACCAGTGTATGAAAGAGATCGAAGAAGACGGCGCGTTTGCTGTTGAGGATGGATGTCAGGGCCAAACGCTCTCCCTGACCGGATCATGCCTGAACGGGGACGCCGTTGACGGACCGTGTATCCGGTTGGTTGACAGCGGGATAGGTGCACTCATAGAATTTGGAGCGGGCGATGGGGATCGAACCCACGACGTCAAGCTTGGGAAGCTTGCATTCTACCGCTGAATTACGCCCGCTGGCTTTCAGGATGGTAAGTGCCGCATCTCCGCGTGTCAATGATACAGTGACACTGTGACTGCCGTGTCTTGTTGTGGGTCAACGGGTTGCAGGGTCTGAAGATCTCCGGACAGCAAGTGGGCCAGCACCCCGAACTTCAACTGCCGCCTTGACTTTACGGGCCTTTCGGGGTAGGATAACCCGATTATGAAGCTCAACCTGGCGGCCTTTGTGGAGGCTGCTCGGGAGGTTTCCCTGGAGGCCCGGCCCGACGAGATCGAACTGGTGCCGCCAGCGGGCTACGACGTCAGGTTTTTGGGCGACGTGAAGGTCCAGTTGAAGGTACACCGGGTAGGTGAGGAGTTCTTTGTTCATGGCACAGCCGCCACGGACGGCACCTTCACCTGCGTACGGTGCCTCAGCGAGTTCGTACGGGCGGTGGAGTCTGCGGTGGATGTGGTGATTCACCGGGTGACTTCGCTGCAGACGTCCGAACTCGACCAGGAGTCGTACATCGAAGTTCCACTGGGAACGTCGGAGTACGATCTGGCGCCCTCGGTTCGGGAGGGGTTGTTGCTTGCGCTCCCTGACACGCCGCACTGTCAGGAAGAGTGTCTGGGACTGTGCGGCAAGTGTGGCGCCAACAAAAACGAAACAACCTGTAGCTGCCGCGACACGGAACCCGACTCGAGATGGGACGCGTTAAAGCAGTTTGTAGACTAGAGAGGAACTCCGATGCCGTTACCTAAACGCAGGCACTCGAAGGAGCGCGGTCGGCTGCGGCGCACAGGCTGGAAGATCGCCGCGCCCACCGTGGTGGAATGCGAGCACTGCCACCAACCGCGTCTGCCGCACCGCGTATGCACGCACTGCGGCTACTACAACGGGGAGTCGCGCGCCGCTGTTCGGGAAGCCTAGGCGACCCGAAGCGTATCCAGAAAGACACCATTGAATTCGCAGGTTACCATCGCGGTCGATTGCATGGGGGGCGATCACGGGGTAACGCCCATCGTGGAGGGCGCCCTTGCGGCGCTCCACGAAAGCCTCAACAGCCCCCTCCAGGTCGTCCTGGTGGGCGACCGCGCCCAGATCCAGCCGGTTCTCGATCATCAGAGCGCCCTGTCGGCAGACGTGCTGAAGAAGCGTCTCCGCGTGGAACACGCCGATGACGAAGTCACCATGGACGACAAGGCCGCCGACGCCGTGCGTCGCACCAATTCGTCCATCGTGGTCGGACTCAAGCTCCATCACTCAGGCAAAGTCGATGCCTTTGTCTCCCCCGGGAACACGGGAGCGGTCATGGCGTCTTCCTTGCGCCACCTGGGCCGGCTGCCGGGCGTGATCCGGCCCGCCATCACGTCGCTCTTTCCCAACCAGAAGACGGTGACTGTGGTCCTCGACGTGGGGGCGAACGCCGAGTGCAAGCCCCAGAATCTTCACCAGTTCGCCGTGATGGGCTCGATGTTCTACCAGTACGTGCTCAAGAAGGAGCGGCCGCGGGTGGGCCTGTTGTCCATCGGCGAAGAGCCCACCAAGGGTACCGAAACCGTGCAGGCGGCGAACAAGCTCCTGGCGGCCGATCCCAGCGTCAATTTCGTCGGCAACATCGAGGGGCGTGACATCCTCTCGAGCAGCGTGGACGTAGTGGTGATGGACGGGTACGTGGGGAACATCATCCTGAAATTCGCCGAAAGTGTCATGCCCCTTCTGGAAGCCAAGCTGCGGCATCAGATCAACACCAATATCTTCTCGAAGATCGGTGTGTTCATGCTGCGGCCGTTCCTGCGCCGTACACGCAACTCGCTCGACTATGCGGAGTACGGCGGCGCTCCACTCCTGGGTGTGGACGGCGTGGTCGTCATCTGCCACGGGAAGTCCGGAGTCAAGGCCATCAAGAACGCCATCTTCGAAGCGGAACGCTGTGTCCGACAGAACGTGAACGGGCACATCAAGGAACAGTTCGAAAAGGTGCAGGCGGCGGAGACAGCCAATGCAGTCTGAAGCCTGGATCACCGGGACGGGTTGCTACGTTCCGGAACGAGTGCTCACCAATGCCGACCTGGAGCGCATGGTGGACACCTCCGACGAGTGGATCATCTCTCGCACGGGCATCAAGCGCCGGCATCTGGTCGCGGAGGGGCAGGCCACGTCCGACATGGGCGAGCAGGCGTCGAAGCGAGCGCTCGAGGCCGCGGGGCTCACCGCCCTCGAACTCGATCTCATTCTGGTGGGCACCGTCACGCCCGACATGGTGCTTCCGTCCACTGCGGCCCTGTTGCAGGAGCGACTCGGAGCCGAGAAAGCCGCCATCAACGACATTGTGGCAGCATGTGCGGGATTCATCTACGGTGTGGCCACCGCGCGTGCCTTTGTGATGTCGGGCATGTGCAAGAATGTTCTCGTCGTGGGTGCGGAGACGCTCTCGTCCATCACCAACTATCACGACCGCAACACCTGCGTACTGTTTGGAGACGGCGCCGGAGCGGCGATCGTGTCCGCCCGGCCCGGACCGGCTAAAATCCTCTCGGCGTGCCTGCGCGGTGACGGCAGACAATGGCAGGACCTTCAGATTCCGGCCGGCGGCTCGCTCTCGCGGCTGACCCCGTCCGATCTGGAGAATGGCAGCCGGTTCATTCACATGAACGGCAGCGAGGTGTTCAAGTACGCCGTGCGTGGCATGACGGAGTCCAGCGAGAAGGCGCTGTCGGATGCCGGCCTGAAGGCCTCGGACATCAAGCTGTTCATACCGCATCAGGCCAACGTGCGAATCATGGAAGCCGTGGCGAAGCGTCTCGAGTTGAGTCCGGACCAGGTGTTCAACAACATCGAGGAGTACGGCAACACGTCGTCCGCCTCCGTGCCCATCGGCCTCGATGAAGCGCGGCGCCAGGGCCGTATCCGTCCGGGCGATGTAGTGGTGCTGTCCGCCTTCGGGGCGGGCTTCTGCTGGGGCTCCGCCGTACTTCAGTTCTGATCAGACCTTCATGAAAGCAGCGCTGTTTCCGGGGCAGGGATCCCAGAGTGTAGGAATGGCCGCCGATCTGTATGAGGCGCATTCACTGGCCAGGGATCGCTTCGCACAGGCATCGGAGATCCTCGGATTCTCCCTGTCGGAGGTGTGCTTCAACGGGCCCGAAGCCGCGCTCGTGCAGACCTCGCGTGCTCAGCCGGCCCTGTTCGTGCACAGCCTGATTCTGTGGGAGCTGTGGGGCGCAGCCCGGCCGCGGTTCGATTTCGTGGCCGGACACAGCCTGGGAGAGTTCTCTGCGGTCACCGCTTCGGGCGCGATCGACTTCGAATCCGGCTTGCGCCTGGTTCAGGCTCGCGCGTCGGCTATGCAGATCGCCTGCGACAGGAATCCGGGCACGATGGCGGCGCTCACGCAGCTGCCGGCGGACAAACTGAACGACCTGCTTGCGGAAGGCGGCAGGGCCGGAGTCGTGGTGGCAGCCAACTACAACTCCGAAGCGCAGGTGGTCGTCTCGGGTTTGCCTGAGGCGGTAGATCACCTCGTGAAGGTCGCGGGCGACTTTGGCGCGCGCAGAGCCGTGGTGCTCAAGGTGGGCGGGGCCTTTCATTCGCCTCTCATGGAGCCGGCCAGGGAAGAGCTGAAGAAGGCGCTCGACCGAACCACCTTTGCGCGTCCGTCGTGCCCGGTGGTGATGAACGTGACAGGAACTCCCGAAACCGATCCCAACGCCCTTCGCACGCTGCTGGAAGCCCAGATCGTGTCCCCGGTGAAGTGGTGGCAATCGATGCAGTACCTCGGGGCGCACCAGGTGGATTGGGTAGTGGAGGTGGGATCGGGCCAGGTCCTCAAGGGGCTGGCCAAGCGGATTCTGACCGACGTCGAGTTGGTCACTCTGACCACGCAGGCCGACTTCGAACGATTGATGGCACCGATTCAGGCAGCGCCGTGATCGATCTTCAGGGCCGCAAAGCGATCGTCACGGGCGCCTCGCGGGGCATCGGGCGGGCCACGGTGCTGGCGCTGGCCGGTGCGGGCGCCAGTGTTCTGGCCGTAGCGCGCTCGGCTGACGAGCTCGCCAAACTCGCCGGAGAGGCCCCTGCGGGTCGGGTGACTCCGTTCGCATGTGATTTATTGGCCGAAGGAGCGGCGCAGGCTATCACAGAGGCCGCCTCGGCTCTGGGCGGGATCGATATCCTTGTAAACAACGCCGGAGTGACCAAGGACGGCCTGCTCATGCGCATGTCAGAGGCCGACTGGGACCTCGTATTCAACCTTAACCTGCGGAGCGCCTTCCTGTTGACTCAGAAAGTCTCCCGGGTTATGCTCAAAGCGCGTTCGGGATCGGTAGTTAACGTGGTCTCGGTGGTGGGCCAGATCGGCAACGCCGGTCAGGTGAACTACACGGCCGCCAAGGCCGGTCTCGAAGCGTTCACAAAAAGTTGTGCCCGGGAGCTGGCATCGCGCCAAATTCGAGTCAACGCGGTGGCGCCGGGGTACATTGACACTGAAATGACCCGCGTGCTGGCAGACGTTGCTCGGGACGGGCTGTTGACCCGTGTACCCCTGGGCCGGGCCGGCACTGCAGATGAAGTGGCCGCCGTGATCCTGTTTCTGGCATCCGATGCGGCGAGATACGTCACGGGCCAGGTGTGGCGCGTTGACGGCGGCATGGTAATGTAACCGGAGGAAATCATGTCCATTGACCAGAAAGTAAAAGACATCATCGTGGAACAGCTGGGCGTCAATCCCGCCGAAGTGACGGCGACGGCCACCTTCGACGGCGATCTGGGAGCCGACTCGCTCGACATCATGGAGCTGGTTCTGGCGTTCGAAGAAGCCTTCCAGGATGACAGCGGCAAGGCGCTCGAGATTCCCGACGAGGATGCCGCCAAGATCAAGACCGTTGGAGACGCCATCAACTACATCAAGGAGAAGCAGGGCGTCGCCACCTGAGGGGGTGGGACAGAAGCTTGTCCATGCGACGCCGCGTATTCGTCACGGGAATGGGGGCCATCACCCCCATCGGGAACACACTGGATTCGTTCTGGGAGGCTCTCCTGAACGGCAAAAGCGGCGCCGGGCCGGTGACGCGATTTGACGCCTCCGACTTTCCCACTCGCATCGCCTGCGAGTTGAAAGCCTTCGATCCGCTGCAGTTCATGGACAAGAAGGAAGTGCGGCGCACCGATCCCAATTGCCATTATGCCCTCTCCGCGGCGCAGATGGCCGTGGACGATGCGCACCTCGACCCCACCGGTGTGGATCCCTATCGTTGCGGCGTCGTGATCGGGTCTGGAATCGGCGGCATCGACACCTTCGAACGGCAGCACCGCGCTCTCCTCGAATCGGGTCCCCGGCGCGTGTCGCCGTTTTTCATTCCCATGATGATCATCGACATGTCCGCCGGTCTGGCGGCCATGCGATTCGGATTCAAGGGACCCAATTACGCCACCGTGTCGGCCTGTGCCTCTTCGGCGCACGCGCTGGCCGACGCGTATCACATGGTGGAACGCGGCGAGTGTGACCTGGTGCTCACGGGCGGCGCGGAAGCTACCATCACCGCTGCGGCCCTGGCAGGGTTCTGCGCCAACCAGGCGCTCTCCTCCCGCAACGACGACCCGACGCACGCATCCCGCCCCTTCGACAAGGATCGCGACGGCTTCGTGATGGGTGAGGGGGCCGGCATGCTCGTGCTCGAGTCGGAAGAGTTTGCCAAGGCTCGCGGCGCGCGCATCTACGGCGAAGTGTGCGGCGCGGGCATGACCGCCGACGCCTACCACATGACGGCGCCCGAGCCCAACGGCAACGGGGCCATCAACGCGATGCGAGTGGCGCTGTCGAACGCGGGACTTTCGCCGCACGACGTGGACCACATCAACACGCACGGGACGTCCACGGGCCTGGGGGACATAGCCGAGACCAAGGCCATCAAAAACGTATTCAACAGTCACGCAATGAAGATCGCGGTCAATTCCACGAAATCGATGACCGGCCACCTGCTGGGTGCAGCCGGCGCCGTGGAGATGATCGCGGTGATCAAGGCCCTCGAGACCGGATGGATTCCACCCACGATCAATCTGGAGTCTCCGGATCCGGAGTGCGACCTCGACTACACGCCGCGCGTAAAACGCAAAGCGGATCCGCAGGTCGCTCTGTCGAATTCGTTCGGTTTCGGCGGCCATAACGTGTCTCTGGTCGCTCGCCGCTACGCTTCGTAGGGCCCGACCGGGTCCTCCGGGCCGGATCGGTGACGGCCCCAGACAATCTCCGGCGAGCGCGCCGGGCAGGTTGGGTCGGTATGATAGGCCGCTGGTTTCGCAGCGTTTTCCCACGACGTGATTCCTACTCCGAACTGGAGGCTCGCCTCCAGTACCGGTTCGCTGACCGCGACTACCTGATCGAAGCCCTCACGCACCGCTCGTATGCCCGCGGCGTGCGCAACGACGAGGTGGACTCCTACGAGCGCATGGAGTTTCTGGGAGACTCGGTGCTGGGTCTTGTGGTGACGTCCCACCTGTACCGCCGCTATCACGGCCAACGCGAGGGGAATCTCACCAAGATCAAGGCCACCCTGGTGAATGAACGTTCACTCTCCCAGGTGGCGCGGCAACTGGGTCTGGGTGAGTTCGTCCTCCTGTCCCCCGAGGAGGAACAGGGCGGGGGGCGCCACCGGAAGTCGATTCTCGCCGATGCCTGCGAAGCCTTGTTCGGAGCGGTGTACCTCGACGGCGGCATGAAAGAGGCGACTCAACTTGTGAATCGGCTCATCCTGAGCCAGGTCGACCGCTTTCTGTCGGATCGCGGACAGATCAACTACAAGGGTGAGCTGCTCGAGCATTACCAGAGTCTGGGGAAGGGGATGCCGCGCTACGAGATGACCTCCGAAGAGGGCTCGGATCACGACAAGATGTTCTCCGTACAAGTGCGGCTCGAAGGGCGCGTCATCGGCCGCGGCCAGGGCAAATCTAAGAAGGAAGCTGAACAGCACGCCGCCCGCGCTGCCCTCGATCACCTGGAACTGGAGCCCCGCCAGCTGGGGTCAGACCCCGACCGTCAGTTTGCACACCCGGACGACGACTAGAAAAGTACCATGAAAGCACCGGCGCACCGCGGGTCAGGCGCCGCTTCTACTGACAGTAAAGATCTGAAAACAGAAGCTTGCTGTAGGTGTCCCCGCCGCAGGGCCAGTGGCCGCCCTTAAAGACAGTATTCACAAGGTAGATGATGTCGGTTGAGGTGATCGCACCGGAGCAGTCCGGGTCGGCGATATCGCAGGGCTCGGGAAGCGGGGCACCTTTGAAGACGACGGCGACGAGCAGGATGATGTCGCCCGATCTGATTTGCCAGTCGAAGTTCAGATCCCCGGGCGAGTACCAACGACAGAGACAGAGCCCTCCGTAAAAGGGCTCCTGATTCGTGTAAACGTAGTCACCTGCCGGCGTGCCATCTCCGTCGGCCGCCACACCGGCCGCGAACACCCAGGGGCAGGGTATGTCCGCGATCAGGCTCGAGTCGCCGACCGTGTAGGCAAAACGCCATCTTGGGACGGAGTCGAGTGGAGCGACACTGACACCCGTCTGCGTGTGCGAAAAATACGCCGTGTCACCCAGTGCCTGGAGCTGAACCCGGGTTGAATCCATCCAGGCCGGTTGCATGTGGTAAGCCTGGTACGGCGCGCGTTGCGTGGCCTGAAATCCCCACCGGGACCCCGGGGCGCCTTCGAAACGCACTTCGATCACGGTCGTGCGGAGATCCGGCATCCCTATCGGCCCCACGCGGAGTGCTCCGGGTCCGCTGTTGACTGGATAGGAGTCGTGGCACCCAGATGCCGCACATGTGGGCTGGCCGAGAGCACCCGCATGACCAGGAGGCGCGCTGGCCTCATGAGCCAGCGCCCAGGCCACATGAAGTGCGATCGCGAGCACTAGAAACAACCAGATGAACTTCAAACGACCTACCTCCGAGCGGGGAGGTTGGGACCGACCGAGCTACTTCGCGCCGTAGAGCGGGTAGAACTTACCCTTAAGATACGTGATCAAAGGCTCGGCCGAAAGCGGCTTGCCGGTGACCTGCTGTACCAACTCCGGTGCAGGGTAACGGCGTCCGTGCACGTGGATCTTGTCGGTGAGCCACTTGCGCAGGGGTTCGAACTGCCCCTTGCGGAACTGCGCGTGCAGCCCGCCCAGGTCGGTGTCGGCCTTGGCGAAGAACTGGGCCGCGAACAGATTGCCCAGCGCGTACGTGGGGAAGTAGCCGAACAGCCCGGCGCTCCAGTGCACGTCCTGGAGACAACCCTGCGCGTCATTCTTCACCTGCAGCCCGAAGTAATTCTTGAACTTCTCATTCCAGGCGGCCGGGGCGTCCTTGGCTTGCAGATCGCCGCGGATGAGCGCCAGTTCCATTTCGAAACGCAGCATGATGTGCAGGTTGTAGGTGACCTCGTCGGCTTCCACGCGGATGAACGACGGCCTCACGTCATTCACTGCGAAATGGAAATCGTCCACGGAGACCTTGCCCAGCGCCTCCGGGAAATGCTTCTGAGCCGCCGGGAAGAAGTGTTCCCAGAAGGCGTGGCTGCGGCCTACGAAGTTCTCCCACATCCGCGACTGAGACTCGTGAATGCCCAGCGAACACGCCTCGCCCGTGGGCAGCCCAAACTCATCGCGCCGCAGATTCTGCTCGTAGATGCCGTGTCCTGCCTCGTGCAGCACGCCGAAGAAGGCATCGTTGAAGCGCTTCTCGTTGTATCGCGTGGTGATGCGAACGTCGCCGGGACCGATCTGCGTGCAGAAGGGATGCGTGGTGACGTCGAGTCGCCCGGTTCCGAAGTTGTAGCCGATGGCCGCGGCGGCATGCTCGGAGAAGGCCTGCTGGGCGGCCTGGGGATAGCTGCGTTCGACGATCTCCACGGGCGACTTCTTCGTCCCGCCCACGATCTTCTCCAGCACCGGCACCAGGTCGGCGCGCAGGGCGCTGAAGACTCTCTCCACCTGGGCCGAGGTGGTGTTGGGCTCGTAGTCGTCTAGAAGCGCGTCGTAGGGCTGCTCCTTGTAGCCAATGGCATCGGCCTTCTGGCGGCAGAGCTCGATGATCTTCTCGAGGGACGGCAGAAAGCTCTTGAAGTCGTTCTTCTTGCGCGCCTCCACCCAGATGGGATGCGCAAGCGAAGTGACCCGCGTGATCTCGGTGACAAGCGATTCAGGCAGTTTCACCATCTTGTCGTACTGGCGCCGCAGTTCGCGCACGTTGGCGGCCTGCGGGTGACCGTTCTTCGCCAGCTCCGACGATTCCAGTTCGGACAACCAGTTCCCGATGGCGGGGGAGGTGGCCTTCTGGTGAAACATCCCGGCCAGGAGAGCCTTCTGGTTGGCGCGGTGCTCGGCGCCGCCCTCCGGCATGTAGGTCACTTCATCCCAGCTGAGAATGGCTTCGCAGGTTCCCAGGGTGGCGATGTCGCGGTATTCGCGCGTGAGTTTCTCGTACGTTTCGGCTTTGGGGGACATCTGAACTTCTCCTCAATGACTGCGGTCTAACGGGTCTAATCGGCCATAGAATAGCGCAGGCCGCCACCGGTGCCAAGCGCTTTGGAACAGCCCCAGGGAAGGCCCCGGAGCACTCAGCGCCAGTGCTCGGCCAGGCGCCGGTACGATTCGTCCACGCGCACGGAGAGCAGGCGAGCGCCCCCCACCACGGGCAGAAAGTTGGAGTCGCCCACCCAGCGCGCCACCACGTGCCAGTGCAGGTGGCCGGGCACGCCGGCTCCCGCGGCCTTGCCGATATTGAGGCCGAGCGTGAATCCGTCGGGGGAGAGAGCCTGCTTCATCACGGCAACCGACTTCTGCATGAGCTGTGCACCCTCCAGATGCTCGGCGTCGGTCACGTCTTCGATCTCGCCCACGTGTCGATACGGTATCACGAGGAGGTGGCCCGACGTGTAGGGATAGAGATTGAGCATGACCAGGGACGTGTCGCCGCGGTACAACACGAAGTGAGCAGCGTCCTGGTCGGGTGCGGCAATGCGGTTGCAGAAGATGCAACCTTCTTCCTGCGATTTGGACAAAAGAAAGTCCTCCCTCCAGGGTGCGTACACGATGTCCCGGTGTGTCATGAGCCCTTGATCTTTTCCACCAGCTTCGACGTGGATCGTCCCTTGGACAGCTGAATCCGCACCACTCTTCCGCCGCGCGCCTTCACGCCCGGCGCACCCACGATGTCCTTCTGTCGATAGTCGGCGCCCTTCGCCAGAATGTCGGGACGAACCTGTTCGATGAGCTGTTGTGGCGTATCCTCACCAAACGACGTGACCAGATCCACGCACTCCAGAGCGGCGAGAAGGTGCATGCGGTCGGACAGCGGCACCAGCGGTCTGGAGGCGCCCTTCAGTCGTCTCACGGAGGCGTCGGAGTTCACTCCCACAAACAGCGCATCGCCCAATCGCCGGGCCTTCTGAAGATACGCCACGTGTCCGTAGTGCAGGAGGTCGAACACGCCGTTGGTGAACACCACGCGTTCGCCCCGTCGCTGCGCTTTGCGCGCGGCGCGGATCAAGCCAGCCCTGGTAACTACCCGGCCCATGGCCAGGCTGTTCGAACTTCGGGCGTCACCCTTACGCCGTGGAGGTTGCGGAGACCGCGCGACGGGAGCACGTAAATTCTCACCGGATCAGCACAAACTTCCGGGTGTCCACGAAGTTCAAAGACTCGCCGCGGTCCAGCGCATGGCTCTCGATGCGGTAATAGTAGACACCGCTGGCCCAGGTCCGCGCATCTACGGTGACCCGTTGAACCCCGGGCCCCTGAACGCCCTGCACCAGCGTGACCACGCGCCGGCCCAGCACATTGTACACCTCGAGCGTCACGCGGCTTCGCGTCGGCAACAGATAACTGATCGTGGTGCTTGGATTGAACGGATTGGGTACGTTCTGATCGAGTCGGAAGGAACCCGGACGCACATGCGGCTCGTTCTCTACGCCGGTCGGCACTCCGAGGGTGCCGCTGGAACTCACCCACTGGGCATAAAGATCGACCTCGGTGGTCAGAGCATCTCGGGAATCCAGCCATGCCAGGATGCTGTTCCCATTGCCGTCTGAAACCAGCTTGGGAGCAATCTGGCCCGAGCTGGCCAGGCTCACGGCCACCCCGTTAGCGGTCCACTGCACGGCGCCGGCCGCGTTGATGCGCTGTGCATAAATGTCGGAATTGCCCAGCCCGCGGTACCAGGTGATGAGGG
>DAIOGN010000080.1:11573-16539 GCA_036745245.1 Candidatus Zixiibacteriota bacterium
GAATCCCAGGCACCATCCAGGCTCACCCCGTCCAAGGCCCACTGTGGGGCTCCGCTTGAATTCAGGCGCTGGACATAGATTCCAAAGTTGTCATACTGCCACGTGATGAAGACTCCGCCCGCGCCGTCACTCAACTGCCTGGGATCCCACTGGCCGAGTGTACTCAAGGGGGCCACGTCCACGCCATCCGTAGTCCACAACGGCGCACCGTTGGAATCGACGGCCTGTGCGCGCAGGTTGGGAAAGGACCCGTCGCGGAAGTCCTCCCATACCACCACGGCGCCATCGTCGCCGTTTGTCACGATTCGGGGCCGCAGTTGATTGCTTGCCAACCCGCACAGGGGCACTCCCTGCGGTCCCCAGGCCGGCGTGCCTGTGGCCAGAATTCGCTGAACGTAAATATCGAATTGGCCCGGAGGGCTGATGTACTGATGCCAGGTGATGATGGCGCCGCCGCGTCCATCACTGACCAATTGAAGCGCTTCGGCGATGCCGTTCAAAGACAGCAGGACGCCCTGATTTACCCACTGTCCGGCGCCACTGCCGTTCAATCGCTGAGCATACGGCACGTAATTGCTGCCGGCACGCCGGTCCCGCCAGGTCACGATGGCACCGCCCTCGCCGTCGCCCGTCACCTGAGCCGAGGTCTGATCCAGGATGGTGTCACACACAGGCACGCCATTTCCCAGCCACTGTACGACACCATTGCTGTCGATTCGTTGGGCATAGATGTCAGGCTGACCCGACCTGTTGTCCTGCCAGACCACGAAGGCCCCGCCAGCGCCATCACGCGCAACCGAAGGGACCGTCTGATGCCCGGGGACATCACAGATCGTCACGCCACCGGCGCCCCACTGGATTATGCCGTCGGAGTTGATGCGCTGGGCATAAAGGTCATTTTCGGACGTGTTGAGGTCGAGGTCCTGCCACACGATGATGGCGCCCCCGTTGCCGTCATCCACCATTCCGAAGCCACCCTGCCGCGCCGCAGTGACGCAGACGGGGGTGTTCACCATGGGGTCGGCGGACCACTGGGCCAGCGCGACATCCTGTGGACAGGGGACACAGGGGAGAATGAGCGCAAACGTCAACACCACAAGCCGGAATCGACTCACGAGAACCGCTCCTTTGGCTGAAGATGGAAGGCAGCATGTCATTGGGTGCAACCCACGGGCCGGACAGGGACCGCCCGAACGCCGAGACTGGCCCGCACGGCGGCCTGATCCCGGTGAGTGCATACATGCCGTTGATGATTCGGCATGCAACTGGAATCCCGAGTGAGTGTTGGAGCAGTTCGACTGCTAGTGGACTCCGAGCACCGCCAGTTCATCGACTAATTCCTGCCTCGTGACGGCATAGGAGCCCACTTCGGCCACGGCGCGTCGGGCCGCCACATTCGCCAGCCGGCACGCATCGGGAACTTCCAGTCCACCGGCCACAGCCGCGGTGAGCGTGGCGATCACGGTGTCCCCCGCGCCGGTCACGTCGAAGACGTGCTGCGCCACGGTGGGGATGTGGTCGGGCTTGGCGTTGGCGGAGAAGAGCGACATGCCTTGCTCGCCACGAGTGATGAGGAGGTACTCGGCCGCCAGTTGCTCTCGCAGCATCCGCCCGATGGCTTCGAGGCCTTCCTGGTCCTTCACCTTGCGACCGGCCGCGAAGCACGCCTCGTGATGATTCGGTGTGAGAATCGATACATCGCGATACCTGTGGAAATGGGTTTCCTTCGGGTCCACGGCCACAAACAGTCCCCGCGCCCGTGCCGCGTGCACGGCGGCATCCACCACGCCCGCCGATAAGGTCCCTTTGCCATAGTCGGAGATGAGCACGGCGTCGGCCGACGGCAGAGCGGCTTCGAAACACGCCAGGATGCGATCGGCGTCGGCTCCTTCCACTTCGCTGTCGTCCTCGCGATCCACTCGCACCACCTGCTGAGTGCCGGCCAGGACACGCGTTTTCTGAATGGTGGGGCGCCCTGCCACCGCCACGAGTCCCGACGTATCAAAGCCGTAGTGGGTGAGGCGTTCGTGCAGCACGCGGGCCTGCGCATCGTCGCCCGACAGGCCTACAAGGTAGGGATGATCGCCCAGCGCCTTCAGATTGAGCGCGACGTTGGCGGCGCCGCCAAGCTTGGTCTCTTCACGGTCAACCTTGACCACGGGCACCGGTGCTTCCGGTGAGATGCGCTCTGCGCGTCCCCAGAGATAGCGATCGAGCATGACATCGCCCAGTACCACGATGCGGTGCCCGCCGAGGGCGGACACCCAATCGGCGCGTGCGCGCAAGGAGGATACGCTTGACATGGAAGTCCAATATAGTACGTTGGTTAGAGCCCAAAAAGGAGGTTTTAGTGCAGCCCAAGGCCATTCCGCAGCAGCTTCAGGTGGAGCTGCGGGAACCCGAATCCGAAGGCATCTACGCCAACCTTGCGATCATCTCGCATTCTCCCTCCGAGATGATCATCGACTTCGCTCGCGTAATGCCCGGCGTGCAGAAGGCACGTGTGCTGTCGCGCATCATCATGACGCCGCAGCACTGCAAGATGATGCATCGCGCGCTCTCGGATAATCTCAAGAAGTTCGAGGGACAGTTCGGCGAGATCAAGATCCAGGGCGAAGAGATGCGCGGCCCCATCGGATTCTCGTCGCCGCGGTCCACCTCGGCCGACGGCCCGGGCGAGGCGTGAGCTTTGTGAGCGTGTCCGCGCCGGACCGAACGATGGGCCATACGATGCGGCGCCTTGCGCTGTGGACCGCGATGGCCGGGGCCCTCTTCTCGACGCCTCCGGCCAAGGCCGATTTCTCCGTGAGTTACCGGGCGAAGTCGGCCACTCTCGTGCTCTTCGACAAGCCTCAACCTTCACCCTTCGGCGCCGTGGGCGCGCGGATCCTCATCAAGGGCGATCGTGTGCGCGTGGAGGCCACGGATCACTGGGGTACCACCCATACCTGGATCTCCGACCGCGCAACGCATACCACCTGGCGGCTGCTTCCCAACCAGCAGTATGTCACGGAGTCCGGCGGCTGGGCGTGTGAGGGGATCCCTGTGCAGGTGGCCGGAGTTCTGGCGGCGGGGCTTGCAGGGGCAGGGATTGACAGTCTCTCCATCTCCGGTCCCACAGCGGCCTCGTGGGACGAGGCGCAGGCCCGCCGCACGGAGTGGGACTTCCGCGCCCGCGTGTTCGGCCTGCCTCGCCCGGTGTGGGTACGCGCCTCCGTGTACTTTCCGGCCAGCGAGGCCGACGTCTTCGGTTCTCCGGTGGTAGAATTGTACTGCGGCAAGAAACCGACACAGGCAGAATGGCGATCCGCGCTTCAACAGGTTCTCGAGCTCTCCAAGGAGAGTGCCACTGCGCTGGCGAGTGTGGCGGCACTTCCCATAGCTCTGGATTTCAGGACAGATTTCGGCATGGGCAAGGGCACGCTTGTGCTGGAGGCCACCGACGTCTCAGGAACGGTGCTCGACGCGTCTCTGTTCCGGCTCCCCGAAGGGTATCGCGCAGCTCCCGCCTCCGAGTGACACCCGATCCACCCATGCCGTTCCCCCACCGGAGTCTGGTCATCGCTCTCCTCTGGGCGTTTCTCGTGCCGGCCGTAGGCCGGGCTGACCTGTCAATCAGCGGCACGTTGATCACGCACAGCGGCCACGTCGTGGACACGCTGGCGACCCATCTCAAAATCAAAGGTCCGCTGGTGCGCCGCAGTCTCGAAGGGGAAGGAACCCTGGCCGACTTCTTTGGTCGGCGCGTGGAGATATTGCACCGCACGTCCGGCGCCTCCACCGTGCTCGACCTCGAAGCCGGCACGTACACCCGGTCCACGGGCGCAGCCAGATTGTGTCACCCGTGGAACCTCTTCGATCTGCGCTGGCTGGGCCGCGCGCCCGAAGGCGCTCAGGGTGAATTGGTCTGGCCCGACACCTCAGAGGTCATCCTCGGCTATCCCGCACACGCATTCGACTTTCGATTCCCCACCCGACAGAAGGGCGGATCCACGATCCGCTTCTGGGTGGTGTACGAACTGGATTCGCTGTTTGGTCCCGAGTCCGTGCAGTCGCTGTACTGCGGGTTTGCGGAGGCCGACGCCGACCGGCAGTTGTCCGCACAGCTCTCCAGACAGTTCTCGCTCTCCCCGGAGTCGATCGAAGAACTCTACAAGGTCCGCCTCGGGTACCCGGTGCGAATCGAGAGTTTCATGGGACAGGGAAGCACGCGGCTGGAGTTGTCGCGCTTCGAGACGAAGGTGGTGAACCAGGCGGCCCTGGCCGACTCTCTGTTCTCGGTTCCCGACTCCTTCAAGCCGGCCGGGTCTCAGGACGGCCGCTGAGTCGCGCATGATGTGCCTCGCCCGGGCACGCGGGCTTCTCAGAGCCACTCTTCCGCCGGCCGCCGTGCTCCTGGCTCTCGCGGGCCGCGCGGCGCCTGGCCAGCCCGTCCCGATGCAGCCTGTGACGTGGCGTACTGCACCGCTTCAGGATTCACTCGTTCCGCCGGTTTCCGGCCAGAATGAAATTCGCGGTGAGTCCGGAATCGGCCCCGCCTGCCTGCGCATTCGCAAAGTGAAACAGGACTCGGCGCGCACCACGATCTACTGTTCAGTGCTCGACCGAGAGGGCGAGCCGGTGTTCGAGATTGGGTCAAAAGACCTGAAGTGTTCGCTGAACGGGCAGGCGATCCTTCCGGTGGGGTTCGAACTTCTGGCCCTGAGTGCCGATGAACATCTAGTGACCGTGTTGGCCCTGGGATTCAAGGATACGGCCGTGTCCGCTCCGCGCATGGTGTCTGCGCTCTCCGGATCGTTCGTACCCGAACTGGAGGAGGGGAAGGCTGACCTGTGCGCCCTGCTCACGTTCTCCGGGCGCATCGCCGTACCTCGCCTGTTCACATCAGATCCGCTGTTGCTTCAGCGGGCCCTCTCGAGTATCCATTTCAGCGGGGAGGGACTGGTAGTGAACGCCGCCATCGACG
>DAIOGN010000081.1:0-7475 GCA_036745245.1 Candidatus Zixiibacteriota bacterium
ACGAGCCGCTGCAGGCGCACTTGTAAGGTCGGATCCCGGATGGGGCGCCCTGCAACGGTTCAAGGATTGGACATTCGGCGCGTGACCACGCGGGACGATCTGCGTGCATTTGCCGACATCGCCGCAGCCAACAGCACGCCGCCCGACCCGCATGTGCGCGCGTTCTACGACCTCACGGAGAGCGCGTTTCTCGATGTGAGGTCGCCACAGCGACTGTATCTTGGCTGTCTCGATGGCCGACCCGTGGCCACAGCGGAGTCTACGATCGCGGGCGGCGTGGCCGGGCTCTATAACGTATCCACACTGGGCGCCTTCCGCGGCCGCGGAGTGGGGAGTGCGATGACCGGTCGCTGCCTCTCGGACGCGCAACGGCTCGGGATGTCCGCGGCTGTGCTGCAGGCCTCCTCTGAAGGAGAGCCGGTGTACCGGCGGCTGGGCTTCGTTGCCACAGGTACCGTGACTGAATTCAAGCCGGGCGAGGCAAGGAGGGTGTCCGCATGACCATGGCCGTCTGTTTCAGGTGCGGGGGTTTGAAATTTGGTGCCTTCACGGCATGCCCTGCGTGCATGCATCGTCCACGTAACGACGATGAACTGGCCCAGTCGCTGGCCCTGTCGGATCACAATCTCGACAGCGATGCCCTCGACAGGATGTCGGAACGTATTCGATCCGGCGAATCAGTGCCTGTCGACCCCACGCTTCGACTTCAGATGTTGAGGGCTCTGGACGGCGAGCCGGGGGTACGAGGCTGGCTCGACATGGCAAATAGCCCTCGGGAGAAATACCCGCCCGCCATCGACGTGGTCCGGGACTTCTGGCGGCTGATGAATACGAATGACTTTGGCCGTGTGGCAGAGGTGCTCTCAGAGAAGTTCGTGTTGGAATGGCCGCAGTCACGCGAACGCATCCGCGGCGCAGAGCGATTCGCGCGCATGAATGCCGAATACCCGGGCGCCGGTCCCTGGAGTTTCACGATCAACCGCATCGTCGGCGCGAAGGATACGGCCGTTACCGTGGTGACCGTGACCGATGGCGTGACCACCGCCGTGGCGGTGTCCTTTTTCATTGTGCGTGAGGGCAAGATCACCAAGCTGATCGAGTACTGGCCGGAGCCGTATCCAGCGCCCGCCCACCGCTCGCACCTGGTGGAGCCCTTGGAGTGATGCCGCATCAACTCTGGAGGCGCCTCTACCATGTCTTGATGGTGTGCTTCTTACTGGCGGCAGCTTTGAACATGCTTCACGTGCGCGCAGGATTTCTTACCAGCTACCTGGCCGACCTCACCGTGCCCGCTCTTCTGTACGTGGTGGCACGGAAACCCGCGGCTACGGGGGCCACTTCGCAGTGGCGGATCATGTGCTGGCTGGGCAGAACGCCCGAGCGCGCCGCGCTGGCGTTCTTTCTGGCGAGCGCTGCCACAGAAGTGAGTCAGATCTTCTGGCCGCGCGGCATGTTCTCCGGCCGCTTCGACCCGTGGGACATCGCGGCCTACGGCGTGGGACTCCTGGGCTGTTATCTGCTCGACGTGCGCCGCGATGCGTCGGCGACCTGTCCCGCCGGGTCGTAATGCGCGGTGAAGCTGCTATTTGATAATCACAAGCTTTCCCACGTCCGTGCCGAATCTACTCTCCACAGACCATATGTAGATTCCGGTCTTTACAGCCTGGGTGTTCCGGGTTATCAGATCCCAGCGTACCACCGTGGCTTCGGTATTGGTCGGGTCGGAGGTGTGGTGCAGTTTTCGAACCAGGTCGCCGTCCAGGCTCCAGATCGAAATCGTGCAGGTGTCCGGCACGTTGTAGAAAGTTACCTGCCGGGCCCGCTCTCGGTCCGGCTCCAGGCCCCGCCGGTTCTCCCAGTTGTTGCCGTAGTAGTCGTCGATTAAGCGGTACGGGTTGGGGTACACCCCGGGTTCGGGATGCTCAGACTTCACCACGTCGGCGTCGTTGATGGGCCAGATTTCTTTAGTCGTGAGGCTCTTGGCAGACTCCAGGGGATCGAGGCCGGTGACAGGATCGCCATGATCAAAAGCGGTGACCGATAGGAACACGGGTTCCGCCAGCTGGATGTCCTTCACCACGTACTCGTACTCATAGAACGGAAGGTACGGGGCACCGTCCTCGCCGTAAGCGGTGTCAGCCGGTGAAGCATGGGGAAAGAGCTTCCTCATCACCCCGGTCACGTCGACGCCGGCATCGGCGGCCATGGCTAGACCAAGGTCATCGGGCTGGTTGTTAGCTTCGTACGGAGCGAAGTACCGGTACACCGAGTCCAGCGTCTCCGGATGATCGGGATCGAAGTGAACCTCTAGCAGAGCTACTTCGAGCATCGGCACCGCGAAACTGTCCGGGTGGAATGCGAAGCCGTAGCTGGTGTCGCACAGGACGTCGTAGAGCACCTTCAACGAATCCAGAGAGAAGGGCGGGTCGATGAACTCCCACCGGTCCTGACCCGCGTTCCAGGTGAGCCGGGCGTAGTTAAACAGGTCCCGTTGGGTGAGGAATGCCCACTCGACTTCTCTTCCCGTGCGGCTCATGTAGATGCGGTACCCTTCAAAATCCGCGCGCTGAGTGAAAACATCTTTCTCCGATTCGGTGCGATGGCCGTTCCAGTGGATGGCCACGTGGTGCGAGCGAGTGTCGAACGTGAGGGCCGGGGTTCGCGGTGGCAGCGCAGCCCGGATGTCCGGCACACCGTCGCCGCGATAGTACATCGTGTCTCCGCCTTTGAGAAACCACTCCCCTGCGTAACCATCGCCATCCGTGTCGATCCCAGGATTGTCGTAGGTCCATTTGGCCCACTGGACGTTGCGCAGAAGGTCTGAAAGATCGAGTCGACTTCGGTAGTATTCGGGATGCACTGGATCGAAAAAGTCGCGGAAGTTGTTCGGGTCTCGGTGCAGACCGTGACCTCCCACGATGGCTACGGCAAATCGGACTGTGGAATCGCGGGGGAGATCAAAGGGGCCAACGGCCAAGAGGAATTGAGGGCGAGCTCCATCGGCGAAGTTAAGGGCGTCCTCTGGAGTCGTCGGCGGCAGCCATCCGGCCGCAGTGTGATCGATGGCGCACTCGATTTGAGGGTAGTCTGTCTCCTCATTCGACATCATCTCGTACGTGGGTCGATCGCCCAATGGTTGGCCAAGTCCACCTCGTGGAAACTCAACCAGCGAGGTGCTTCTCACAGGACCCCACCCGTCACCTGGATCGAAGTCGCTCGCAAGCCACCAGTTGAATGATATCTGCGATTGAGGGGTTGGTCTGGCGAGCACGGCGAAAGCAACCACATCGGGTGCAGAAAATCGTGTAAAGCCCGGTCTGCCCAGGACATTTGGATCGCCGTCGTTGTCGTAGGGCAGAACCAGGTTAAATTCTTCGACTTTATTTCCCAAGAGCGGCGATGGGGCGAACCGTACATATTCGACCAAGTTGTCCACCCATCCGTGATTCGGGTCAAGATCGTATGCAGCTCTGGCGAGCCCATCTATTCCCACGAACATGCCATTGAGTTGGCGGTGCTGGGCCTCCCATTCCGGGTCGCCCGGGACTCCAAGATTGGTGATCTCGTACTCTTTGATCACGAACTGTGCGCCACTACCGCTCGACCAGCCGTATGAACTCGCCTTGATCTCCACGCCCAGCGGTTCGTGTGGCCTGCTGTCGTAGGGATTGTTCAGCACGTAGGCAGGATCAGCAAGCGTGTCTGCGAACCCAATCGAGATGTCGTAGTCCGACTTGGAGCTGTCACTTATCACATCTCGGAGACATTCATACGAGCGCAGGCGAGGCGATGCTGCCGTTTCAAAGGCACAGGTGGGGAGAATCTCAAGTGGGGAGTTCAACCAACCGCCCGTGGACACCAACGTGTCAGATCCCTGCACACCCCCAATCAGCAGCCCACCCTGTACGTATTGTACGTTTGAGAACATGGGGTATTCGGCGAAATCAATACCTGTGCCCCCGCAGGTGTAGTTGCCACCGGTAATGGTCGCATACCATGCTACACCTACGCCGATATTACCTATGCTGTACCCATGGCCGAGACGATGAAGGTTGCTCCTCATGCAGGCGAGCATCTCGGGTGGCAGGTCCTGAGCTACTGACAATGATGATGAAAGTGAAAGGGCCATCAGGAGTGGCAGACAACGTAGTGGCGTAGGGAAAGCGCCGCCTCGGCCCCCGGGCGTCGACATCTCACGAGTCCTGAGTGAGCGCCCGAGGCCCCGGAGCCACAAGCGACACGGCCAGGAGCGCGACGTCGACCAGTAACTGCAGATAGCGCCTTCGATAGGGCTCTATCGTGGACGCACACGGTGCCGCGCCGCTCTCACATCCTGGAAATCCGCCATGAGACTGTGAGCTCATGAGCAGCAGGAACCTCGTAGCCAGCGCCGGTTGAAACCCTGCGTTGGGCTGGAGAGAATCATCTCCGCATCCTCCTGCCGAATTGGACCTACCGCCAGCCCGCAATCCCCGCGGGGGCTTCACGAGCAAGGTAATAATAGTATACAACGATGTCAACTATTGTTAAAGTGAGGTAGCTCCAGAATGACCGGGATCGCCGCCAGGCCTGCCCATCGCACTTTGACCGCCGAGCGCCCAGGCGCTACCATCACCCGTGGCACTTCGCAGTGCCCCGTGACAGTGAAGTAACCCATGGACGATCCGCTGTTCTGGCACAGGCTGCAATTCGGCTTCACCATCACCTTTCACTATTTGTTTCCCCAGCTCACGATGGGCCTCGCGCTGCTCATCGTAGTCATGAAGTCGCTCGGGCTGCGTCAGGGCGGGCAGATCTGGAACGAGACCGCGCGCTTCTGGATCCGCATCTTCGGGCTCTCCTTCGCCATGGGGGTGGTCACCGGCATTCCCATGGAGTTCCAGTTTGGCACCAACTGGGCCCAATTCGCGCACAAGACGGGCGGGGTGATCGGCCAGACCCTCGCCATGGAAGGAATCTTCGCGTTCTTCCTGGAGTCGAGCTTCCTTGCGCTTCTGATCTGGGGCGAGAAACGCTTCGGACCGCGTGTGCACTTTGCAGCCGCTGTGGCCCTGCTCGTGGGCAGCTGGGCGTCCGGGTATTTCATCATCGCCACGAACGCCTTCATGCAGAATCCGGTTGGCTACGTCATCGCTCCCGACGGCACGTTTCAGATCGGGGATCTGACGCAGTTCGTTTTCAACCCCTGGGCCATCGTGCAGTACCTGCACAACCAGACCGCCGCTGTGGTGACCGGATCCTTCGTCATGGCCGCCGTGGGTGCGTACTGGATGCTCCAGGGCCGCCACGCCGAAGCGGCTCGGATCTCGCTCTCCACGGGAGTGGTCGCGGGGCTCGTCGCATCGGTACTGGTGGCGTTTCCCACGGGTCACACGCAGGGTCGGATGGTGGCGGAACATCAACCCGTGACCCTGGCCGCCATGGAGGGGCGCTTCGAAAGCGGCACGCACGCGCCTCTGGCCATGATCGGCCAGCCTAATGTGGCGGAGCGCAAACTCGACAACCCCATTGAGCTTCCGGCCATCCTCTCGTGGATCGCCTACGGAGACTTTTCGGCCAATGTGCGCGGACTCTCCGAATTCCCCGAGACCGACTGGCCCACCAATATCGAGCTGCTCTACTACTCGTTCCACATCATGGTGGGGCTGGGCACGATGTTCATCGCAGTCACGTCGCTGGCGACCGCATTCCTGTGGCGCGGTCGCCTTCTGCGAGCGCGCTGGATGCTGTGGATTCTGGCGCTCGCCTTTCCGTTTCCGTTCATCGCCAACACGGCCGGGTGGTTCACTGCGGAGTTGGGACGACAGCCGTGGCTGGTATATGGATTGATGCGAACCTCCGAAGGTGGCTCGCCGACGGTGCATCCAGGCGCCACGCTCTTCACCACACTGGGTTTCGCAGGACTGTACTTCGTACTCGGCGTTCTGTTTCTGGCCCTCGTGGGCAGGGAAGTTTCGCACGGCCCGGAAGGTGTGAAGCACGCATGACGGACTCCCGATAATGGAAGCACTCTGGTTCGCCCTGGCCGCCGTGATGGTGGCGATCTACGTGGTCATGGACGGCTTCGATTTCGGAGCCGGCGCGCTGCATCTGTGGGTGGCGAAGAACGACACCGAGCGCCGCACCGTGCTCGCGGCCATCGGTCCCTTCTGGGACGGCAACGAAGTGTGGCTTCTGGCGGGGGGAGGCGTGCTGTTTCTCGCGTTTCCCAAGGTGCTCGCCTCGGGACTCTCCGGCTTCTACCTCGCCATCATGCTCGTGCTGTGGGTGCTCATCCTGCGCGGCATCGCCATCGAATTCCGCTCGCACGTGAAAGACGGGCTCTGGCGCACGTTCTGGGATGGCACGTTCGGCCTGGCCTCCACGCTTGCGCCCGTGCTCTTCGGCGCGGCACTGGGAAACCTTATCCGCGGCGTGCCACTGCAGACTGACGGCTGGTTTGCGCTCTCGTTCTTCGAATCGTTCTCTCCCTCTGGCGAACTCGGCATTCTCGACTGGTACACGGTACTGGCCGGACTGCTGGCGCTCCTGGCGCTCCTGCATCATGGCGCGCTGTTTCTGGCCTGGAAGACCGATGGCCCTGTGCGCACGCGCAGCCTGAAAGCAGCCGGTAGACTCTATCCGGTCGTGGTGATCGCCTGGATGGTGGCCACGTTGACCACCGCAATGCTGGTGCCGGGGCTGTACGCGGCTCTGGCTGCCCGACCGCTCGCGTGGCTCTGCTCACTCATCTTCGTGGCCGGGCTCATCACAAGCTACGTGGCGCGCAAAGCCGGGAAGGACCTTCTGGCCTTTCTCGGCTCGGGCGCATTCATCCTGGGAGTTCTGGCCGCCACGGCGGCGTCGGTATACCCCACGATGATCCGGTCGATCGGCGATCCCGCGCTCTCGCTTACCGCGCAGAATGCCGCAGCCAGCCCGCACTCACTCAAGGTCGGCCTCTACTGGTGGCCCGTGGGCTTCGTGCTGGCCGTCGTCTACTTTGCGATTCTCTTTCGTCTGCATCGTGGCAAGGTGCGCGTGTCGGCTGAGGAGGGATACTGAGCTTCTTCGTATCGGCGCTTCGCGAGCATCCGGAGTTGGCCGTGTTCCTCACCCTGGCGGTGGGGTTCCTTCTGGGAAGGTTGAAGATAGGCTCGTTCCGCCTGGGCAACGTGGTGGGCACGCTCCTGGCGGGGGTGGTGATCGGGCAACTCGACATCAACGTGCCGGGCGTAGTGAAGGTGGTCTTCTTCGACCTGTTCCTGTTTGCCACGGGCTACAAAGTGGGGCCGCAGTTCATCCGCGGACTGGGCAGAAGCGCCTTGCCGCAGGTGGCACTCACCGTCGTTTTGTGCGTCACGAGCCTCATCGCGGCGGTGACCGCGGCGAAGATTCTGCGCTACGACCCCGGGACGGCGGCCGGGCTTCTGGCGGGCGCCTTCACGGAATCCACGGTGATCGGCACGGCGTCCGAGACCATTCAGCGGCTGGAT
>DAIOGN010000081.1:7485-16297 GCA_036745245.1 Candidatus Zixiibacteriota bacterium
GATCTCCCGGCGGCTGAACGCGAACGGATGGTGAACAACATCCCCGTGGCGTACGCCGTCTCCTATCTCGTGGGCACAGGCTTTGTGGTGTGGTTTCTCTCCACCCTGGCCCCGCGCCTCTTGCGCGTGAATCTGAGGGAGGAGAGTCGCAAACTCGAGATCGAACTGGGAGCGACGCCTGAGGAATCCCAGGAGTCCGGGGGCGCGTATCGCCAATGGGACGTGCGTGCCTACAAACTGTCGGATGCCTGGGCGGGTCGGACAGTCTCTGAGCTCGAATTATCCTATGCTCCCGAGCGAATTTTCATCAACCGCATCCGCCGTGGCAAAAGGATCATGGACGCTACGCCGTCCTCGGTGCTGGAGCGAGGCGATCTTGTGGCCGTGGGCGCGCGGCGCCGCGCACTGGCAGGAGGCGTGTCGTTCGGTAACGAAGTCGAAGATGCCGGTCTGCTCGACTTTCACATCCAGGTGGTCGACGCCGTGATCACGACAAAGTCGGTGGCCGACCGCACGCTTCTCGCCGTGGCAGAGGAACACGGTCGCGGAGTGGCTCTCGTGAAACTCGTCCGAGGGGGGGAAGAAGTCCCGTTCGCTGCATCCACCCCGTTGTACCGGGGGGACCTGCTTCAGATCGTAGGGGCCACCGACGACGTCGAACGTGTGGGTCGTGCGCTCGGCTACATCGAGCGGCCGTCGCACGCCACAGACATGGTGTTCGTGGGCCTCGGCATTCTGCTCGGCGGGCTCGTGGGTCTTCTCTCCGTACGCCTGGGCGGGCTGGATCTGTCGCTCACCGCCTCGGGCGGCGCTCTCATCATGGGACTGGTGTTCGGCTGGCTGCGCTCCGTGCGCCCCACGTTTGGCCGCATTCCCGAAGCGGCGCTGTGGGTGTTCGACACGGTAGGACTTGCGGTATTCATCGGAGTGGTGGGCCTGTCGGCCGGACCGGACTTTGTGAGCGGGCTGAAACAGACCGGCCCGAGTCTGTTGGTGGTGGGCTTCCTCGTGGCCGTCACGCCGCATCTGACCGCGCTGTGGTTCGGCCACAAGGTGCTGAAGATGAATCCGGTGATCCTGTTCGGTGCCTGCAGCGGGGCCGGCACCGTGACGGCGGCCCTGCGCGCCATTCAGGACGAAGCGGGGAGCAAGCTTCCGGTGCTGGGCTACACCGTGCCTTATGCCGTGGGCAACATCCTGCTCACGGCCTGGGGACCGGTGATTGTGCTGTTGATGAAGTGATGGAATCGAGCGGCGATGAGTCACGCCCTCGAGGCACGCGATAGCTTCTAGGGGAGGTGGGCCAGAAGCAGCCTGGCTTCATCCTTGTACTTGTCGTCGAGGCGTTTTTCGCTCTCCATCGTGAGAACGTACTCGAGCTTCTGCTGAGCCGTATCGATCTCGTCCATGCGCAGGTACACTTTGGCCAATTCCAGCCGGTGATGTACCTGGTCGTGGAGTGCAATCGCCTTCTGGTAGTAAACGATGGATTCCTCGAACGAGGCCTTGGGCAGGTCGCCGAAAAACAGGTTGGCCATGGTCCGCTTCAGGCCCCCGATCGAGGCGATTTCGGCATGCCAGCGGGCCATAACGTGGTAGGCGATGTCGCTCGTCGGATCAAGCTCGATGGCCCTGAGCGCGTGCTCCCGGATCTGCCAGGACAACCTCACCTGTTCCTTGAATCCCACGACCGTGGCCGAGACGCCCTCGGCGATCGAGAGCCATGTGTAAGCAATACAGCTAACACTGTCTGCGATGACGGCCGCCTGGCCATGCCCCATGGCCGCCGCATAGAACTTGCGCTTCTGAGATTTCTCCGTGGCCAGCTCGCCCAGCTCCACGTACGCGCGAGTCAGGCGCCAGAGGGGCCCCACTTGAGTAGAATCCGCGGCCCGGGCGTGGTGCAAGGCAGACAGCTCGATGTCATACTGGCCTTCGAGCCTGGCCGAGTCCGCTCTCGCCACGAATTGCTCCGCCGTGCCGGCCGGGCGGGCAGAGGCCACACTCGCCGATGCAAGAAAAAGCAAGCAGGTCGCCAGAGGTGCGCTATGGGGCCAAGCCATCCGCAGTGGATGGGTCAAGAAGCCGCGGTCGAAGACGTGCGAGGGGAGAGGAAGTATGAAAGCAGCGAAGAGTGAACGGTGATCATTGCTCTCAAGCTACTGGAATTCGGTCGCGGGGCAACGGGTCGTTTGCGCAATGGCCTGTGGACTGGACTACGGAAGCGATCGAGTGAACCCTATCGTCAACGCGGAGAGTCGATTCGCTGTATGGGCCCCATGGCACGGCAGGTCTGCGACTTGACCGGGGCGCAGACGATCTCTTACTCGTCTACCCGTGCGTCACCTTGAGCCCGGCCCGCATCAGGAGTAAGGATCGATGTCGACCAAGCCCATCTTCTTTGCCACGCCCACCGCATTTCGATCGTGGCTCAGCAAGAATCACCAATCGAAAGGCGAACTTCTGGTGGGCTTCTACAAAAAGAAGTCCGGCAAACCCTGCCTCACCTGGTCGGAATCTGTGGATGTGGCTCTGTGCTTCGGCTGGATCGACGGCGTGCGTCGGAAATTCAGCGACGAAGCCTACACCATTCGCTTCACGCCGCGCCGTCGGGGGAGCCACTGGAGCGACATCAACATCAGGAAAGTGGCACAACTCGAGAAGGGCGGGCTCATGACGCCTGCGGGCACGGCCGCCTTCGCGGCTCTGCGCGAAGGGATGGCGCGCACCTATTCCTACGAGCAGCGAAAGACTGCAGAGTTCGACCGGTCACAACAAAGTGAGTTCAAGCGTGATAAAGATGCCTGGACATTTTTTTCGTCGCAGGCGCCGTCGTACCGGCAGACGGCCATCTATTGGGTGACGTCGGCGAAGAAGGTCGAAACGCAACAGGCGCGACTCGCGCGGCTCATCGCCGCCTCCAGGGCAGGGAAAAGGCTTTAAGCGCTCACTTCACGTTCGCCTGTTCCCAGGCCCGCACGCTCTTGCGCGCCGCATCGAAGATCCGCTCATAGTTGCCCAGGCGCAGCTTCGCGCTCGCTTCCGGGGAGAGCGCGGCGAACAGCGGCGCATACAGATTGTACACCTTCAAATACGACTCCTGGGTGGTCGGCGCGACTTCGTCGGTGCCAAGCAGGAACCGGTCCGGAAAGCGCTCGATCAGTGCCGCCGTGGCCGCGATCGCTTCGGGAGTTGCCGTGAGGTACTTCGCGGTTTCGCTCCAGGAGAGATCGATATACAGGTGCGACAGCGAACTGTCGGCCAGCGCGCGCTGGACGATGCCGATCTGGTCGGGCACCGGGTGCACGATGCGCCCCAGTCCACAGTGCGCCCAGATGATCGTGGCCTGCGGATGGCGTCTGAAGAGCTGGCCCAGCTGTTTGAGCTGGTAGGGCTCCTGGCCGGGTTTCGGAAACGGCACGTCGGCGTCGTTGTGGAGAATCACCACGAGCCCCACCTCGGCCGCGAAGTCGAAGATGCGATCGAGGGCCGGATTGGTGAGGCTGGCGTGTTCACCGGCCACTTTGCCCGACACGAATTCCTTGTGGATAGTGAACTCGCCGATTCCGGAGAACACCCCGGGGAAGGTCACCAGTACGCGCCGGATGTGATCGGCGGCGTACATGTCGGCGGGATTGAACCCCGTGATCATCGGGTCGAACCGCGCCTGCTGTTCTTTCGACAGCGACCGGTAGGTCATGGCGATCGCGGCATCGGTGAACGAGTAATAGTAGAGCGGCGCATCGGTCTGCAGGTAGTACGTGGGCGCGTATTCGCCCGTGTTGCCGTACGACCAGGTCTGCTGCAGGGGAATGCCGAAGAGCGTGGACCGGCCCACCTTGTCGCCCATGATCTCCAGGAAGGCCGTGGGCGTGATCCCTTCCTGCACGTAATTGGTGATGTGGAAGTGCGAGTCGTGGAACAGCCAGGGGTCGGCTGCGCACGCCGTGGGAACGGTCCCCAGGCCAATGCAAAGCAAGAGAGCGATCCACCACAGGCCAGACATGCTCTTCATACGTCCTCCGTCATAGCAGGAAGTCAGTCGCCAGAGACACCGTGGTGCCGCTCTGGCCCGCAGTGTAATAGCCAAACGTGGAACCCGCGGGCGACTGGTCGATGCGAATCACGTGCAGATTGATCCGCCACTGCCGGTTCCCGAAGGGATAGAGATTGGCTCCCAACGCAATCTCCCACGGGTGGCGCTCGAAGTCATCGAGCATGTACGAGGTGACGGCGTACAGGCCCAGATGTTTGGGCACCACCATGTGCATGCCCTGCAGAAAGAATGCGTGGTCCAGGATGGACGTGACGGGCAGAGGCCCCGTGGCCGCGAAATTCGACATCTTGCGCGCCGAGTACTCCCCCTGAAACGAAAACCCTTTGAACTTGAATCCGGCGTCCACGGCCAGACTCTCGTAGTCGAGCTTTTCCACCGTGACCGAATCCGCCAGAGCGCCGGTCTCGAAGGGGAACACACCATCCGACAGTCGGATCTGGGTGGCGGCGGGAGGCTGGTCGTTGGGCGCGTAGCGGCTTTCGCGGCTGTGACAGGCCGACATTCCGAAGCGCGTGGCGAGGTCCTCGTGGTATTCGAGATCTCCCAGGCCGCCGCGCGGCCCGAATTCACCCGTGGTGGGCATCCACCAGAAACTTCCCGAAAAGGCCATGTCGCGCGAGTCGTTGGTGGCCGTCACGCCGAGCTGGCTCAAGTTCGTGTTCACGGACAGCGTGTAATAAAACCGCGACAAGGGCGTGCCCGTGATAAATGCGCACGAGGAGAAGCCGCCCCGCATGGCGTCCTCCGCCATCTGGCGGTCGGCGGCGGCCCAATAGGGCCAGGAGCCCTGAAGGGAGCGGTGGGTGAGGTTGGGGCCCAGGCCCACGCCGAAGGTCAGCCCATTGGACAGAATGTAGCGCAGGTTGCCGAAGAGCAGAGTCTGCTGCGTCGTCGACAGCGACCAGGCCGTGACGTTGTATCTGAACCGCTTCTCATAGAAGAAACCCGTGAGCCAGATGAAGGTGCGATGCCAGTAGAGATCGTGGCGCGCCTTCACCTCGCGTTCGCGTCCGAGGTGGTCGGTGTAGGTCTGCGAGCCGGGCATCTGGTTCAGGTAGCGGAACAAACCGTACGCACTGATGTTCAGACTGCCTCTCTTGGTCTTGATAATGTCGAAGCCCGAGCCCGGAGTGAATTCGCCCGAGTAGAGGTTCTCGTACACCTCCCTGGTCACGGGCAGAGTGGAATCCTCCAGAACGGGCATGGGCGCTTCATCCTGGGCCAGCGCGCCAGACGCGAGACCTGCTACCAGGCCCAGCAGGATACTTGAGATTCTATATGTGCGATTCAATGGTTCCCCCGTGTGCAGAAACGGGGCACGGTGCCGTTCGCGCCGTGCCCCGCGGTGTGGCGTTTTAAGCGTGAGTTCGCTACTTCTTACCCAAAGGCGCCGGCGCGTACGGGTTGCCGCCCAGCGCGTTCGACACGTCGGCGATGGCCTTCTGCGCCTTCACACTGTTGCCCGCGGCATCGAGCGGCGGGGAGATCGCTGCGATGCCGAACTTGCCCGGCGAAACCGCCAGGATCCCGCCACCCACGCCGCTCTTGGCCGGCAGGCCGGTGCGGAAGAGCCACTGGCCCGAGTCGTCATACAGGCCGGCGGTGGCCATCACGGCCAGAACCTCCGGTACGTTTTCGGTGCTCATCACCTGCTTGGCCGTCACCGGATTCTTGCCGCCGTTGGCCAGCGTGGCGGCCATGGTGGCCAGGTCGAGCGCGTTCACGTTCACCGCGCACTGCTTCGTGTAGATGTCGCACGCCCGCAGCGGCTCCGACTGGATATGTCCGTAGGCGTACATGAGCATCGAGATCGCCTGGTTGCGCTGATTGGTCTCCGCCTCGGAGACGAACACTTCCTGGTTCACCAGAAGCGGCCGGCCTGCGAAGTCGCTGTACGCGCTGATGATCTTGTTCCAGATCTCCTCGGCCGAGGCGCCGGACACCATGCTGGTGGACGTGATGGCGCCGGGGTTCACCATGGCGTTCATCTGCGCGCCCCGGTATTGCTCGATGGCCACGATGGAGTTGAACACCTGGCCTGTGGCGTCCACGCCCATGTTGTTCAGAATGGCCTCCGGGCTCTGCTCCTGCATCACCAGGGCCATGGTGAACACCTTCGAGATCGACTGGATCGACACTTCGGAGGTGACGTCCCCGATGGTGTACACCTTGCCATCCACCGTGACCACGGCAATGCCGAAGATCTTCGGATCCACCTTTGCCAGAGCAGGGATGTAGTCGGCGTTCTTGCCTTCGGCCAGATTGAGGTATTTGGTGTGGGCGTCCGTCAGCGCCGCCTGGACCACTTCCTTCTTATAGAGGTCTTTCGCGGCCACCTGGCCGGCCACGAGGCAGACGGCCACGGCCGCCAACAAGAGGATCGTTCTATTCGTTTTCATGATTCCTGCTCCCTGGATGAATTATAGTAACTTCGAAAAGTTGTACTTGAACGACACCTGCACCTTGAAGATGTCCGCCATCCAGCCGTCCGTGAAGTTCTCGCGCTGGCCCCACTGAAACTCCACGCCCGCCATGACGTTGGGCGCGGGGTAGTACATCACGTTGCCCAGGGCATACTGGCCCTTGGCAAACGCGGAAGGCGACATGGCGTCGGTGTTGTCGATGTCGATCATGGAGTAGCCGATCGCTGTGGAGAAGCGTGTGTTCCAGGTGTGATCCAGGAAGGCCGTGATGCCCAGAACCGGCAGGGCCTCGCCCGTCACCGGCGTCACCGTGTTGCCGGGATTGGTCTGAGCGCCGATGTCCACGGGCGCGTCGTTCATGTAGTTCTGGATCGCTTCGCCGTACACCACCGCCAGGCGGGCCGTATTCTCGGGATTGAATTTCAAATTCGAACTCAGGTTGAGGCCCCAGCCGATGGCGTCGCCGGACAGGTTCAGCGAATCGGCGTTCATGTCTTTCCACTCCATGTAGCGCACGATGCCAGCCACTTCCACGTAGCCCCACGGGCGTCCCATGCGGTACTCGGCCGACACGTCGGGCAGTGGAAACCGTGGCACGATGTCCACCAATTCCACTCGTCCCGCGTAGGTGCCTGCGTCCGCCGAGGCGCCGGGGCGTTCGAGCGCAACGGTGAGGCGCGTGTCACCCTGGATGGGCATCCAGCGCACCTGCACGTTTCGGAAAAACGCCATGCCGGTGGGTCCCCAATACTCCACCGAGTTGGGGAACACGTCGATGTCCATGAACGGGCTCCAGTACTGCCCGGCGCCCACCTTTCCCAGTTCGCCGTAGGCATGGCGCAACCGGATCGTGGTCTGCCCGGCGTCCACGCCGGTGCCGAACATTTCAAACTCGAACTGCGTCCTCAAATCGCCCAGGTCCGTGGACGTGAACGACTTGAAGCCCAGGCGGGTCTGGCGCACGCTGAAGTAGGCGTTTCCGTCGGCCCCGAACTCGTCCTTGAACGAAGGCAGCTTCGTTGGCCGCACCACATCGTACCAGTCGGGGTGGATCTGGCGGGCGTTGTAGCCCGCGTCCATCATGGCGAAGCCGTACACCTCAAACGTCGATGGCGACTGTGCCGATGCGGGGCCGGACAGATGAAGACAGGCGAGAAACGCTGCAAGAACTCCGTATTTCCTCATGACGATCGACTCCTTTCGTTCCATGGGGCCGACTGTTCCGCGCCGGCGTGTGCACCACAATGTGTCGAACAGTTTACTCGCGGGTCAACCGCGAAGCGCCCGGCGGCTGTGCTGTCGTCCATCCACCCGCCTTTCGATCGGCCGACGGGACGCTCAGGGCCTCGTTGACTTGCAGGCCGGCCCGGCGGTACATTGACAGCCTCGCACCGATCCTGTGGTCGAACCCGGGCGAGTGTCGTGACACAGGCTTCCACCAACTATTCTGATTCCAGATGCCCGTCGAGCTCAAGATCGATCCGAAGACAGGATTGGCCGTCGCAACCGGCACGGGAACTCTCGGACTACTCGATGCCCAGAAGAGCGTTCGGGCGCTGTGGGAGCATCCCGACTGGCCGGGCGAGAGAGCCGTGTGGGACTTCCGCGGTGCGCGCCTCGATTTTTCCACAGTGGATGTACGCGAGGCGGCACAGTTTGTACTGGGGAACCAACCACCCAAACCGCCGCAGCGCGTCGCCTTCGTCACCGCACATGACATGGACTTTGGTCTGGTGCGCATGTTCGAAGTGTTCCGCGAGCACCCCGCCACCGAGGTGAAGGTGTTTCGCGAGCTCGAGCCGGCCATCGCCTGGGCGCTCGATTTGGAACCGGCCTGGTAGGCGAGACCCGGACGCACCGGCATGGCGATCGCTTCAGCTGCACTCCTGTTGTTTCTGGTGATGGACCCGCTGGGAAATATCCCCGTGTACCTGTCCGCTCTCAAGTCGGTGAACCCGGCGCGACAGAGGCGGATCGTGACTCGCGAATTGCTGATCGCCTACGCCATCCTCGTGCTGTTCCTGTTTGCGGGACCCTACATTCTCAAACTGCTTCGAATCTCCGACCCGGCACTGGGCATCGCCGGCGGGATCGTGCTGTTTCTGATTTCGTTGCGCATGATTTTTCCGGGCGCCGAAGGCCTGGATGAACATCTGAAGGGGGAACCGTTCATTGTGCCTCTGGCCGTACCGTACGTGGCCGGACCCTCGGCCATGGCCACGGTGATGCTGCTCATGAGTCGCGAACCGTCACGGTGGGCGGAGTGGTGGGTGGCACTCACGGCGGCGTGGCTGGCATGCGCCGGGATTCTCGTGCTCGGCAGCCGGCTCTC
>DAIOGN010000082.1:0-10857 GCA_036745245.1 Candidatus Zixiibacteriota bacterium
CGGGGGTTGACGCACTGGGCGGGACGCTGGGCACTGGCGCTGCTTGCGATCTTTCTCACTGTGAACATGCCGGCCCTGCTGTTCGCCAGCCTCAAACCCGCCGAACCGCTGGTGTACCTGTTCCGCCACGTGTATGAACATGTGGACCCGGCTTCGAGCGTGTTGGTGTACACAGGTGAAAATCCGTACGGACGCGTGGAGATCCTCGCGCGACTCTATCCGGAACTACCGGCGCTTCAGGCGGAACGAGTCGACGAACGCGGCATGATTCCGCTGTACATCAACTTCTACCGTCACCGCGAATTGCCGCTGGTGCGACGGAGGGGGGCAGTTGACATCGCGGCCTACGCCGACAGCACCTATCGTGAGGTACTCGTGGCATGGCAGCGCGTCCATCTCGACACGAGCATGAGCCGGCTGTCGATGACGCCCCTGTATTGCTACCTGCCCGACTGGCTCACACGGCTGAACTACACCGACTGGACCAGCCGCACGCAGGTGTGGACGCTGTACCGATTGAATGATCAGTGGCGCGCCTCACGGCGGAAGGCATCGGAAGCGACGGTGCCGTAAAGAAATGTTCTTCATGGATTTCCGGGACAAGGAGCCCAGCAAGATGGCCGCTAAGGGCAGAGCCCATTGCGAAGCAGCCGGATTGTCCTTCCACTCCCTGGCCATACCTTTGCTTTTGTCGTTTTTCGTCACACGATCATTACATGATGGTTTCGGTGTCTTCCGTGAGCCGAATCGATCACAATTTGGAACGCAAAAATTGATCGTTACCGATCAGTGCGTAGGCAGATTCGGTTGCACATTGATCGTGTGACGAAAAATCACAAATCCAACTATGTCCGCCTCGGGCGCTCTTTGACCAACGAAAGAGGGGCTTGAAGTCAGTAAGCGATTAAAGCCGCTCTGTCAGGTGACCAAAAGCCTCACCGCTTTCCCCGAAATTCGGGGATGTTCCTAAAAAAGGGGCTCAGCCAACCGTAATAAGAGTCACTTCGGGCGGCGCCCCCAGTCGCATGGGGAACCAGTTCCCAAGACCGCGGTTCACGTATAGCTGCGATCCGTTCTTCTCGTAGGGCCCCGCCACGTACTTGAACATGAGGTCGCCCAACGACACGGTGCGTCCGCCCGGGGGCGTGAATGCGATCTGCCCGCCGTGCGTGTGTCCCGACAACGTGAGCGCCACGCCCAGCTCCGCGGCGCGATCGAAGGCGTGCGGATGGTGGGCCAGAAGCACGGTGGGGCGGTCGGGCGGCGCGCCGGCCAGAGCTACATCCACATGGGAGGGCAACCTCCCACCCTCCTGGGTGCGATTGCCCCACACCGGATAGTCGATGCCGGCCATGGTGATGCGTGAGTTGCCGATGGGCACCTCTACGTGCTCATCCCGCACCACTGTCATGCCGAGCTTGCGCATCCCATCCAGAACGGCTTCGGGGTCCCCGGCGTAGTAGTCGTGGTTGCCGATGCACACGTACGAACCGTAGCGGGGCAGCTTGAGCTTCGCCATGGACTCCATGCATTCGGGAAACCAGGCCATGTTGTTGTTGATGATGTCACCGGTCACGACCATGAGGTCGCACGGCTTCTGGTTGATGGACTCGATGAATTCCGAGAGTTTGTCGCCCGGCATGAAGTTGCCCACATGCAAATCGGAAATCTGCATGATGCGCAGGCCCTCCAGCTCCTTGGGCCAGTTGCGCAGCTTCAGTTCCGGCTCGAACCAGTCGAAATCCTGCTGCGCTCTCAGAATGCCGTACCCCGACGTGAGCAGGAGCGTGGCGGGAAGCGCCGTGGCCGCCTTGGCCAGAAACTCGCGGCGCTGCGGTTCGGCCTGGTGGGCGCCCGAGCGGCGTCGCCACCAGCGCGCGATGCTGAACGGGGCGGTCGCGACCGTCTTCACCAGGAGAATCACGGAGAGCGCGAGTGTGGTGACCAGCCACGCGAAGTAGGGATATAGAAACCACAGGTGCCACGTCTGGTGAATCTGGCCGCGTGTGCTCAGCCCCTTGGCGAGAAAGTAGAAGGACGGCAGATTGAAGAGCAGCCACACCGCCCAGCCCGTCCATTTCAGACGATTCTTTGAAGCCTCCGTAGTACCGAACGCCGACATCCAGCGCACGGCATATCGCCCGCACAGGATGGACAGCACGAAGAAGAGGAAGAAGAACAACCGGATGACGAGACCGAAGGACATAGGCCTATTATACGACGAAAGGGGCCAGAGTTTCGGCCAGTTGGGGATCGGCATCCATATTGAGATAGCGGACGCGACCCGCGTGAATGGTGGCCAGAATCTTCACGTTCAGAATCTCCTCCTCGGGGACCTCCAGAAGGTCCCGGTCCAGTATCACCAGATTGGCCCGCTGCCCCGGCGCCAGCTTCCCGGTGTGACTCTCCTGCCCGGCTGCGTAGGCCGCGCCGGAGGTAAATGCCGCCACGGCCGTATAACGATCGATTCGTTCGCCGGATTCCCACGGCCCGCGTGCATCACCGGGTCGCCGTCGACAGCAGGCGGCGTACACCCCGAACAGCGGGTCCACGGGTTCTATCGGCACATCCGATCCAAACGCCAGAGGAACGCCTGCGCCCTTCAGGCTGGCCATGGGAAATGCGTACTTTGATCGCCGCTCGCCCCAGTGTGTGAGCGCCATCTCGCGGTCGGATACCAGATGCGAAGGCTGCATGGAGGCAATCCAGCCGGAGGCGGCAAACGCTGCCACGTCCCCTGGCCGCACACTCTGAGCGTGCTCGATCCGGTGCCGCAGGCGACCTGCGGGATGCGTGGCGGCCTCGGCTATCACTTCCGAGTTGGCCCGGTCGCCGATGGCATGGATGGCGCAGGCCAGGCCATGCGACTGGGCATAGTCGAGATGCTCCTTCAACTGCGTGGCTGTGAGCCGAGGCACCCCCACGTTTGTCGGTGAACCCTCGTACGGCTCCCACATGTGCGCCGTCTGCGAACCCAGCGCGCCGTCGGTGAAGAGCTTCAATCCTGCAAACACACAGGGCATCTCTCCCGTGTTCGACTTGAGCCGCTCGCGTTCCACGTACGCCAGCTCTTCCACCCGGAGATATTGCACCATGTCGATGGACGGCGTTTTCCAGGCCTGATAGGCTCGCCAGGCGTCGAGTTCGCCCATATCGTGAATCGACGTGACGCCCAACGCGTGCACCGCAGCGGCGGCACGCTCGAGTTGTGCGGCCGATCGGGCGGGATCCGGTTTCGGAAGCACCTTGTGAATCAGCTCGCAGGCCTTCTCGAACAGCATGCCCGTGGGCTCCCCTGCGTCGTCACGCTGGATGGTTCCGCCCGGAGGATCCGGCGTTTGCGCGTTGATGCCAGCCGCCTCGAGGGCCCGCGAGTTCACCCACAACGCGTGTGTGTCCTTCGTGTACAGTGAGACCGGATGATCTGGGACCAGGAGGTCGAGATCATGCCGGGTGGGAAAGCGAGCTGGCGTCCAGGTGTTCTTGTTGAACCCGCGCCCGCACAGCCACCCTCCGGCCGGAAGGAACGCGGCCTTCTCCTTGACTCTTGCGAGCGCCAGCGCCAGGCTCGGCACGTCGTCCAGCTCGACGTCGTCACGCGTTCGCGCCCAATAATAGAAGTGCGTATGCGCATCGCAGAATCCGGGCAACATGGTGCGGCCGCGCAGGTCGATTCCGGCGCCCGGTTCGTCGAGGGCGGCGATCGTCTCGCCGGACAGGCGGATCGAAGACACGGTACGGCCGGGCGCCACCATGGTGTATAAGCGGCCATTCACGAGCTTCATGCCCCACGCTCCTGAAGCAGTTCGGCGGCCCGTGGTCCAAGTACTCTGGCGTCACCCACCCGTTTAGTGTAGCCCAGCCGGTCGCAGCGGTCGAGGATGGGAAGCGCATACTTTCGCGAGGCGCCCAGCGCGTCGCGCAGCGCAGCCACTGTGAGTTCGCCGCCCTGTTGCAGCGTTTCAAGGATGAGCTTCACCGCGCGATCGAAATCGGCAGTCCTCAGGAGCACACCTTCCTTTAGCTCAGTGAACTCTCCCGACTTCAGCAAGAATTCCAGCGTAGCACGCGCCTCGGGCGTTGACGCCAATAACTCGGCGCGCGTGGGTCCCGAATAGGGAGTCGCCTCGAAAAGTTTTCGCCATTCGTCGGCGAGACGCGATTGTGTCTCTGTGAGACCAGCGCGATGCGACTGGTGACAGAGGTTTGGACCCAGGGCTCGCACGCCGTCGGCTTCCAGTTCACGCACGAAGGAAGCGTGCAGTTCCTCGGGAAGATCTGCCAACAGATCGGCAGATGCGGGCCCGTCCTGGGACGGGTGAGCTTTGTGGTACGCCTTCACTTTGGTAACGATATCTGATCTGAGCCCTGCGAGCCAGCCGGCGCGCATGAGCCGGTTGCCCTTCCGCTCCCAGAGACCAGACTTGTCGCCTTCGGCCAGTTGCGTCTCGAACCGTGCAGCGCTCTCCGGAAAGAATGGAAACAGCTGTTCCGCCGAGACACTTGGCTCATGTGCGAGATGAAATTGGATAGCATTCGCGTAATCCCCATCCGCCAGCTCTGCGAGCCCCTTCCACCTGGCGGCGTGACGCTTGCCATATCGATGCGGCGATGGCTCCAGCAGTCGGCCGCCCGCCACGGTGACGGGAGGCGTGGGCAGTCGCACGATGAACCGGTCGCCGAAGCGCCCGGCCATGGGACCTCTCAGTTCGAGCTGGGCCACGGAACGCGCTCCCGCCGCAAGCGGTGATGCCGTTGGGAGATGTAGCCGAGCCTCCACCTCCGTAGTACCGTGGATCACCAACAGTGTGGTGCCATGCTTGAGCGCCACCGGGATCGACGGCACCATCGACAGCTCCACACCCACAAAGTGCGACAGTTGGCTCGGCGAGTCCGCATATAACCACATGCCCCGGCCCACCTGGTCCTTCTCCACGCCGGCCAGGTTCACGGCCACACGGCTTCCGGGAGACGCACTTTCGAGTTCATGCTTGTGAGTCTGTAACGATCGAATACGCACGGTGAGATTCGGGGGAAAGAGCTGCAGCTTCTGTTCACGCGCAAACGATCCGTCGCGCAGGGTTCCGGTGACCACCGTACCCTGACCCGCCATGGTGAATACTCGATCGATGGCCAGCCGGCCACGGCCGCGATCCTCGCGCTCTGCCGTCTCACGTTGCACGCCGGCGATGCACGACTTGAGCTCGTCCAGTCCCTTCCCCGAGAGCGCGTCGGTGCGCACGATGGGCGCCCCTTCGAGGAAGGTGCCCTTGGTCTTGGCTCGGATGTCGTCTTCGACCAGGCCGATCCACGTGGGCTCGGCCAAACTGCATTTGGTGATCACCACAATTCCAGCACGCACTTCCAGCAATCTCAAAATGTCGAGATGTTCCTGTGTCTGCGGCATCCAACCGTCGTCTGCAGCCACCACGCCGCCCGCGCCCGACACCATCGTGCGTACGAACTTTTCGTGTCCGGGAACATCCACCACGCCCAAAGGACCCGCCTCCGTCTCGAACCAGGCGAAGCCCAGTTCGATCGTGAGTCCACGTTCCTTTTCCTCGGGGAGGCGGTCCGGGTCGATGCCGGTGAGAGCTTTGACGAGAGTGGACTTGCCGTGATCCACGTGTCCGGCGGTGCCGAGTACGTGCATCGAAAGACTACTGCGAGTCGGCGTCCGCGATCGCGCGCGCCAGCTCCTGGTCCTGATCGGGGAACACGGTTTTCAAATCGAAATACACACGCTCGTCTTGAACACGCGCCAGCACGGGGGGCGTACGCCGACGCAAGGCCGCCGTCACGCGATCAACGGATGGCACGGCCGCCGCCACAGCCACGGAAGGAATCCTCGCTCCAGGAAGCGTTCCGCCACCTGTGACAGCCTCAGAAACACACACTTCGAGCCTGGCCGATCCAGCGCGAGCTACGATGCCCTCCGCTCTTTCGCGAAGCTGTGCCTCGCCTGTCGCAAGCAGCCGATACAGGGGCAGAATCTCCTCCACCTTACCCGACAAATGTGCCAGCGCGCATACTTCAAGGGCGGCAAGGCTTGTCTTATCGAGGCGAAGCGCACGATAGAGCGGGTGGTTGGCCAAAGCCGTTATCGCCTCGCGATTCCCCACCAGGACGCCTGCCTGCGGGCCGCCCAGGAGCTTGTCACCCGAGACACACACTACGTCGGCGCCGTCTCTCACAGCTTCCGCAAGCGTACGCTCGTGCGGCAGTCCGTAGACTGAGAGATCCGACACGGCGCCCGATCCCAGGTCCTCGAAGAGTTGAATTCGATGTTCCTTGCAGAGTCCGTGCAGGCTGCGCACGGGCACATCTTCCACAAACCCCGTCATCTCGAAATTGGAGCGGTGCACCTTGAGCACGGCAGCGGTCTCTCCGTCGATGGCGGCCTTGTAGTCGGCCAGCGAGGTTCGGTTGGTGGTACCCACTTCCACCAAACGACAGCCAGACATGGCCATGATCTCAGGAATGCGAAAGCCCCCGCCGATCTGCACCAACTCGCCACGCGACACCACCACCTTCTTCCCGCGCGCGAGACAGAGCATGAGGAGCACAGCCGCGGCGCAGTTGTTCACCACCAGGCCCGCTTCCGCCCCGGCCAGCTCTGCCAGCAGGCGATTGACCAGCGGACCGCGTTTGCCGCGCTCGCCGGTCTCAAGATCGATCTCCAGCGTGCTGTACCCGGCGATCCGGGACTGGACTCGATTCCAGAACTCCAGGTCGAGCGGTGCGCGGCCGAGATTGGTGTGAATGAGCACGCCGGTGGCATTGATCACGGGCATCTGGCCGCCACGTTTCGACCGTTCCAGGTGTTCCAGAACCGTCTGGTTCAGCGCCTCAATGTCAGCGCCAGGCATTTCCCTCGAACGCTGCACCGCTTCACGCACAAGAGACGTGACCATGGACCGCGAAAGCTGATCCACCCAGGCCCGGTACGCTGGATCTGAAACGATCTCTTCGATCGAAGGGGGAACGAACCCCGTCCGGCGGGCTGCTTTCTCACTCATGCGGACCCACAATATACGGCCCTATGCAGGAGCAAGCGAATAACTTGTGCTGCGTCCACCTTCTCGATTCCGGATCAGGAGTTCGCGCTCGACCAGTATGAGAATGTCACGAAGAGCGGTGTCCTGCGAGCACTGGGTCAGCCGGGCGTATTTGGTTGTCGTGAGCTTGCCTTCAAAACCATCCAGGAGACGATTTACAACCAGCCGCTGACGTTCATTGAGTTGCACATCCTGAAACCGGTCCCGGAAGCGCGCCTTGGCCAGAACGGAACCGAGAATGAATTGAGCACCATCGATCGCACGCCCCAGGCAATTAAGAAACCAGTCCAGCCACGGCGTAATGTCCATCGTTCCTTTCTGAGTCGTTTCCAGAATCTCGTAGTAGGCGTGGCGCTCCAGCCGGACCTGCGCGGATGTGCTGTAGAAACGCTGAGGGCTGTTCTCCGATCGCGCGAGGGCCATATCGGCGATCGCACGTGCGATGCGACCATTGCCATCATCAAGTGGGTGTAGGGTCACGAACCAGAGATGGGCGATGCCCGACCTCAGAACGGGATCGATGGCCGCTTCGTGTTCGAACCAGTCCAGGAACGCGTCCATTTCGGCCGTGAGCCGTCCGGCTCTCGGCGCTTCGAAGTGAATGCGTTCCTTTCCCATCGGGCCGGAGACCACCTGCATCGGGCCCGAACTATCGTCTCGCCAGGCTCCCGATCTGATGGTTGTCATTCCACTTCGTCCCGTCGGGAAGAGCGAAGCGTGCCACGCGAAGAGTCGTTCGGGGGTGAGCGGCTGATCATAGTGGCGCGTGGCATCCAGCATCATTTCGACGATACCTTCTACGTTGCGGTCTGCGGGTGTGAGTGCGCCGATGTCCATGCCCATGCGTCGGGCAATCGAAGTGCGGACCTGCTCGGCATCCAGCTTCTCCCCTTCGATTTCGCTGCTCTTCACAACGTCCGTCGTCAGCGTTTGCAGGACAGCCTCCTGCTGTAGCTTGAATCCCAACGCCTCCATGTGCCCAACCAGTCGGCCCTGGTTGTGGCTAACACGCGCGAGCGGTCCGACGAGCTGGTCGGCATTCCAATGGAAGCGAGGCCAGTCCTTTAGTTCATGTATGTACATTGCCCGCAGCTCCTGCGGAGATTATACCATACTGCAATCGGCAGGAGTCAGCATTTTCTCCGCACAATACGCGGATAAAAAGCACGGCAATCTCCGCGCTAACTCTAACCTGTTGGTTTTTAATGTGTTACTGAGCTATTGAATGGAGGCTACACTTCACTTCGTGCCGACAGCGCGCGGGCCAGCGTCCCCTGGTCAGCGAATTCGATGGCGGCCCCCATGGGCAGCCCCTGGGCGATGCGCGTGGTACGGATGCCCATGGGCTTGATCAGGCGGGCTAGATAAACCGCGGTGGCTTCGCCTTCCACCGACGGATTGGTCGCCAGAATCACTTCGCGCACCTCACCGTTCAAGCGTGACAGCAGCTCTTTGATGCGCAGGTCTTCGGGACCCACACCGTCGAGTGGGGAAAGAGCTCCGTGAAGCACGTGGTACCGCCCGCGATATGAGCCTGTCTTTTCGATGGCGAGCACATCGGGCGAGTCTTCCACTACGCACACCGTGCGGCTGTCACGCTCTGGATGTACACAGAGTTCGCACGGGTCGTTCTCGGTGAGATTGTAGCACACGGAACACAGGCGCACCTGTTCGGCCACGTCCTGCAGCGCGTGAGCAAGTTTCATGATGTCGGACTTGGGATACTTGACGATGGCCATCACCATGCGCTGGGCAGTGCGCCTGCCGATGCCGGGCAGGCGTGATAGCTCCGAAACCAGGTTTTCGATGGCGGCCGAGGAGTGGCGGATGGACATGATCGAAGGTCCCGGCGTACCGGGGGGCGAATCTGCGGTTTACGCGAAGGGGAATCCGCCGCCCAGTCCGGGCAACGAAAGCCCCCCTGTGACTTCGGACATTTTCTCCTGCTGAAGTTCGGTGGCTTTCTCGCGTGCTTGTGACACCGCAGCCAGAACCAGCTCCTCGAGCATCTCCGAATCGTTGGGGTCGATTGCCTGCTTGTCGATCTTGAGGCTCACCAGCTCATACTTACCGTTCATCACGGCTTCCACCATGCCGCCGCCGGCCGTGCCCGTCACGCGCAGCGTTTCTAGCTCAGCCTGAACTTGTGTCATCTTGCTCTGCATCTCCTGAAACTGTTTCATCAGGCCGCCAAGTCCCTTAACCATTGGTGTTATCCTTCCCGTTTGCGCGGTCTGCGCGCCACGATTTCACCACCGGTGGCTTCCATGAGCTGCGCCAGTTCGGGGTGGTCTCCGAGTAGATTGTTCTGTCCCGCAGGAGGGCCGGCGCTCTCACCAAAGCGAAATTCGATGCGCGGCAGTGTGCCCCACACCGACTTGAACGCCTCGTCCACAGCCGTGCGGATCCCCTTGGAAGAAAACCGGTCACGATTGAACGGATTGCTCTCGGGCACAAAGAAGACGGCCTGGTTCTGGTTGTTGCTTTCGAGCCGCCCCTGCTTGAGTTCGGCGGCCGCCCACGGCGCCTTCTTCCGCAAAACTGCAAGAAAACGCTCCCATGGTTCCACGGGCAGAGGCTCATCCGGCAGGGGTTCCTCGGTCTTAGTGGCAGGCTTCGCCAGCCTGAGATCGAACATGGGGTCGGCGGCAGGCTGGCGGAACGATTCCGATGAAGGCGTCGACGGTGGTGCCGGATTGGCGCGTGGTGGAGCTGCAGCCGGACGATCTGCCGACGCCGGACGCTCGGTGGAGGCCGGACGTTCTGCGGCGCCCGGACGCCCCTCGATCATCTGCGACAGGCTGACGGTGTCTTCGAGTGAGAAGAGTCGAAGGATGTACAGCTCCACGTCGGGCCGCGGATCCGCCAGCGCCTTGAGCCTGTACTTCAGATCGGAGAGCATCACCTGCGCACGCAGCAGGTCGCCCAATTCAAGTGGCCTGGCGGCCTCATCGAAGCGTGCACCCGGAGAAGCCACGCCGCCCACTTTCGCAGCGAGCAGGTCGCGGAGATGTTCACCAAATGCCTGTGCCCACTCGGAGGGGTCGATCCCCGCTTCCCACAACTGGTCGAGCAGCACGAAGGCGTCGGCGGTTTTGCGTTCGGCCCACAGGACCGTCATTTTGAACAGCGAATCTTCTGAGATGATGCCCAGCGCCTTTTCCACCAATTCGCGAGTGATGGCGCCCTCGGCGTAAGCCACCGTCTGGTCGAGCAATGAAAAGGCGTCCCGAAGGGATCCCTGTGCGCGTCGGGCCAATAGCTCGATCGCAGCGGCATCCAGCTCGAGCTTTTGTAGTCCGGCCACGTTGCGCAGTGCTTCGGCGATGGGCTCGGGCGCGATGCGGCGAAAGTCGAAGTGCTGGCAACGCGACAGTATTGTAGGCGGCACTTTTGCCGGTTCCGTGGTGGCAAAAATGAACACCACCTTCGGCGGCGGTTCTTCAAGGGTTTTGAGCAGTGCGTTGAACGCCTCGTTGGTGAGCATGTGGACTTCGTCCACGATGAACACCTTGTAGCCCCCGCCGGCGGCGGAATAGGCCACGCGCTCGCGCAGGCTGCGCACGTCGTCGACGCCCCGGTTGGAGGCGCCGTCGATTTCGATCACGTCCATGCTGCGTCCGCTTGCAAACACAGTGCATGGTTCGCAGGTTCCACAGGGATCACCCGCTTTGGGTGAGCGGCAATTGAGCGCCTTGGCGAGAACTCTCGCTGTGGTGGTTTTGCCGGTGCCGCGGGGCCCCGAAAAGATGTAGGCGTGATGGATCCGGCCGCTGGCCACGGCGTTCTTCAGAGTGAC
>DAIOGN010000082.1:10867-15669 GCA_036745245.1 Candidatus Zixiibacteriota bacterium
CGCAAGAATATCGGCAAACTGCTGGGGCCGGTATTTGCGCGCGGTGGCCACGAAACCGGATTCAGTCATGACGAGTCCAAGATATTCCTGCGACCCCCTGCGGCAAGCCCGTTCAGGGAGGAAGTCCTTGACGCGGCACCCCGGGTCTGCGTTGCTTCGCCAATGAACATGACCGCACGACGCATTGCGTACTGCCTGTTTTCCGCCGTGGCGATTCTTGCAGTGCTCAACTGCGGCACACAGGAAGAGATGATCGAAGCCGACCAGGAGTATCTGCAGGACGTGGCCACATGGCGAGCTACCCGTGTGGAAAAGCTGAAGAGCCCCACGGGCTGGCTGAGCCTGGCCGGATTGTTTCCCCTGGTGGAGGGTGACAATCTCCTGGGGTCGGCCGCCGACAATTTCTGCGTGTTTCCCGCGGGAGCGCCCGCGCGTGTGGGCACTGCACGTCTTGCGGGGGGGCGCGTTACGTTCGTCGCTGCGCCCGGTGTGCCTGTGCGGCGCGATACGGTTGCGGTGGACAGCGTGGAGATGGTGCCCGACCCCGAGCCGGGGGCCGTGTCGCTTTCGGTGGGTGACCGGTTCGAATTCCTGCACATCGTGCGTGCGGACCAGCACTACATACGGCTCAAGGACCGCCAGGCCGAAGCGCTCAGGCACTTCGATTCTATTCCACACCATCCGGTGAATGTGGCGTGGCGCATCGAGGCCCGGTGGGAACCGTACGATCCGCCGCGCCCGGCGATCATTCCCAATATTCTCGGATTCGACACGGAGACGCCAATGAAGGGCGCCGCTGTGTTTGAGTGGAATGGCGCCACGTACCGTCTCGAGCCCGATGATGTGGGCGACTCCTACTTCTTCGTGTTTGGAGATGCGAGCAACGGCAAGGAGACCTACGGCGGCGGCCGCTACATGTACATGAACCCGCCGGACTCAACGGGCACGTTGATACTCGATTTCAACCGCGCGTACAATCCGCCCTGCGTGTTCTCCCCCTACGCAACGTGCCCGCTGCCGCGCTCCGAGAACGTACTGCCCTTCGCCGTAGAAGCCGGCGAACTTACGTACGGCTCGCACTAGCTGGGGTCAGACCCCAGTCGTCGCTTTGCACACTTAGAAAAAAGGGCCAGGATACTTTTCTTAACTGGGGCTAGACCCCGGTCGAACCACGCAGCGCGAACGCGACCGCATCAGCTGTCGCGAGCGCACGTGCTGCTGTCCGCGCCCGGTCGAGTTCGGCCGCACCAATTGCCTGAGTCAGAATCGCCACCGTTCGCTCGTATTGGGCCAGCTCGTCGGGTGGCCAGCTGCCGCCGGCCGCCGCCATCGTGGAATCAGCGATGCCAACCAGAACGGCCGCACGATCGAACTCCCCGCGATCTGCCGCCACGGCCGCCAGCCCATTGACCTTCCAGGGAATGGCAAGCTCGTTTCCGCTGCGAAAGTCGATCTCGAGCGCTTCGGCACCGAGGGCCTCGGCAGCTTCGAGATTCCCCAGTTGTCGCTCGACCATGCACAGGTTGCCGCACTCCGAGCTGACCGTGTAGAGATCATTCTTCTGGCGTGCCAGCCCGATTCGCCGACTCATCACGTCACGGGCCTCCACGAAGTCCCCCGCCATCTGCGCCGCCACCCCCAGCACGTGCATCGCACCGGACCGGCCGGCCTCGTCCGTTGTCCCCTCCGTTTCGGCGATGGCTTCCCGGCAGAGTCGACGCGCCTCTTCGACATCCGATCGCAGCGCGATCCGCGCCAGTCCCACCAGCGCCAGGGCCGTCACCGTCGGGTTGTTCGCGCGTCGTCCGAGTTCGACTGCCGCTTTTTGGAATCCACCTGAGCGTTCGTATTCACCCTTCCAGAAAGCCAGGTACCCTGCATCGTACAGGGCCCTGCCGCGACGATTGTCATCCCCGCCGGCCAGCGCCAATACACGCCCGAACTGTTCCAGACCGTCGCCCAGCCGCTTCGTCGCCATCCAGAAGGGCACGAGCGCAGACGCCAGTTGCATCGCCTCGTCCACACGCCCCGCTGTCCCAAACCATTCCATTGCGTTCGGCCACTCCTCGTACCTCTCCTCGAATTGCTCAACGGCGGCTTTGGCGTCTCCCCCGCGGAGTTTGGGACGCATGGCCTCAGCCAATTCAAGAAGCGATTCGGCAGTTCGAGCGTCCATTCCGTCATGCCCCTGGTATAAAAGGGGCCAGGACACTTTTGGCGGAAGTCCGCGAGAGTGTCCCGACCCCTGGTTTGATGAGTTAGATTCCGAGCTTACTTAGCGTCGGCCAGCACTCCGTCCGATACTGCGGTTGAATTTCCCGCGGCCAGTTTCGCAAACTGAGCTTCCAGCCGTGCGAGCCTGTCGTTGAGTGCGGATACTTCCGCCTGACGGGCTGCCTCAACCGAAGCGACGCGTGCTTCGAGCTCCTTCACAGCTTCCACCAACAGCGGCGTGAGCCGGCCGTAGTCGACCGAGTAGTAGCCATCCTTCCCCAGCGTCACGACCTGAGGGATGACTTCCTTCAACTCCTGCGCGATGAAGCCAAAGTCGCGGTCGGTGCGGAAACCCTTCTCAGGGAATTCCTCCGTACGCCAGTTGAAGTTCACACCGCGCATGCGCCCGATGCTTGCAAGTGCGCCCTGGAGCACTGCGACGTCCATCTTATAACGTGCATCGGAGCAGGCGCCGATGGTTCCCACGGCGCAGATATCGCCGCCCACGGTCAGGTCGCCAGCGAGCGTCATGTGGCCTTCGGGGTCGATCTGCACGGCTGTATCGGGCGTGGTCGTTCCACCGGGTGTGCAGCTCATGGTCACACCTTCGGTGCCGATCTCAACGTCTCTGTTTCCACAGGGAAAGGCGTCGAAATAGTTGAATTTCCTCGTGGAGCCGTTGACCGTGAGCACGGCGCCGGGCACGCCATGAGTCTCTACAGACATCGTACTGCCTGCGCTGTCGGAAGCGATACGGACAATTTGTACGCCTTCCTCGCCGATGGCGATTTCGCCGCCACCGCCACCACCGCCGCTGCCGTTCGTCCCGCTCTGCATCCGCACCACCTGCACGCCTTCTTCATCGATGGCAATGCCGCCGCCGGTGCTGTCGGCCTGCATCGTGAGGAGCCCGCCCACGGGGCTGCCCGGTGGAAGTCCGTTCAGGCTCAGCGCGACTCTGAAGGGCTCGTTATCCAGCTTGCACCGGAACGTATTCCCCTCCGTCATCGTGAATGACCCGCCACCGCTGTCCGCATTCATCGAAACCGAGAAATTGTGTGTACCCTCCTCATTGACCGCTATGGAACCCCCACCGCCACCGCCTCCGCCACCACCGCCTCCATGAAGCTTGACGAACTGAACCCCCTCTTCGTCAATGGCGATGCCGCCGCCGGTGCTGTCCGCCTCCATCGTGATCAGCCCACCCACCGGGGTACCGGGTGGCAGGCCGTTGAGGCTCAGTTTAGCGGCTCCGTTTCCACCTGAGACCTTCACGCGTTGCACACCCTCCTCGTCAATGGCAATGCTGCCCCCCGAATTGTCGGCTACGATTCGCAGCAGGTCGAAGTCCGGGTCACCGCTACCGGGGTTCAGCACGACGCTTGAGGCCGCGGGACTGCCCGTGATTCGGAGCAAATCGAAGTCCGGGTCACCGCTGCCCACCGTGATGCTGCCCGTGGTGGCTGCAGCAGAGACTCGTAACAAGTCAAAGTCCGGATCTCCGCTGCCATTCAGGGTCATACTGCTACCCGCAGGATTGCCGGTGATGCGCAGCAGATCAAAGTCCGGGTCACCGTGACTCATGGCGATCTTGCCCGTGGAATCGGTGGCAGTGATTCTCAATAGATCGAAATCCGGGTCGCCGGTGATACTGTTCATGGCCATGCTGGACCCGGTAGAATCGGCTGTCACCCGAAGCAAGTCAAAGTCCGGGTCACCACTGCCGGGATTCAGCACGACGCTCGAGGCCGCAGGACTGCCCGTGATTCGGAGCAGATCGAAGTCTGGGTCGCCGCTGCCCACCGTAATGCTGCCCGTGGTGGCTGCCGCTGAGACTCGTAACAGGTCAAAGTCCGGATCGCCGCCACTCATCCCAATGCTCGAGCCCGTAGGATCGGCTGTGATCCTCAACAGGTCGAAATCGGGATCGCCCGAGCCGGGATTGGTGATATGCATTTCTCCGGGCCGAGTGACAATGTCACCGTCCATGCGGGTGGTGAGAAGTGCCGATGGCACACTTCCCAGCCGAATGCGCGGCAAGAGCGGTGCCTCTCCGGACACCTGCACCTGGACGTACTGCTGGCCCGAGTGCGCAAGCATGGCCGCTGCGGCCGGGCTCTCAATGAAACACTGTGTCAAGCCCTGCTGCGTGGTCACCATCTGGTTCTGTGTCCAGAGCAGGATTCCTCCAGTGGAGTCGTCCCAGCCGGTGAGGATCAGACTGTGCAGTCCGTTCGGTACCGGGTTGCCGAGAGCGTCTTGTAGCCGAACCTGTACCTGAACGGCCTGTGGTGTGGCGGCGGGACTGACTGACGCTTGCACGAGCAGCAAGCACGCCACAAGGATCGACCAACGCACGAGTGAGCGCATAACACCTGCCCTTTGGGTTGCATTACGTTGAGGTAAAGACATCCAGCGCGCGAGCATGCACGAGCGGCTGCGCGCTGGAATACAATTCTATTGGAACCGAGCCATCCTATTTCATGAGCACCATCTTGCGCGTCAACACCACGTCACCCGCGCGAAGGCTGTAGAATACAATTCTATTGGAACCGAGCCATCCTATTTCATGAGCACCATCTTGCGCG
>DAIOGN010000082.1:15769-16022 GCA_036745245.1 Candidatus Zixiibacteriota bacterium
TCAGCACCACGTCACCCGCGCGCAGGCTGTAGAAGTACACGCCGCTGCCCACCTCTTCACCCGAAGCGGTCCGGCCGTCCCAGAGCACTTCATGCCGGCCGGCTGAGCGAATCTCGTCCACCAATGTGCGAACGGTCTGCCCAAGAATATTGTGGATGTGCAGCGTGACACGGCCCGGCTGCGGCAGAGTGTACGAAATCGACGTCGTCGGATTGAACGGATTGGGATGGTTCTGCGCGAGTTCGTACGTATC
>DAIOGN010000083.1:0-5799 GCA_036745245.1 Candidatus Zixiibacteriota bacterium
GCCAGTGGCGCCGCCCAAGGACGGCGACTGGAGCAGCGTCGTCAGCGAAACCACCGCCGGCGGATTCCTGATGGGCAATCCCAACGCCAAAGTGCAGTTGGTCGAGTTCGGGTCGATGACCTGCCCGCATTGCGCCGAATTCGACGAGGAGGCGATGAAGCCCCTGGTCGACAATTATGTGAAGTCCGGCAAGGTCGGCTTTGAGTTCCGCAACTTCGTCCGCGACCCGTTCGACGTCGCCGCTTCGCTGGTCGCCCGCTGCGGCGGCACCACCAGCTTCTTCGGCCTTACCCGCGGCCTTTATTCCGACCAGCGCAACTGGATAGCGAAGATCCAGTCGGGCGACCCCAACGCCATGCAACAGATCCAGACTTTGCCGCCCAACCAGCAATTCGCGGAGATCGCCCGGATCGCGGGCTTCCAGGATTGGGCTGCGCTGCGGGGCATTCCGGCCGAGAAGACGGCCGCCTGCCTGGTCTCGTATGGATACCACCACTGCGCGCTGTCCGACACAGCACCCCCAGGGTTGGTCGTGTAATCGCGCGAGGGATTATACCCTGCATCCATCACCGCCACCCGGTAGTGCGGATATACGGGCCAGCCGTTGTTTCCGTAGCCGCCTACGGAATCGTGGATGTGCGTGATCAGGAGTCCCCGGTCCAACGGATCGTTGCCGAAGGTCAGATCGGGCCAGAAATAAGTGCTGAAGTCCGAGTCGAACTTGTCGAACATCCCAGCCGAGTTTCGATTGCGGTACTCCAGCAGGAAATACTCCCCGTCCGACATGTCGATCGGCAAGAGATAGACGGAGCTGTCCGGCGTGGTTTCAACGTTGTGGATGACCAGATCGGGGTAGCTGGCCAGGTTCAGCTCGATGGGGTCGACCCAGCCCAACTCCTTCTTGCTCCAGGCGCACAGATGCGTAGGCGGCATCGTGCGAATCGAAAGCAGATTGTAACCTGCGTAGCCCATGAGGCACCAGTCCACCAGCGGATGGTCGTTCTCGTCGTTGGGCGTGTAATAGGTGAAAGTTTCCAGCTTGTAGTCGTAGTCGTAGAGGTCCGGCAGGCCGAAGTTGTGGGTGAGTTCGTGGCAGAACACACGAATCTTGTTCAGGGTATCCACTCCCGTGAGCATCTGCGGAAAAAGCGGATTGTGCAGGGGAAACAGCTCGGGCGAGGTGTTCCACCGGGATACGCGCACGCCGTCGAACGGCCCTGGGCCCCCGCCAGGGAAATAGCTTACGGCGTACGACCAGATGTCGTCGAAATCGTGCGTGTCTTCCTGCCCGGTTCCGGCGCGCACAAAGACCACCGCGTCCACAATGCCATCGTGGTTCCCGTCGTACTGGGAGTAATCGATAACCGGATCGAGATCGTAGAGGATCGGCTCGAAGTCGAACCCTGCATTGTAGGCTCCTGCCGAGTACCAATCGGTTGCGCTTCCGGTGAGGTGCACGGTTCCATAGGAGACTTCGTCGAAGTAGTCCGCCACCGATCCGGCGGGAAGCGCGTCGCGCGAGAAGATGAGACTGTCGAGCACTTCCCGGGGATAGAGGCTGATCCGTGTATCCCATTCAACAAGTATGGCCAGCACCTTGAACGTGTCTGCCGCGAAGCGGAAGGATGCGATCGAGGCGCTATCTTCAGCGGTAAGTAGTGAGGGTGGGATACGGCCGAATTGCACCATCCGGTCTGCGGGCACATCGTACACGATGCTGTGCGCAAGATCCACTGCGTGAAGGGCGGGCGAGGGTGCACTGACCAACAGGAACAGTACGAAGAGGGAAAGGCGTCTCATCATACCCACCTCCCATTCCAATAACCCGGTCGCCCGGTGGGCGGTGCGCCCGGTAGTAAGGATGGCTAAGCGATGGCCCCAGTTCAGGGGGAGAGCATTCAAGATACTTCGCGGTCCCCCCATCGCAAGCCGGATCCCCGTCGCTTTTCAGGAAAAGAGCCGGAGGTGGGTTGTCTGTGATGCGGGGCAGGAGTCCGCCCGCCACGCGCGCCTCGGACCGTCTTCCTTGAACTCCCCGCGGACAGATCGGTGTATACTCCCAGGGGGTCGGAGGAGTTATTCTCTCGGAGGGCTATTGAAATGATCAGGCGAAGCTTGGAGATTCTTCTGGCCGTTGGGGTGTGCATGCTCATTGCCACGACGGCTGCTCGGGCTGCGGAACCACCCACAGATCAACTCGACCCCAAGGCAGCGGCCCTGAGCGACGCCTACAATCGATTCGGCTTCGGGCTATTCAACCGCATCACCAAGAGCGCCTCCACTCAGAACGTATTCATCTCACCGGCCAGCGCCGCGTTTGCCCTGGCGATGCTCTACAACGGCGCGGCGGGTACTACCAGGGAAGAGCTGGCACAGGTGCTCGGGGGCCTTGGGGAACTCACGCTCGAGGAGGAAGGCGAAGCCAATGCCAGACTCCTGGAGGCCCTGAGCAAGGGCGACACCAGCGTACAACTGGCCGTGGCCAACTCCATCTGGTACCGCAACAGCTTCAAGTTCCGCGAGGACTTCCTGGACCGCTCGCGCGAGTCGTTCATGGCAGAAGTGGCGGCTCTGAACTTCGACGATCCCGGTGCACCCGCCATCATCAATGCATGGGTGGACCGCAGCACGCGCGGCAAAATCGGAAAAATGGTCGATCAGATTGACCCCATGGACGTCATGTTCCTGATGAACGCCGTTTACTTCAAGGGCAAGTGGACCCACCCCTTCTCCAAGGAGCAAACGGCCAACAGGCCATTCCACCGACTGGACGGGTCTGTCACGGAGTTGCCGATGATGGGGCAGACGGAGTCGTTCAGATACTTTGCCACCGACTCGTTCCAGGCCATTCGCCTCCCGTACGGCAGCGAGTCGTGTCACATGGTGCTCTTTCTGCCCTCGGCCAATCATGATCTGGCAGGCTTCGTGGCTACTCTCTCACCGGATCGTTGGGCGGTCTGGCGGGATCAGTTCCGGTATCAGGACGTCCATCTTGTGATGCCTCGATTCACTCTGGAGTATGAGATACCCTTGAATGAACCGCTCCAGGCCATGGGGATGACGTCCGCATTCGACCTCGAGGCAGCCGATCTGTCCGGGCTCTGGGACCCGCCGGAAGTGAGGTCATTCAACCTGTATGTGAGTTCTGTCAGGCAGAAGACCTTTGTGGAAGTCAATGAAGAAGGGACCGAGGCCGCCGCAGTCACGAGTGTCGGCATTACGGCCTCCTCCGTGCCTCCCCCGCCACGGGAAATGATCGTCGACCGACCCTTCTTCTTCGCCATCGTCGATCGCACGACCGACTTGATTCTGTTCATGGGCGCCATCGTCGATCCCGCGCCGTAGACCCAGCAGGAGCAGGTTCCACCACGCGCCATGGCGGCACGTTGGATCCCGCTAGATTGTACTGAACCGAGATCTCGAGGATTCGTGCCACGATGGTTCCGCGAATCGCTCAAGAATTGGTACGGGTCTTTTAAGAAACCCTCTGCGCAGTCAGAAGCGGCTCAGAATCCACAATCGTGAATTCGGTGGCCTTCTGGTTCTCCACCTTGAAGGCGATCGAGACCGTGGGTGCGCCCACGGGGTGGAAACGATGATTGCCCAGGTAAATCAGGTTTCGGGCGCTGCCCTTGGAGGCCTTCATCCGGAATTTCTCTCTCTCGTACAGGATGGCGATTACACCAAGGGGACCTGGCGCGAATCTGAAATCCCCGGTGTAGCTTTCTGCGGGCAATTCGAGCGCTGCAGCCTTGGGCACCGGGTCGGCGCCTCCCACGGACTCGAGATAGGTGACCACCGTAGCCGACTCATCCCCACCGGCACGCGCATGATGCAGAAGGGTCAGGCCGTGAGGCCCCGGGATGCTCTGGATACCTGGCTGTGCTTCGATCGCGACTTTCACCGCCTCCAGGTGGCCAAGCATGGCGTGCGTGAACAGGTCGGGTCGGGCACCGTACGAAATCAACAACGCGGCCATCTCGCGCCCGCCGGTATGGGCCGCCGCACCGATGGCTGACTCCCAGTCACCAAATCCCCAGTCGATGGCGGCGTTGGCGAGTGTGGGGTAGGCTTTCAGCAGAGCCTCGACCTTCTCGATGTCGCGATGGGCCAGCCCCACCATGTCCGCGGACAGTGTCGGATTCCGGCTGGGAAAGTGATCCAGTGGAGATGCCTCAGGCTCGGTCTGAGCCATGGCCAGGCCAGGCTGCAGTCCAACCAGCACGGCCGCCAGCCCGATGGGCATCAACGTAAGGATTTGTCGTCGAGTCGCAAGTTGCATCATGGTTGCATCTCTCCCAGGCTGACGGGCGCCCAATGGTTGAACCTCGGTTTCCGGAGGCTGGCAGGCTCGACCGTCTTCAACGGGGAAGGACGCGATCCTGCTCGCAGTTCCTACCTACGTCAGTTTCAGGCCGTCGGTTGCGGCCAGAGCCAGGAAGTCGGCGAACAGAATTCGTCTGGTGTGGTGCCAGACGGGGGTGGGCTACAACTCCTCCTCGAACACGGGCTTCGGAATCGAAAATAGGTACCACTCATCAACAGACTCGAAGGGGGTCGGTGGAATCAGGAAACCAGCCACGCACTTGGCAATGAGGTTGCCGGTATAGAGGTTGTACACGGAGATTTCCTGCGGATCCGCCACCACAGCATATTTTTCGCCGCCGTACGGTCGATCGCCGAACATCAGCACGAACTGCTCGCTGCGAAAGTCGCGCCACGCATCGTCGGGCAGAAGCAGCAACGTGTCTCGGATGGAGAAGCAGTAGCGATCCCGGTTTGCGAGAATCGTGGCGTGGGGCCTTTCGAGTACGCGGGCCCCGGAATCGACTGAACAGCCGGCTCGAAGGGCCGTTCGGGACGCGGCGGTCCGAAGGTACTCCTGCCAGGCCCGATCCGGCGGCAGTTCACTGTCGGAGATTGGTGTGGCCCGAACCGTTTCCGCCCCGCCGCTGTGCCGAAGATAGAGTTCCAGGTACCCCTCCAGACCCATGAACTCCAGAAGAAAGCCGCTATACAATCCGCCTGCCGGATAGCTCATGGAGGGGTCGAGCGCGTCGTACGCACTGTCGGAGCACAGTTCGCGATAGTCCAGCATGCCTGATGCGAACAGATAATGACCAAGCTCCAGAATGGGCCCGGGCTCTTTGCCTCCCCGTCCTCCGAGCGCCACGGCCAGTCCTTCCTGGAGGAGCGAGTGCGTGTACAGCGGCAGAGCGCGCAGCTTGAAGTTCACAAGCAGATGCACCAGCTCGTGGTAGTGTGCGTGATAGGATGTGATGATCGCATCATACGCCAGATTGTACATGCCCAGGGTGGAGTACCCCGTGAGCCGCTGCACTTCGGCGCCGTTGGCGCACAAGTAGTAGTTGAGCTTTCCGCGGGCGAGAAGTGAACGGTCATCTTCACTCAGACCAAGTCTCGTGGCGGTCGCCTCGAAGAATCGTTCGAGGTTTGTGACATGGTAGTCGCGCAGCGACGCCGAGTCACTCACGATGAAACGGAAGTGCTCGCTCTCAATGACCTTCCAGCCGCGAGTTTGATACCGGAGAGGCGAGATGAGAAGACTGTCTTCAAACAGAAAGCTGAGCGAATCCGGAGTTCCGGGAAACGTGAGCACCAGTCTGGCCACGTTGTGCTCCGGGTCCACAGGCTGGATGGCTTGTTTCGCGCGGCCCGGGTCGACTCGTGCACGAATCGTAGAATCGAGGTCGTAGGAGATCAGGAACTTGTGGTCGACCCCCAGGTAACGGATGCCCAACCTCCCGGACATGGCCAGCTCATCAGGGTGAGCGAACG
>DAIOGN010000083.1:5809-9108 GCA_036745245.1 Candidatus Zixiibacteriota bacterium
GAACGACTCGAGACGGTCGCGTTCGTCAATGAGGGCTCGGACAAAGTCGGATGCGCGCTCATCGGTGAGGGGGCCGGCACCTGCCTGAAGCGGCTGAAGCAGAACCAGGACTACCGGCCAAATGCTGCCTGGGGACATGCCAGGTTTACTCCCGGAGGTGGGGCCGGGTTCGGCGGCGGTCGAAATCTACCGCACCCGGAAGTACAACTCGTACGGCTCCTTGAGGTGATCACCCCAAAGGCTTGCCGCCGCTGTCGAGACACGCGCAATGTATACGCCTTCTGACACGACACCCGAATCCGGGCTGAAGTAGAGCTGATCCGAGTAATTCAAGCTGAGGGTACCTGTCACGGGGTCGCCCTGGAGCGTCTCCAGCGAAAAAGCCGCCGTCAGACTCAGCGAGTCCATTTCGGAATTGAACTGGAGCCTGACCGCGCATCCCGGGCAGTAATCGAATTCCCCGGGTCGCGGGCTCGAGTTGATCACCTTGAGTGACTGGGTTCGAAACGTCGCGGTCAGATCACCCGACGCCGTGGACGACCCCACCAGGGGCACGTCTCCATTGATGTGCATCACGTACGTCTGATCGGCGCGAAGTCCTGCGTCCCCGGTGTTAAAGAATCTCAGCTGGCCGCCACTCTGGTAGTAAGGGTCGGCCACCCACACGCCTTCGATGGCAGGGGTGAAGGTGGTGGCTACCGTCAGGGAATCGGGATGAACCATGGCGTTGAATTGGGCATACATAACGAAGTCACGACGCGGCTCCACCAGCTTGTTGCCGGACCCGTAGTACGACTGGGACTGAAGGCCCATGAGTCGCAGGGAATCGGTAGTGAACACCTGAACCAGAGAATCTCCCCACGCTTGACCGCCCGCTATAGTGAGCCCCGGCCCGATGTAGAAGGTGTATTCAGTGGCCACCTCCAGGCCGCTTGAGACCTGGAACTCGTAGGTGTAGTACGAGCTGTACGCAGGACCGATGATGTAGTTGGATTGGGAGTACCACGAACCTTGAATAGTGGGAGTGAAGGTCACGGCTGTTTCGAGCGACAGCATTGAGATCGGCATGGTTGAAGTAATCGTGATGCGCGTCAGGAATGGGTGCACTCCCAGCGAGCTGTCTCCTGGGTAGACGCTGACCAGGGGCCACGAAGGTGGGCTCAGTCGGATTTCCTTGAGCGACGTGGTTCGATTGGTCTCTACGGAAACGTTCCGGATGGTGAGATGCTTCCCACCGGGAGTGACCAGTCGCACCTCGTACAAACCCACCGGCAGATCATCAATCTTGAAATAACCCGCGGAATCCGCGATCGTGCCCTTGATCAGCTGCGCCTGCCAGACGGACACTTCGATGTTGAATTCGTGAGAGATGATCTGGCCCACGATGGCCTGCGATTCGGTGGTGGGTGCAGTGGTGGGCGACTCGTCGCAGCCGCTCATCACAGCAGTCAGGCACAAGAGCAGGAGTGCCCGTTGGTTACACATACGCTCCTCTGCAGCAGACGGAAATAGCTGACTTTGCTATCTAAACTACGCCAGCTAGAGCGCCTGTCAATGAGTGTGTGTGCCGGGTGCGATCAACCGACGTCACGCCGGACATGCCGGCGTCAGGTGCGAACCTGGCACCAAGTACCCGTTGCGTTATCAGACACCGGGGCTATATTTCCAGAGCAATAGCAGAGTCGCAGGTCAGCTATGGCGATAGGCCGGTGGAACCCGGGAAGCGCATGCGGGTTGAACCACTGAGCGCGCCGCTGACGGCCGCATGACTCGCATGTGAGCGATCCAGAGTCCGGGTCGGCTAAAAAGGGGCTGGGCATGGTAGTTCGCTACGTTCGCTACTCGCTGCTGTTTATTCTCACCGTACTCGTGGTGTCTCTCGCACTGGGGTACGGGAGCCGGTCCTTCGAAGCCTATTGTCCCTTCGGTGGAGCCGAGAGTCTCTGGGGGCTCTATACAGTCGGGGAGTTTTCCTGTGCCCTGGGTCCGCTCAACCTGTCGCTTCTGGTGGCCGTGGTGGGGCTCACGCTGGTTTCCAAGAAGTCATTCTGCGGCTGGGCTTGCCCCATCGGCTTTGCCAGTGAGCTTCTCGGGCGACTGGGAGGCAGGGTGCTCGGCACACAGTGGCGGCCAGGACCCCGGCTCGATCAAGTGCTCAGACTGATCCGCTATCCTGTGCTGGTGGCGTTTCTGTATCTGACGTACAAGTCGGGCGAACTGATTCTGCGCGGGTACGATCCGTTTTACCTCATCTTCTCAGGCTTCGGCCACGGCAGCGCGGGGGCCGTGTCCTATTACGTTTTGGGCGCCCTCATCATGGGCGCGCTCCTGATTCCCATGTTCTTCTGCCGCTACCTCTGTCCATTGGGCGCGGTGCTGGATCCCTTCAGCCGCCTGGGATGGATCAAGGTGGCCCGAAACGCCACCACATGTACAGACTGCGGGATCTGCCAGACGGCGTGTCCTCACGACATTCCCGTGCAGAGAGTCGACTACGTTCGTTCGAGGGACTGCACCAATTGTGCGGAGTGCATCGAAGCCTGCCCGGAGGAGGGTGTGCTTACTCTGCGGGCCGCCGGCTGGAGGAAGCCATGAAAATCTCGGTCTGGACCCTTCCAATTCTGGTGGTGGTGGCGCTTTTCGGCGGCTACCTGCTGCGTACCGCGGTTGCCATTCCTACCACGACTGTTGGTACGACGCAAGCGACAGGCGCAAAGCTGGAGTGCGTCGTGTCGGGTGTGAAGTGCAAGGGCACGGCGGCTTTCTTCACATCGCTGTACGAGGGAGTGGACGGCGTCCTGGCCATTGAGACATTCGCCACCGAACACAAGGCGGTGTTTACCTACGATCCGGCACGAATTTCTCCGGACGATATTGAGAAGGTCATGGAGCAGGAGGTCCTGCTCAACGACGGCTCCCGCGTTCAAGTCTTCGAGTGTCTGTCACGACAGGAGATGTAAGCCCACATTCCCCCGGACCCGCGACTGGGTGATTTAAGGAGCCTTACCCCCCCAGGTCTCGCATTGCCGCGCATCGGCGTGTCCGTGCAGCTGTAGCAGCCACACTTAAGCTACTTGCGCTCCGCCAAGCCCGTCCATTAGAATCGTCGGGCGTTTACTACATCACCTTGGAGGTTTAGCCGCATGACATCTGTTACGATCAAACGCAACGACCAGGGCACGGCCACACTCGACAGCCAGGTGCTCGACCAATTCAAATCCGGCCTCCGCGGCCAGCTTCTCCGTCCGGGCGACGCGGGCTACGACGTCTCACGCACCGTCTGGAACGCCATGATCGAT
>DAIOGN010000083.1:9118-15993 GCA_036745245.1 Candidatus Zixiibacteriota bacterium
GGCGTGAGCGACATCAAAGTAGCCGTCGACTTCGCGCGCACCCACCAACTGCTCACCGCCATAAAGGGCGGCGGACACAACATCGCCGGCAGCGCAGTGTGCGATGGTGGCCTTCTGATCGACCTGTCCGGCATGCGCTCCGTGCGCATCGATCCGGCGAACAAGGTGGCTCACGTGGAGCCCGGTGCGCTTCTGGCCGACTTCGATCTCGAAGCGCAGGCCTTTGGCTTGGCCACTCCGCTGGGCATCAACTCCACGACCGGTGTCGCCGGGCTCACCCTGGGAGCCGGATTCGGCTGGTTCTCGCGCAAGCACGGCATGACCATCGACAACTTGCGCGCGGTGGACGTGATCACGGCCGATGGCAAGTTCCTCACGGCCAATGCCAAGGACCATGCAGACTTGTTCTGGGCCCTGCGCGGCGGCAGCGGCAATTTCGGCGTGGTGACGCGCTTCGAGTTTCAGCTCCATCCGCTGGGTCCCAACGTGCTCACGGGCCTGGTGGCCTATCCGCTGGCCGAAGGCGCAGCCGCGCTCAAGCAGTACCGTGAGTACATCAAGAAGCTGGGCAACGACACCACGGTGTGGGCCGTGCTTCGCAAGGCGCCGCCTCTTCCGTTCATCGCGCCGGAGTGGCACTTCAAGGAAGTGTGTGTGTTCGCCATGTTCCACGCGGGCGACCCCGAGGCGGGGAAGAAGGCCCTCGAGCCTGTGTTGCACTTCGGCAAGCCCGTGGGCCAGTTCGTGGGGGTGCAGCCGTATCGGGCGTGGCAGCAAGCCTTCGATCCGCTCCTGGCCCCGGGTGCGCGCAACTACTGGAAGTCGCACAATTTCGCCGACCTCTCCGACGGCGCGATCGAAGTCACGCTGAAGTACGTTTCGAAGCTGCCCTCTCCGCACTGCGAGATCTTCTTCGGCGGGATCGGCGGCGCCACCATGAAGCCGGCTCCCGATTCCGCGGCCTACTCGCACCGCGATACGGTGTACGTCTGCAACGTGCACAGCCGTTGGGACACCGCGGCGGAGGACAAGGCGTGCATCGAGTGGGCGAGAGGTTTCTTCAAGGAAGCCGCACCCCACGCCACAGGTGGCGTGTACGTGAACTTCCTCACCGAAGATGAGACCGACCGCGTGAAGGCGGCCTATGGCTCAAACTACGGCAGACTGGCGGAGATTAAGAAGAAGTACGACCCGCAGAATCTGTTCCGGGTGAACCAGAACATCCAGCCGGGCCGGTGACCGTCGGGGCGCGTGGCCCAGTGTGCAAACTGACGACTGGGGTCTGACCCCAACTCCTAGTTGTCCGACTCCACCGTGTGCGTCTCGCCGCTGTTGTTGGTCCAGGTCACCTTGTCACCGGTCTTGATGGCGTAATTGGGCAGATCGTGGCCCACGATGCTGTAAGTAATCGTCGCGGGCGTTGCGTTGGGGGGATCGGTCACGGTGATCACGCCCGACATGCCGCTTCCGCCGCGTCCACCGTGATACCGGCAGAAATACGGAACGCTTCCCGCCGCCGCAAACGTGTGCGTGAAGCTCGCGCCATTGCCGGCGAGGTTTCCCGAGGCGAATACGCGCGTGCCGCCTCCTCCGCCCCCGGTTCCGTAGTCGTCCCCTTTAGAAGAACAACTGAATGTCGCGATGATGGCGGCGAGTGCCAGCCCCTGTCTCCATGCTTTACCCGGCATATGGAATCCTTTCGCCTGACCTACTGACATCTGCCTGGAGCGAGCGGGCTGACCCCAAACTTGATCATCAAAGGTCGGCCCGCACGGGCGTGCTGTCAAGCTCTGCCGCCTGTGTCCCAGCGGGTCTTACACCACAGTACGCGTCCGGTGCCTGGCCGCACACAAACAAAAAGGCCCGCTCGGGAGCGGGCCTTCTTACAGAGGACGAGCGGGGCGCTTCTTGCTACTTTCTGCCTTGACGACGCCTGTAGTATCCGAGACCTGCCATCCCCAGGCCCAGCATCGTGAGCGTGGCCGGTTCGGGAACCGGATCGGTGGAGGTGGGCACATCCGCGGTATAGATCTTCAATTCCAATCCGCTGTTGAAATAGTGGCAATCGGGATCGAATCCGAACCCGAAACTTCCGTCGGCGGCAAACGTCTGAAACGTGGGGAGCAGTCCCAGCGAAGCAAAGTCGTAGCTGAGGTTGATCCGGTGGGCATAGTCGCCATAGGGATCGCTCCACGCGCCGACGGTGACGCCTTCACCCGCAAAGTAGTTTCCGGCCTCCTGGTTGTCGGTGATCACCGACACGCCGGCCGCGGGATTGTCGAGCAGGGTGGTGTGGAGAACGTCCGGCTCGTAGGTCCAGTCGTAGATTCCCTTGAACGTGAGGACCACGTTCGTGATTTCCTGAGACGGTGGGGTCGCCCAGTTGATCCCCCACCTGTAGGCCTTGTAGTGATCCAGGTCCCACATGTCGGCGCTTGGAGAGGGTATGATTGTGTAAACTCCTGCACCCGCCGTGGAAGCGGCGAGCAGCGTCAGGCAGGTGACCGTCAAAGCTAAGAGCAATCGTCTCATTGGGTTAGCGCTCTCGTTGGTTAAAAGGCCCCAGGTTTAGAATCGTCTCGTCGGGGGTAGAGAGCGCAACTTACGTGCCGCGAGGCCCGCGAACCGATAACCCGGGGGAGCCCCTACTTGATGATGACGAGCTTGCCTACGTCCGTGCCGTAACGGCTCTCCACCGCCCACACGTAGATCCCCGTTTTTATCGCCTGCGTGTTTCGAGTAATCAGGTTCCACACCACCACGGAGGCTTCCGAGCTGTTGGGGTTGGCCCGGTGCTCGAGCTTGCGCACCAGGTCGCCGTCGAGGGAATAGATGGACACCGTGCAGGTGTCGGGTACGTTCGTGAAGGTCACCTTGCGTGCACGCTCCGCATCCGGCTCTGAGCCGCTCGGATTCTCCCATCCCACGCCGAAGTAGTCGTCGGCCAGACGATACGGATTGGGATACACCCCCGGTTTGGGGCGCAGGCTGTCCACCACGGCCGCGGAATTGATGGGCCACACTTCCCGCGAGTTGGCCAGCGGGGAAGACTCCAGTGACTCCAGGCCTACCTGCGGGTCTCCGAAGTCGAACGCCGTGACCGAAATGAACACGGGCTCGGCCACATGCACGCCATCGAGCGCATATTCGTACTCGTAGTAAGCCGGATAGGCCACGCCGTCTTCCACGATGGTGTCATTGACGCCGGCAAACGGGAACCTGCGTCGAATCACGCCCATGACTTGCGAGGCGCAGCAGTCGGACAGCGTGGCCGCCGCGGTGTCATTCACCTTGTCGTTGGAATCGAACGGTTCGAAGCAGTAGTGCGACGTGTCGAGGCGTGAGCGGTCGATGGGATCCAGCACCACCTCGCGCATGGCTTCCTCCACCAGGCGTACCGCGAAACTGTCGGGATGGAACGGGCGGAAATTGTACACACTGTCCACCAGGTCGTCGTACAGAGTGCGCAGCGAGTCGATGGTGAACGGTCTGCCGTCCACTTCCCACCGGTTGAAGCTGGGCTCGTACTTGCGGCGCACGTAGTTGATCCGGTCGCGCTGGGTGAGGAGGGCGAAATCCTCAAGCCGCCCCGTGCGGCTCATGTACACGCGATAGCCCTCGAAATCGGACGTGCCGGAGAAGTAATCCAGCGTGGTTTCTGAGTGCTGACCATTCCAGCGCACCACCACCTTGCCCTGGGCCGTGAGGAAACGCAGTTCAGGTGCCGGGGGCGGAGGCGGCCCCTTGAAATCGGGAACGCCGTCTCCCCGGTAGTAGGCTGTGTCGCGTCCCACCATTCGGTACTCTCCGCGGTAGCCGTCGCCGTCGGTGTCGAATTCCGGCGTGTCGTACACCCATCCGGCCCACTGCGCGTTGCGAATGAGGTCGGAAAAATCGAGATGCTGGCGGAACAGGTCCGGATTCGACGGATCGAAGTACCTGCCAAAGTTGCGCGCTTCCGCATGCAGATCGGCCCCCGACACGAAGGCCACGGCCAGATCGAGCGTGGAGTCCACGGGGATTTCGAAAGGCCCGAAGGAGTAGAGATAACGCGTGTCGTAGCCATCCGCGAGATCCCCTGCCAGCTGGGCATCCTTCGGCGGCGGGAGCCAGCCCTCGGCCTGATGATCCACGGCCGACTCGATCTGGTCGTAGTCCAGCTCGCCGTTGGAGAGCATGAGATACCGATTGATGTCGCCCAGGGGCGTTCCGAGGCTGCCTTTGCGGTAGGTGATGAGGCGGTTCTTTTTGTTTGGGCCCCAGTCGCGGGAGGCCGCGGCGGTGTTGGTGGCCCACCAGTTGAATGAAAACTTCAGGTCGGGCGTGGGAGACTTGAGGACGCGCACGGCCACCGCACCCGTGACGGATATCTCTTCGAACCGCCCCAGGCCCGGATCCCCGTCGTTGTCGGCGCTCCACGCCATGTTGAGCGTATCGAGGGCGCCCGGCACAAGGGGCGATGGAACAGCGCCGATGAACCCCGACATGTCGTCCCAGCGCGGGTTCCAGGTGAGGCGAAAGTGTCCCACGTCGTGATCCATGAAGATCCCCAAATACACCTTGTGAAGCACGTCGTCCGAGAGATTGCGAAGACCCAGGTCCATGATCACGAAGTCCTGCGAATAATTGTACGACCAGGCGTACGACTTCTGGGTGATTTCCAGACCGATGGGTTTGTGCACGCGGCCATCGTAGCGATCGGGGTACTGGTAGGTTGCGTTGGTGACGGTGTCGTAGTACCGCGTGATGAGATCCTGTTCCGACACCGCGTCGGGGGAGAAGTGCACGTCGAGACACCGCGTGGAGGTCCCCGCGTCGAGCACCGGCCGGATCGTTCGCTCCTCGATGTGGCCGTTGGGTTCGGGAAGGGGAAAGAACTCGGTGGGAGCGTCGATGCCGTCTGTGCCCAGGGACACGAGCGTGTCAAACCCCCGAATGGCTCCGATCCAGAATCCTCCGGTCCCGAGATAGTCGAGCCCGGTACCCGCGGGGAACTCCCACGACCGGGCGGGCTGGCGGGAACAGTAGTCGCAGCAGGACACGCGCCCGCCGTTGCCAAAGAGGCCCCAGTTGGTGAGGCTGAAGGCCACGTTCCCCACGGTGTGAGTGCGGGTGTACTCGAAGTAGTCCACCAGGTCAGAGGCGGTGGCGCGCGGGATCCCCGGGCGGGGCGTATCGCCATCCAGCGCAAGAGCTGGGCAGGCGGCACCCAGCCAGAATGCCGCCAAAAGAATCAGGCCGGCCGCGGCGTCGAATCCCGTGCCCCGGCCAGTCCGGGGGCGCCGGGCGATGTCTGTGTCACTGGGTCTTGTCAAATTCGTGCGCGGGGCTAACCGGGGCTTCCCTTCCGCCGGCGCAGAATATAGACAACGGCTCAGCAGGTTTTCATGCGAAATCGGTCGCGGGGGTGCTATTTTCCCGGGGTGTCACGGACCTGCCAGCGCCCTCCCGGGCTTTGGCTTGACTGTGGACCCGGGGGCCCGGTGTTTGGGAGCCGGGTCTCGCGGCCCGGTTTCGTGGTGCCCCGGTAGAAATCGATGAGAGTCCTTTCGCGTCGCGCACTATTGGCCCTGGTCGTGGGCCTGGGTCTGGCCGTAAAAAGCTGCGGCCAGGGCGACGATGCGGTTCAGTCGGAAAACAGTCCTCCGGCGGCCCCCACGATGGATCCGATCACGGGAGCTCCGCCCAACGGCGCCACGCAACAGCTCACGCGACCGGTTCTCTCGTGGAAATGCTTCGATGCGGATGGTGACCCGCTGAGTTTCGATCTGCATCTCGGCACGGACTCGACGCCGCCCGTCATCGCGTCTGGCCGCATCACCAACTGCATGGTGCCGGCACCACTCGCGTTCAACACCACGTACTACTGGCACGTCGTGGCGAAGGACGATCACGGCCACCAGACCACGTCCGACACGTGGAGCTTTCGCACGCGCGCCGACGTTTTGCAGTGCGACGCGTCCGGCGATCCCCTGATCGGCCTGCCGCCCCTGGTGGTGAGATTCAACAGCGTGGCCTCCGAGGGCGTGCTTCCGTACACGTATCACTGGCAGTTCGGTGACGGCGCCTCGTCCCAGCTCCAGAATCCTCCGCACGAGTACATTCAGCCTGGCACATACAGCGCCGTGCTGAAAGTGTCCGACGGCGAGCTGAGCACCTGCTCCAAGGCGATCGAAGTGATCGTGGAGGGCCCTCCCTCGTGCAGCGGGATGGCCGTGCCGTCCGTGGGACCGCCGCCCTTGCTGGTGGCCTTCGTGGGCACGGCGTCGGGCGGACGGTCGCCCTACACCTACCACTGGAATTTCGGGGACGGGTATACAAGCGAGGAGCAGTATCCCTACCACACGTATCCGCACCCGGGAGACTACCAGGCGGTGTTTGAAGTCACCGGCGCCGACGGACGCATCTGCGCGTCTCCGGTGATCGTGACCGTGGGGCCCTCCCTCTCATGCGATGCCACAGGCAATCCGCCCAGTGGCCCCCTGCCGCTCATGGTGCGGTTTACAGGATTCGCGTCGGGCGGCAAGGGACCCTACAACTACCTGTGGACCTTTGGTGACGGAACCTCCAGCTCGGCACAGAACCCCGTGCACACGTACTCGCGTGCGGGACCGTTCACGGCCGTGCTCACCGTGGGCGACTCGGGCTCGTCCACCTGCAGCAAGAGCATCCGGATCATCGCCGGCATCTAGTCTCGCTTTCCGGAGATTTCTTGAATCTCCGGGACATTCCGCCAGCCTGCAGATCGCGCTTTGCCGGGAGCCCCCGCCTGCCGATGGAAAGACCATGGCGAGGCTGAGGAGCATTCTGGCGTGGGGTGCCGTCTGGATCGGGCTCGTGATCGGAGGGTATGCCCCGGCATGGGCCGATCCTTT
>DAIOGN010000084.1:0-15357 GCA_036745245.1 Candidatus Zixiibacteriota bacterium
AGTGGTTCCGCGCGCACGGTGATGCCGAGCTGGTGGAGTGGTTCCGCGCGCACGGCGATGCCGAGCTGGTCGAGTGGTTCCGCGCGCATGGTGATGTCAAGCTGGTCGAGTGGTTCCGCGCTCATGGCGACGCGGATCTCGCCTCTCTGCTGAGGGCTGAGTCCGATGCCAGCCTGGTGGAATGGTTCCGCGCGCATGGCGATGCCGAGTTGGCGGAGTGGTTCCGCGCCCACGGTGACGCGGAGCTCGCCTCCTTGAGGACCGTTGCCGTCGAGCAGGGTCTTGCGGCGCCACCGCTCAACGAGCTGGCCGGGTGGGTGAACAGCGCCGAGTTTGCCTCGGTGTTCAAGGAGAGTGGCTTTCTCCGGAACTTCTTCGTGGACGCGGAACTTCAGTCCGTAATGCGCGAAGACGGGTTCGCCCTGCTCATGCAGGACGCGGCCTTCGCCAGTCTCATGGAGAATGAGCTGGCTGTGCGAGAGATCATGGATATGGGAGACTTCGAAGCACAACGTTAGCCGAGCGGTCTCTTGCGCCGGTGGAAGGTTTTGGTTGGCCGCCGGCGCAGGGGATGCCTTATTCTGAAAAGATCAACGCGGAGGTCCCAGGACCTCCGCGTTGTTTTCGCGGTGGATTCGAAACTCGCCAGCTCATGACTGCACGCAGAGGAGCGCTCCTCCTTACCCTCGCCCTTGTGACCCTCCCGGGAAGAGGGGTGCGCGCCGACGTACAGGTTCTGGAAACAGACCATCTCAGGCTGATCTACAATAAGGCGCTCCACGGCTTTCTGGCCCCCCATGTGGCTCGCTGTTTCGAAAACGCCCTGGCCTTCCATCGATCGCTCTTCGAGTACGAGCCGAGCGACAAGGTCACGGTACTGCTCCACGATCAAAGCGACTTTGCAAATGCGGGCGCCACGGCGTCTCCGCGAAACGCCATTGTCGTGGCCATCGCGCCTTTTTCCTTCGTCTACGAGTCCACGCTCGCCAACGAGCGCATGAACCTCATCATGAGCCACGAACTCGTGCACATCGTGGCGGCTGACGGTCAGACCGGGTCCGACCGGTTTTTCCGCGGGCTCTTCCAGGGAAAGGTGCGGGAGACCGCGGACAACCCGCTCTCCATGTTCTATGGGTACCTCACGACCCCTCGCCGGGATGCTCCGCGCTGGTACCATGAGGGTGTGGCCGTCTTCATGGAAACCTGGATGGCAGGCGGGATTGGACGCGCCCAGGGGGCCTATGACGAGATGGTGTTCCGATCCAAGGTGCTGGATTCCGCCCGTTTCTACGACCCCATTGGGCTGGAATCGGAGGGGACCAAGGTCGATTTTCAGGGCGGAGTCAACTCCTACCTGTACGGCACGCGGTTCGTGAGCTATCTGGGCTACCGCTTCGGGCCCGAAAAGGTGGTGGAGTGGGTGAAGCGAACGCCCGGCTCCAAAGCCTACTTCGCCGCTCAGTTCGGACAGGTGTTCGGCCGGAGCCTCGATGACGTGTGGGGCGAGTGGGTGGCGTGGGAACACCAGTTTCAAACCCTGAATCTCGACTCCGTGCGCCAGTACGCCACCACACCGTACCGCGACATCGCTCCCGTCGGGCTGGGGTCCGCCTCCCGTGCCCTCTATGACGGGCGACGCCGGGAAATCCTGCTGGCCGTGAGCTTTCCCGGCGAGTTGGCCCATATTCGCGCCATCGATTTTGTGTCAGGGAAGGAGCGTCGTGTCTGCGACCTCAAGGGCCCGGCTATGTACTATGTGTCCTCCCTGGCCTTCGACTCCACACGCGGCCAGCTCTATTTCACGACAGACAATTACGGATGGCGAAGTCTGAACGTGGTGGACGTGGCCACGGGCCAAAGCAAGCTGCTCCAGGAGAAACTGCGGGCCGGGGATCTGGCGTTTTGTGCCTCCGATTCCTCTCTCTGGGGAGTTCGACATTTCAACGGCGTCTCCACCCTGGTGCGCATGGTTGCCCCGTACGACGACTGGGATCAGATCGTATCCTTGCCCTTTGGCACCGATCTGTACGACCTCGACCTGTCACCAGACGGGGCCTGGCTCTCGGCCAGCCACTCCGAGATCAACGGTCGCCAGTCGCTGGTGCTCCTGTCCGTCGATAGCCTGATGGCCCGCCGACCGGGACAACGCGAGCTGTACAACTTTGGATCCAGCATTCCGGAGAGTTTTGTCTTCTCTCCCGACGGTCGCTATCTCTACGGCTCGTCCTACTACACAGGCGTATCCAACGTGTTCCGGTACGACCTGGCCTCGGATTCCATGGAGGCTGTGACCAACGCCGTCACCGGGTTCTTCCGCCCCCTGCCCGTGTGGGCCGATTCGGCCATCGTGCTGCGCTACACCGGCGAGGGATTTCGGCCGGCGGTGGTCCCCACACGACCGCTGGAGGACGTGAGCGCGACAGAGTTTCTGGGCAATCGGATTGTGGATTCGCATGCCGTCGTGCGCGAATGGAAGATCGAGCCCCCGTCGGTCGTCCAGTTGGATACGATGATACGGGACTCGGGATTCTATCACCCGCTGGCCCGGCTCGAACTGGCGTCGCTCTATCCGGTGGTGGAAGGATACAAGGACGAGGTGGCGTGGGGTCTTCGCGCCGAGGTGAACGACCCCGTGCAGATGCATCGCACCGACCTCACGATGTCCTACTCGCCGGCCTCCACACTGAGCGCTTCGGAGCGGTTTCACGTCAACTGGACCTACGCGCACCGATCCTGGACTCTGGATTTCCGCCACAACGGCACGGACTTTTACGATCTCTTTGGTCCGTCCAGAAGGAGTCGCAAGGGAAACGCGCTCTCGCTTGCTTACGCCAGAACGCTGATCGACGACGATCCACGTTATTTCGACTACAGCATCACAGCGTCCGGCTATGCCCACCTCGACGAGCTGCCCCTCTACCAGGACATTCCGGCGAGCTACACTCGATTTGCCACACTGGGCTTCGATATGAATTACAGTCACGAAAGCGCGACCATGGGGGCCGTCGACTACACGCAGGGATTCAAATGGCAGTTCATTGGGTACAACCAGTGGCTGGAGAAGCGGTTGTATGTGCAGGGAGTCAACAATCTCGACTTCGGGCTGCCCCTGCCGATTTCGTACTCCTCGGTCTGGTTGCGCACCTCCCTGGGAGCCTCTACGGGCGAACGGGCCGATCCTCAGGCCAATTTCTTTTTCGGAGGGTTTCGCAACAACTACGTGGATCATCAGACGGAGAAGCGCTATCGCAAATTCTACACGTTTCCGGGCTCCGACATCAATTCGATCGCCGGAGCCAACTACGCCAAGGCGCTCGTGGAGTGGGTTCTGCCCCCGTGGCGATTCCGTCGCGTCGGTCGGGGCTTCTTTCACCAGGAGCGCGTTCGGGCAGCGCTGTTCGGGTCAGGGCTCGTGACCAACGTGGATCATGATGGCTGGCGGCGCACGACGTACAATGCCGGTGCCCAGCTCGACTTCCGCTTCATGCTCCTGTGGCACTATCGGATGACGTTCTCCGTGGGGTACGCCTCCGCGTTCGAAAAGAACCAGCCGCGCACGGACAGCTGGATGTGGTCGCTTAAGATTCTGTGATCAAGCTCTACCAGGTGGGAGTGAGCCTCCTGCCCGTCCTGGCGTTTCTGGGGGCTCTCGTGCTCCTGGACAGCTTCAAACTGGTGTCCATGCGGGCCGTGGCGCGCGCCATCGCCGCCGGAATGCTGGCCGCCGTGGCCTCCCTGTGGCTCAACGAAGCGATCCTGCACACGTGGCGGCCCGACTTCAAGGTGTTCTCGCGCTACGACGCGCCCCTGGTGGAGGAGCTGTTCAAGGGTGCCTTCGTGGGGTACCTGCTGTGGACGCGTCGAGTGGGATTCATCGTGGACGCCACGATCTACGCCTTTGCCGTGGGGACGGGGTTCGCCCTGGTGGAGAACGTCTACTTCCTCAAGACTCTCGCGGCCGGCCAGCCGCTGGTATGGGTGGTACGCGGGTTCGGAACGGCAGCCCTGCACGGCGCCACGATGATCTGCTTTGCGGCCTGGTCGAAGCATCTTCTGGATCGTGGCAGCGAACGAAAGTTGTGGCACTTTCTGCCGGGGTTCGCCGTGGCGGCCGTGCTGCATTCGCTGTTTAACCACTTTCTACTGTCGCCCCTGGCCAGCACGCTGGTGCTTCTGGTGGCATTGCCCACTCTGGTGGCCGTGGTCTTCACGCGCAGCGAACGCGCCACGGGAGAGTGGCTGGGTGAAGGGTGGCAGGCCGACGTCGATCTCCTGGAAGCGGTCACCTCGGAGGAGTTGGCCGCCACGCACGTAGGGTTCTATCTCGACAATCTGCGTGACCATTTCTCCCCGCAGGTGGTGGGCGACATGCTGTCGCTCATTCAGTTGCATGTGGAACTGGCGATGACGGCCAAGGGAATGCTTCTTGCCAAGGCGGCGGGTGTGACTCTGCCCAGGGATCCGGAGGTGGAATCGAAGATTCGAGAAGTGGCCTACCTGGAGAAGAGCATCGGCCAGACGGGACTCCGGACGCTCAAGCCGCTGTTGTATGCCACGCAACGCGATGAGTGGCAGCGGGTGCTTCTCGCCCGGTAGGCAGGACATGAGCACACACACGCCCGGAGCGTTCGGGCGACTTCCCACGGGTGCGCGCCTGGACCGCATCCGTTCCTCCCCACAGTTCCGGAGCCACCGGTTCCAGAACCCCGTTCCGCGTCGCACTCATCCCAGTCTGGCGATGGCGCTTCGCCTTCTGCCGCGCTGGCTGTTCGGCAGGGAAGAGCGTACGCCCCGGCGCACTCTTCCGACCTTCCACCCCGATCCGTCTCACCTGAGCGCGAGGCAGGAGACGGGTTGGCGTGCGACCTGGCTGGGTCACTCCACCTGTCTTCTGGAACTCGGAGGAGTGCGCCTCCTGACCGATCCGGTGTGGAGTCCCCGGGTGTCTCCTTTGCGATTCGCAGGACCTGTGCGGTTTCATCCACCGCCTCTCGCGCTGGGTGAACTGCCGCCCCTCGACGCCGTGTTGATTTCCCACGATCACTATGACCACCTCGACATGGAAACCGTCTGCACGCTTTCGACCACGGGCGTGACCTTCGTGGTGCCCCTGGGCGTCGGTTCGCACCTCGAGAGCTGGGGCGTGCCGGCGTTGAACATTGTGGAACTTGACTGGTGGGACAGCTTCCGACTGCCCGGATCGAGTGTTGAAGTGGCGGCGACGCCCGCACACCACCTTTCGGGCCGCAACGCCGTCACGGGCCGAGACGCGACCCTCTGGGCGTCGTTCGTGGTGCGGGATGATTCTGCTCGTCTGTTTTTCGGCGGAGACGCGGGGTGTCCCACCGACTTCGCGGGGATCGGCAGTCGGTTCGGACCGTTCGACCTGGCCATCCTGCCGATTGGCGCCTACGGCGAACATTGGCCCGACATTCATCTCACGCCCGAAGAAGCGGTGTCGGCCTTCAGGGATTTGGGTGGCCGACTCCTGCTCCCCATCCACTGGGGCACGTTCAATCTGGCGTTTCATGACTGGCACGAACCGCCCGAACGCCTGATCGAAGCGGCCAGGGAAGCAGGAATCGCCATCGCGCTGCCGCTGCCGGGTCAGAGCATCACGTCGACGGGACCGACTCCGGTACGAACGTGGTGGGACCCTTGATGCGGTCGTCTTCGCACGCTTCTCCCGGCCCACCGTTTTCTTGACAAATGGGTTCCCGAAGGACATTCTTCCCGCACTCCCCGTGTTCGTAGATTGCGCCCGGAATGGCCGCCTGGCCTGTGTTTCGCAGGCACCCGTCGCGTCCAGTCGTACCGGGCCAAAGCGCTAACACACATCTTCCAGCGACAGGAGCCGGCCATGTTTCGAGCCTGCCTGTGTTACCTCGTGCTGTTTTTCACCTTTACGGTTCCGGTCACACCGGGCCTGGCCGCCGATGAGATCACCTCACTTCGGGAGCTGCCGCCCGAGCAGATGCCCGCCTGGCTCAGGCCGGTCTTCGTGCCGCTGCACCAGCCTCCCGTTCACATGGCAAAGCGACCGGGGCACTACGCCGTCACCGACTGGAAGGCTGCCATTGACGCCTATTGGGGTCCGGGTCTGTCGGGAGGCACAAAGAGCAGCCTGTTCGTGCAGTGGTGGAACCTGGTGCAGACCAACTCCACGGCGTTTCACAACGCGGATACCACGCTGTGGGACTCCGTGTGGAACAGCTTGAATCCCGGTGTTGTGGACTACGACACCGTGAGTCGCGGCTGGTACGCCGGACTCATGTCTCACAGCGGCCGGCGTCAGCAGGACATTCACCTGGAAGCGACCGATACCTGGGTCGCCTTCTCGTTTCCGGCGCCGGGCACACCCATCATGTACGCTGGAGGTGCCGGCAACGTGACGCACTTCGGCGCGGCCCTTACACCCCTGCCTGACAGCACGCTTCTCGTATACGATGCCGTGAGTCCGCATCCCCTGGGGCTCGTGCCGGGAGATCAGGTTCTCGGATACGACGGGACGCCCTGGAAGAGTCTGTATCCGGAGTTGATTGAGGCGAATCTCCCGATCGGTTACCTGGGGGGTACCCTGTGGGGGGGCAGTGATCGTTCGAGCCTGCACAACCTCCTGGCCGCTGCTGGCAGCAACTGGCATCTGTTCGATACCATCGACATTGTGAAGTACAGCACGGGGGATACGTTGCACCTGAGTACGGCGCCTCTGGCCAGCCAGCCAATCCAGCTCTGGGCATCGGAGCAACTGCCGATTCCCGGCATTCCGCGCCCTGAGTTTGCCGGTGAACCCATCCAGTGGGGTGTGCTGCCGGGAACCAATACGGGCTACATCTACCACCTCTGGGTGCCCGATGCAGGTGCCCGAACTCTGTTCAGGGACGCGCTCATCGACCTCATCGACTCACAGCAGGTCAACGCCCTGGTGATCGACTTTCGGCTCAATATGGGCGGGCTGTTCGTCGGCTTTCCGAATCTGGACCGGCTGTTCGGCGACACCCTTCAGCCCGTGAACTGGTTCACCCGCTGCAACAGCTGCTGCAGGCAACTGATGTGCGACTGGTCGGTGGCGGATCCGTTCTTCACGATTCGCGGCAATCCCAATCAGTGGTTCAAGGGCCCGATCGCCATTCTCACCGGGCCCAACGCCGTGAGCCTGGGCGACCAGATGCCGCATGCGATTTCGCTGCATCCTTGCGCAAGAGTGTTCGGCAAGCCGACCGGAGGCCACTTCAACGGGTATTGGAATCCTCGCCCTACCATCACTCAGCCCGATTGGTACTTTGCCATTTCCAACATCTCCACCGCCCTGGGCTCCGACAATTCCAAGTTCATGATCCACTCGGACTTTCCCAATCCCACGTTCTATCCCGACGTGGAGTACGAGGACGTCTGGTTCACTCGCGACGGGGTGGCGGCAGGGGTGGACGATGTGGTGGAGGCGGCCAAGGCGTGGATCGCCGCCGAGGACCCCGACTTCGACGCGGTGGCAAGCCGCATGGACAATTGCCCCAATCACTACAATCCGGGCCAGGAGAATGGCGATGCCGACAGCCTCGGGGATGCCTGCGAGTGCTTCACGCTGCAGGTGAAGAACACCGGCGATGTGGACACATCGGGCACGCTCACGTCGGCCGACATCATTGGGCTCGTAAACTACGTGTTCAAGGGCGGAGTGGCGCCGCGACCGTGCCCCGCCTCAGGCGACGCGAATTGCGATCAGGTGGTGACGTCGGCGGACGTGATCCGCATGGTGAATTTCATCTTCAAAAGCGGAACGCCCCCGTGCGACGTGTGCGACCTGATCGATGCAGGGGACTGGACCTGCCCGTAAGGGAGGCCGCTGCCGGGGTCCAGACGATTCAACCCTGGTTCGTGCCGGGTGCTAAATAGGGGATCAGCTCGTTCTTCAACAGGTCCTTGAATTCGTCCTGCTTGCGCGATCGGAGGACTGAAAGTCGCCCCTTCAGGACGGGCGCAGTCAAGCAGCATTGCTGCACGGCTTGATGAATACTCTGAGGCACGTGCAGGGTGAACATGGCCGCGTCTCCATAGTATCGCCGCAGAGCCTCCGTATCGGACAGGACCAGAGGCACGCCGAGTGCTAGCGCTTCGTACCCTCCGCAGACGAGACAGCTGTTGTCGTTCGTAAGCACAACGGCGCACTGGGAGGCGCCCAACAACTGCCGGTAGTCCTCATCGCTCAGGTAGCCGGTGCACGACACCTTCGGCATGTGCGCAAGCAGACGACGCCAGGTGGCAGGCATAGACCCCGTAAAAGTCACCGTACACCCACTCGTCGCCAACAGACCCGCCGCCTCGATCATCTCGCGAATCGGCTCATCTTCTCCGTAGCTGCAGATCATGACGCAACTTCGACCGTGCCTCTGTGCGCCCGCCTCGGCCACGGAAATCCGTGGGATCGGATCCGGCAGGGAGGTCACACGCGGGCACAGAGCGAGAGCTTCCTTGCGTAACAGCTCATTGGACACCACCAGCAAATCCACCGCTTTGAAACTCCAGGCCTTGAAGAATCGAAAGCAGCCGTGTAAGATGCCAGGCAGGTCGCGTCTCAGCGACCGGTTGTGACAATCACAGATGATCCTCACTTTGAATGGAGTGCACAGGGAGTAGCATCGCAAGAGGAAGAGCAGCAGGTAGGAGTACTCAACGAATATGGATCGCGGGCGATAGCGCAACAATTGAACCACCGTCCAAAGCATGCTTCTGCACTGCCGCCGGATCAGGCCGCCTTCGAATTGCCTGGCCACCAGGGGGTGGGCCAGCTCCAGGGCAAACCCTTTGGTGCGTCTCTGGACGTGCCAGCTCAGGACAATGGTGTTTCCGGTCCGCATATCGAGTGGTGCGGGACCGATGGCGACAGGTCACCGGAAGACGGTTCCATGGTGCGGTTGCGACCGTGCGGAACGTCAGGCTTCACCGGCGAGGGGACGATTCGGTTGCCGATCGGCGTGCTCCCCAGTCAAAACAGTGCGTTGGACCCACGGAGCGCTGCGAGGGTGACACGAAAGGTCAGTGTTCCGGGCTCTCACATTATGCCGGAGGTCGGAATCGAACCGACATGGTGTCGCCACCGCGGGATTTTGAGTCCCGTGCGTCTACCAATTTCACCACTCCGGCCGTGACGCCAGGATAGACGGCGCACGCAGGGTGTGTCAAGCCTTGCCCTGACTCCATTCCGGCGATTGATTCGCGGCGGAAGGGAAGGAGACGACGATGGATCCACGGAATCGACAGCTCGCGGAACTGCTCATTGATTACTCGCTCGGCCTCAAGTCGGGCCACAAGCTCTACCTCGAAGTCATCGGCATGGAAACGCTGGAACTGGCCAGGGAGGTGGTGAGCGTGGCCGCACAACGGGGCGTCGTACCCTTCTGGTTCTTCAACGACGACTCGCTGGTGCGACGCTTCCTCCTGAACTCCACCGAGGATCAACTGCGGGCCTTCGGGGCGTTTCACCGGCCGATCATGGAGGCCGCCGACGCCTACATTGCCCTTCGCGGCTCGGACAACTCGTTCACCCTGCGCGACGTGCCCGCGGAGCGCATGGACTGGTACAACAAGCACTTCTATAAACCCGTGCATTTCGAGGTGCGCGTGCCCCACAAGAACTGGGTGGTGCTGCGCTATCCCAATCGCGCCATGTCGCAGCTGGCGGAGACGTCGCAGGAGGCCTTCGCCGACTTTTACTATCGGGTGTGCACGCTGGACTACGCGAAGTTTTCGAAGGCCATGGATCCGCTCAAGGACCTTATGGAGAAGACGGATCGAGTCCACATCAAAGGTCCGGGGACGGACCTCAGATTCTCCATCAAGGGAATCGGAGTGCGCAAGTGCGACGGACACCGGAACATCCCGGATGGGGAGGTGTTCACCGCACCCGTCAAGGCGTCCATTGAGGGTGAGATCACGTACAATACGCCTTCGCTGTACCAGGGGACCACGTACGAACGCATTCACTTCGTGTTCGAGAAGGGCCGCATCGTGAAGGCCGACGCTCAAGGGGACGCCGCCAAGTTTCAGAAGATCTTCGAGACCGATGAAGGGGCGCGCTACATTGGCGAATTCTCGCTCGGGTTACATCCCGAGATCAACAAGCCCATGCGGGATACGCTGTTCGATGAGAAGATCTACGGCAGCCTTCACCTCACGCCGGGCAACGCCTACGACGAAGCCGACAACGGGAATCGCTCCGCCATTCACTGGGATCTGGTGCTGATCCAGACGCCGGAGTACGGTGGCGGGGAGATCTACTTCGACGACAAGCTCATCCGCAAGGATGGCGAGTTCACCGTTAAGGCGCTCGAGTCGGTACTTTCGAAGCGTGCCTTGATGGCGTAGAGCCCGCTAGAGCTGCCAGTAGTTCTGCCGAACAGCCAGGGCTTCCGGCCACCACGCGGGAACCGGGGCCCCTCCCGCTTCATCCCAGAATCCCACGGGCCACGCAGTCCCAGGCGTGGTTTTGAAGAACCAATACTGACTGTACATGCACATGCCTGGACAATCTCCCCACCCCATGCGGAACACGTACTTGATCGTGTCGCCCGCAGCCTGGGGCCAGATGGAGGGCCAGTCGCCAAGCCAGCCGTTTGGAAATGCGCTCAGCATCCCCGGCAATTGAACATACAGCCCGGCCATCGCCCTGGCGTTCGCGGTGGTGTTGAACCAAAGCCACAAAAACGTGCCGACCTGGTAGTAGTGTTCGAATGCGAACTCAGTGTTGAGACTGTCCCAGGCGGTATACGATCCCATGAGGATGGTCGCCAGGGTGACGCTGTCCGGTCGCACCAACAGGTGCCCGATCCGCCAGGGGACAACGAATGCCACCGCGGCGGTTCCCGGGTGCGAGTCGCCGTATCGACGACGAATCAAGTCGAGATCGGACCAGACCCTCGCCTTGAGGGAATCGGGCGCTCGCAATTCTCCTGACAACAACATGGCCAGCCGATCGGCTTCCGTCTGGCCGGTGGAGTCGCGGTACAAATAACCGCCATAGCACAGAAACTGCCACTGGTTACGGAACAACCAGTTGACGTGCAGAATCAGGTCCCGGGTGTTGATCGCACCGCTGCAGTCCAGATCGCCCACCAGGGGTGTCGGCGCAGGCCGGGGGCCGCTCCGGAACAGGTAATTGACCATGTGGATGACGTCCGCGAGGTCGAATTGACCCGAGACGTTTACGTCAGGCGACTGGTACCAGTATTGAAGTGCGGTGTCGAGTTCCTGGGCCCGTCCTACTGGAGCTTGAAAAAGAAGAATACAAACTGCCGTCTGAAGGTAGCGCATCGCCGCCCTCCTTTTGACTCGTACTTCGAACACGCGAGCCAGGCGCGTACGGGAGAAGAGTAGTCCCATGTCAGCTATTTGTCAATGGAGGATAGAGGGGCGTATCGAACGGCCGGGATGGACTTGGTTTCGGCTGCAACAAAGAAAGGGCCCGCCAATCGGCGGGCCGGGGAGGGATCGTTCGAAATCGAAACTCGTTCAGTCCGAGCCGCGGCGCTGCTCAGCGGCCGCGATTTTCTGCTGTGCCGCCTTCATGAGCGAGGTGACGTCGGAGTTGGTCTTCATCGGCACACGGAACCACTTGATGCGGTTCTGAGCCAGAAGCTCCTTCAGCGTTTTCTTCCACAAGGCAGGCCAGGTGCGATCTCTGGCCACCATCTCGGCCTGGCGCTCCGAGAGCGCCACAGTCACCTCGACCCGACCGGGCAGGAAGTGGATGGTCATCAGCGTCTGACGGCCGTGGCGATAGCGGACGGCCCAGCCCCAGGAGGTGCCGTAGTAGTACAACTCACGAAACGCACCGCCCTCCAACAGGGAGTTGTCGAGCCGGGCGAAGCGGATCTGATCTCGCTCCGACACCAGGTCGAGCAGGTCCTCGAGCGCCGGACGCGGGTTGCGGCTGGCGAAAGGGTTCTTGACGGTTTCGGTAATAGTAGCCACCTGTGGTACATCCTCCAGGATTGAATCGGTTTACACGTGCGCTGGAAGGCGCAATATACCCCGTTGGCCTGGGCCGCGAAACGTCAATTCAAAGCACGCCTCTAACTCCCAGAGCCCCCGGAGGTTCAGCTGCTCGACTTCAATCGCTTCGCGAGGCTGTCCAATTCCTCCGAAAGGCCCCGAGGCAGCTTGTCCTCGAAAGTTTTGTAGTGCTCGCGGATCGAGGGGATTTCATCTCTCCAGCCACGCTCGTCCACGGACAGGAGGGTCTCCATGTCGCCGGGTGCGACGGCCAGCCCGGTGGTGTCCAGGGCCCTGGGCAGCCAGCCCACAGGCGTCTCGCGCGCCTCCGCCGTACCCATGGCACGCTCAAAGATCCACTTCAACACGCGACAGTTTTCGCCGTATCCAGGCCAGAGGTAGCGGCCATCCGCGCTCTTCCGGAACCAGTTTACGTAGTAAATGCGAGGCATTTTCGCGCCGCCCTTCTTGCCCATGGCAAGCCAGTGCGCGAAGTAATCGCCCATGTGATAGCCGCAGAACGGGAGCATGGCCATGGGGTCGCGGCGTAACGCTCCCACCTTGCCCACGGCGGCGGCCGTCATTTCCGAGCCCATGATGGAGGCCAGGAAGGTGCCGTGCTGCCATGACACAGCCTCCGTGACAAGCGGTACCGTGCTGGCGCGCCGTCCCCCCACCAGGATGGCTGAAATCGGGACTCCATTCGGGTCTTCCCATTCGCGAGCGATCACGGGACACTGTCGCGACGGCGTGGTGAAGCGCGCATTGGGGTGCGCCGCTTTGCGCCCGGAGCGGGGGGTCCACGGACGCCTGAGCCAGTCGGTGGCATGCGCCGGGGGCTCGTCCTGCATCTCTTCCCAGTAGATGTCGCCGTCGGACGTAAGTGCAACGTTCGTGAAGATCGAATTCTCACGGATCGTCTGCATCGCGTGCAGATTGCTCTTGTTCGAGGTGCCGGGCGCCACGCCGAAGAATCCGGCCTCCGGGTTGATGGCGTAGAGCCTCCCGTCGGCGCCGAACTTCATCCAGGCAATGTCGTCGCCGATGGTTTCGGCTTTCCAGCCCGGGAGTGTGGGGCGCAGCATGGCGAGGTTGGTCTTGCCGCAGGCCGAGGGGAAGGCGGCCGCCATGTAAAGGTGGTCTCCCTTGGGATCCGTGAGTTTGAGGATGAGCATGTGCTCCGCCATCCAGCCTTCATCGCGTGCCTGGACCGAGGCGATCCGCAGCGCGTGACACTTCTTGCCGAGCAGCGCGTTTCCCCCGTACCCGGATCCGAACGACCAGATTTCCCTCGTCTCGGGAAAATGGCAGATGAACTTGTGCGCGGCGTTGCAGGGCCACGGAAGGTCGGGTTTGCCGGGCTGGTCCAGCGGATAGCCCACCGAATGCAGACCCTTCACGAATTCGGCGCTTTCGCCCAAGACCGAAAGCACGCGTGTGCCGACGCGGGTCATGATGTGCATGCTGGCCACCACGTAGGGCGAGTCGGTGAGCATGACTCCCACCTTGGAAATGTGCGAGCCCACGGGACCCATGGAGTAGGGAAGGACGTACAGCGTGCGACCTGCCATGGCGCCGTCGAAGTGGCCCCGGAGCACGTTCTTCATCTCCGCCGGGTCGGCCCAGTGGTTCGTGGGGCCGGCATCCTCCTTGCGCCGTGAGCAGATGTACGTGCGGTCCTCGACGCGTGCCACGTCGGCCGGGTCGGAACGCACGTAGATGCTGTTGGGGCGGTGCGTAGCGTTCAGCCACACGGCGGTGCCGCTGTCCACCATGAGGTTCAGCATACGCTGATACTCTTCGGGGGACCCGTCACACCAGCGCACGCTCTCCGGCTTCAAGAGAGTCGTGAATTCGGACAGCCAGCTGTCGAGGTGCGGATTACGAATGCCGGCCGGCCCCGCGGCCTCCTGGGCCGGGGGCAGTACTGTAGAAACGTTCATTTGAACTAGCCCCTTTTTCCTGCGAGGGCCGAATCGGCCCGATTCGTAAGGCTAGCATACCGGGCGCGCAAACCCAAGCGTTTTGTCATGCGGTGGACACCGCTTCATGCGTCGGACAGAGCTTCACCAAAGAGCGCCGCCGCGTGATCCCAGGTGAACGATTCAGCTCTCCTGCGGGCCCGTTGCGCCATGGACAAACGCAAGGCTGTGTCGGTGAGCAGGCGCACCAGCCCGTCGGCGATCGACTCCGGGGACGGGTCGGAGAAGAGGGCGGCATCGCCCGCCACTTCGGGGAGCGCCGCTTCGGACGAGGCCACCACGGCGCGCTCGGAGGCCATGGCCTCGAGCATGGCCAGGCCGAACGCTTCCTGCCGTGAAGGAAAGCAGAACACGTGTGTGTCGGTCAGGCACCTGCGGAAATCGGATTGACTCATCACGCCGTGAAAGTGCACCGACGCACTCTGCCCCAGGTCGGCCGCGAGAGCGGTCAGCGCATCTCGTTCGGGACCGTCACCCACGATCTGGAGGCGTGCGTCGGCGACGACACGACGAACTTCGGGCCAGGCACGAATGAGCACGTCAAGCCCCTTGCGACGCACCAGCCGCGCCGCAGCGGTGACCGTGGGAGCTCCGGCAGGCTGTGGCATGGCGGGCCAGTGGTCCAGGTCGAGACCATTGGGCACCACGCGGGTGCGGTCGGGGGACAGGCCGTAGGTTTCGCACGCCCTGCGACACGCGTAGGCGGAAGGAGCCACCACAAGGTCGGCATGGCGGGCCGCCACACGTTCCCAGCGGGCCTGCCGGGCCAGCCGCGATTTCGAACTCCCCGTTTCCCACAACAGCTCGTCCGCCTTCACGCCATGCAACAGCGACACGAACGGCTTTCGTGTGGCTCTGCGAGCGTATCTGTACCCGTCAAAGTCCACACCGACGACGCAGTCCACGTCGAGACGCGCCAGCTCCGTGGAGACATGGCGGTTGAACCACCAGCTTCTGAAGAGGTCGGACCCGGGCAAGGGGGAGGGCTCGAGCAGTCCCACGCGTTTGCCCTTCCTGTGTAACGCGCCGAGCAGACCCAGCACGGCGGCGGCTGTGCCGTAACCTCTGCGCAGGTCGAGCGGAGATGACACCAGGAAGGCATAGCGCGAATTGTTGTGACGCACACAGCCAAGATCGAACAGGACACCTCGTCCTGCCAGGGGATTCGGCTTGAAGTGGTTCCACCCCCGGTGTACTTTGGGCTCGAGGACGCACGATGAACCAGGGGGGATGGCCGTTCATCGCTTTGGCGCGGGCCTGCCAGTCGGCATAGGGGGAGTTCTTGAGCGGCTCGGCCTCGATCTCGAAGACCCGCAGGCCACCTGCCTCGGTGCCATCGGTGTTGGAGTAGACGGTGTCAGCGATGCCATAGTTCGAGGCGACCGCG
>DAIOGN010000085.1:0-15286 GCA_036745245.1 Candidatus Zixiibacteriota bacterium
GGTCGCCCATCACCACGTACCGGCCGCACGCCAGATAGCCCGCGCCCACCATCGCGGCGGCCGCCACTTTGTCGGCCTGGACGCGTTCCTGCGCCGCCACGGTTTCGCGTGCCACCAGAACCACGCCCTGCACCTCGCGCAACACGGCGCCCAGGCGGTCGGCCAGCGCGCGTCCCACGAAGTCCACCGCAGGATCGCCGGTCTCGTTGTCGAACACCGACACGGCCACCACGAGACGGGTCTGCGCCGATACGCCGGCGCCGATCTCACGTGCGCGCTCCCATTCCACCGCAAACGCATCGAGGCTGGCAAACCGGTCGCTCGGCGACTTTGCGAGAAGCCGCCGCACCACGTCGGACAACGGTTGGGAGATGGACGCGTTCACGTCGTGCAACGGCGGCGGCTCTTCGTTGCAGATTTCGTATTCCAGGGCCGCCGCGTGATAGCCGGCGAACGGTCGCTTGCCCGAAATCGCCTCGTACAATACCACCCCGAAGCTGAACTGGTCGGACGCCGGCGTGGCCGGCTGACCCAGCACCTGCTCGGGCGACATGTAGGAGAGCGTGCCCACGGGATCGGCCTGACTGGTGTCGAGCGTGGCCGCCGCGCCGAAATCGAGGATCACCGGCTCCCCGTCGTCGCGCATCATGATGTTGGAGGGCTTGAGGTCGCGGTGCACCACGCCGGCTCGGTGCGCCGTGGCGAGCGCGTCGGCGATGCGCGTGGCCAGCAAGTTTACTTCGACCTGGCTCAGAGGATTCTGCGTGAAGCGTTCCTCCAGCGACACGCCACGCACATACCCCATGACCAGAGCATGCCCGCCCTCATGCTCGATCCAATCCACGAACGGCACCACGTTGGGGTGCTTCACCCGGCGGAGGGCATCGGCCTCGGCCTCGAGCATGGCATCGAACGCGGGCCCGATGGGGACCTTGAAGGCCACCTCGCCAAAGCCCGTGTGTGTGCCGGCGTAGACACGCCCCATGGCTCCTTCGCCCAGGAGGTTTCCGAGCTGGTAGGGGGCCTGTCCCGAAGATGTCGTGACGCTCATGGAAGTCGCTTAAAACCGCCCGCAAGCTAGCGGGAAGTCCAGTTCAGTCAAGCCAATGTGCCGTGCGCTGCCGGCCGCAGAATGCGGGAAGGGGGACTGCGAAAGCGCTATACCCAGAGTCCGCCGGACACCTTCATGTGCGTGCCGGTGATGAGCTCCGATTCATTGCGTAAGAGAAACATCACGGCATTCTCAAGGTCTTCATGCTTCGACAGGCGCCCGGCGGGCACCACGTCCTCCGGGTGGGCCGGGCGATCCACTGTATTCTCATTCATACCTGGCGACACCATGTTGACAGTGATCCCCCATTGCGCCGCGCTTCGCGCAAGCGAGTAGGTAAACGCCAGAAGCGCGGTCTTCCCCGTGTGATAGGCGGCCACGTTGGGATTCCCCACCAGCCGGTCTGCAAAGATGTATCCCAGGTTGATAATCCGGCCCCAGCGTTTTCGCCGCATCATGGGCAGCACGAGAAGCGACGTGTTGACGGCCGGTTCCAGGCAGCCCCGGCAGAATCGATGAAACACCTCCGGCGTGACTCGCTCGAGAGGGCGGCGCTGATAGTCGCCGGCGTTGTTGATGAGAACGTCCACGCGCTTCCATTTCTTCTTCAGCGTGGCGACGTTGCGGCGCACGTCTTCGATCCGGGTGAGATCGCCCTGGAGCAGAAGTGCGTCGGCGCCTGCCTTCTCCACCAAAGCGGCGACGCGCTCCGCCTGATCACGGGAACGCCGATAGTGCACGGCCACGCGGCAGCCGCTGCGTGCCAATGACAGGGCGAGCGCACGGCCAATGCCCTTGGCGCTGCCTGTCACCCACGCCGTCTTCCCGGCCAGGTCGGACATGCCGGGAAGATAGGCCGCCGGGGTTTAAAGACCCAGCTTGAACTTGAGGTCCCGGACGCGCTGTGCGGCCATCTGGAAGTCCGGGTTCACCTCGAGAGCGCGCACATACACCGCGTATGCGGCCATGGCTTCTCCCATCGATTCGAGAGTACGTGCCTTGCGGAAATAGCCCCACTCATAGTACGGATCGGCGGAGATGGCCTGCTCGGCGCAGTCGAGTGCATCCTTGAACTTGTTCATCTGCGCATAGGCCGCCGCCTTCCACGCCCAGGCCTCCGCGTACGCGGGGTAGGACGTGAGCGCTTCGTCGTAGTTCTCCATGGCCGCCTTGTAGCGGCCATCGCGAGCCTGGCGAAGCCCTGCTTCCATCCGGTCTTTCACTTCAGGCGTAAGCATTCGTTCACACCTTCCCTTCCGGGTTCACTCCTTACTATCGAAAGGTGATACGTGAAAACTTTGTGGATGAGGCTTCATTTGGCGCGAATTGCCAAAGAATCCGCAGTTTGCACCGTCCGTGACCGGGGAGCACACGTTCGGCTGTGCCGGATCCGCACAGCGGTGGTGGCTTTCTGAGCGAGTTGTCAGACCGCTGATCAGGCGCGTTCGAACAAAAGCGACATGCCCATTCCGCCCGACACGCACAGCGTGGCCAGGCCAAATCGCCCCTGGCGACGCGCCAGCTCATGAAGCAGCGTGGTCACGATGCGGGCGCCGGTGGCGCCGATGGGATGACCGAGTGCGATGGCGCCCCCGTTGACGTTGACACGATCCATGTCGAAGTTCAGCTCGCGCTGGCAGGCCAGCACCTGGGACGCGAAGGCCTCGTTGAGTTCGATCAGATCGAGGGCCGCCAGGTTCAGTCCCGTTCGCTCGAGGAGCGAGCGCACCGAGGGCACCGGGCCCGTGCCCATGAACGCCGGGTCTACGCCGACCGAATTGAAGGCGGTGAGTCGTGCAAGGGGCCGTGCGCCCAGCCGTTTTACCGCTGTCTCTGACGCCACCACCACCGCCGCTGCGCCGTCGGTGATGCCCGATGAATTGCCGGGGTGCACGGTGCCGTTCTTGCGAAACACCGGAGCGAGGCTCGCCAGACTCTCGAGCGTGGTGTCGGCGCGTGGATGCTCATCAACGCTTACGACGACGTCGCCTTTTTTGGAAGGCACCGTCACCGGTTCGATCTCGTCGCGGAACAACCCGGCCTTCGACGCCTGAGCCGACCGCTGTTGCGAGAGGAGTGCGTACTCATCCTGTTCGCGTCGCGCGATGGTGTATCGGTCTGCGAGATTCTCCGCGGTGCCGCCCATGAGCGTGGAGCAGAGGGGGCACATGAAGCCGTCGGTGTACATTGCATCTTCCACCTCCGCATGGCCCAGGCGGTAGCCCCAGCGCGCGCGCTTCATCAGGTACGGCGTGTTCGACATGCTTTCCATGCCGCCGGCGAGCACTAGCTCTCGCCCTTCGATCCAGATGGCTGAGGCCGCGAGCGTGATCGCCTTGAGCCCCGAGGCGCAGGCCTTGTTCACCGTGAAGGCAGGCACCGAATCGGGCAGTCCGGCCTTCCGCACCACCTGACGCGCCGGGTTGGGTCCGCAGCCGGCCAGGCGTGCGTGTCCCATGATCACTTCCTCGATCTCTTCGGGCCGAACACCCGAGCGCCCGATGGCGGCGCGAGCCGCCGCTGAGCCCAGCTCCACGGCGGAGAGAGGCGCCAGGGCTCCGCCGAATTTTCCGATCGGCGTACGCACTGCAGACAGGATGTAGACCGGGGAAAGATCCATTTTCAGAGAGTGGACATGGCCGCGATCACGGCAAACGTCTTCACATCGCGATCCGACTGCCCGAAGCCGCCATCGGCTCGCTGAGTGCGCTTCAGGCGATCAAGTGCGAAGCGGATTTCGCGGCGGGCGGGCGCATACGGCAGCTGAGCCAGCGACCAGAGCGTGAAATAGAAGGGAAACGATTCCCACGAACCTTCAGGGTCACGCTTGGCCTTGAGCGTGTCGAGGCCGTCGTTGAGGACACGTGGAACACCTCGCTGGGGCATGGCCGCGTACACCTGCCACATCGACGCAGTGCAGGCTCCACAGCAGAAGTAGCCCTTCACGGCGTACCGGCCCAGCATGAGCCCGCGCATGGCCGCCAGGGCCGTTTGCACCTGGTTTGCGGCGCGCTCGTCGTAGCGCAGCAGCACCGCCAGCGCGAGCTCGCCGTACACGTGCCGCAGACTCGTTTCGGATGTGGTGGTTTCACCGGTGGGGAGGAGATTCCCGGTGAGGTGCTCGGGGGATTCGGGGAGATCGAAAAAGCCCTGCCGGTAGGCGGACGCACCGTTGTGCTGCGAGAGCAGCCAGTCGATGCCTTTCTGGACCCACTTCTCCGTCTTGGGAACCTGAAGAAGGCGCAAGAGCTCCAGGCTGCGCACGGTGTCAGTGGTGGCCCCCTTCCACGAACCGTCGGCCTCCTGGGTTTCCTTCATCCGCTCGATGAACTGCTGAATGATGGAGTGGTCGCGGTCGTCCATGGGCTGCTTGATTCGTCTCTTGGCCAGCGGACCGTAGATGGATGGCGAACTCTCGAAGAATACGAGAGGATCGTACTTAAGCTTGGACAGTTGCGTCTCGTCTTTCCGGCCGTACCCGCTACGGCCCAATGCAAGCTACCCATCGGGGCGGCTAAGGTCAAATCGTTCATTTACTTGTACTCGCCCAAAGCCCTCTTGAGGGCAATTTGAAACAACTAACAAAATAGTTTTTGCTGGCTGAAACCCCGGAGAGAACCTTTCGTATCTACTAAGGAATTAGGACCAGGAAAGAGCCTGTATGCCCCGACCCAAATCACCCACGCTCACCGAAGGCGAACTCCGACTCATGCAGATCCTCTGGGATCTCGGCTCCGGTACGGTGAGTGACGTGGCCGCGGCGCTGCCCCGCCGCCGGGGGCTGGCCTACAACACCGTGCTCACCACGCTGCGCATTCTCGAAGCCAAGGGCTACGTGATGCGCCGCAAGGACGGCCGGGCGCATGTCTATTCACCTCTGGTGGATCGCGCCTCGGCCCGTAAGTCGGCGCTGCGCCACCTGGTGTCGCGTTTCTTCGATGATTCGCCTGAGCTTCTGGTGTTGAATCTGCTCGACGACGAACGCGTCCTTCCCGAGGAACTATCCCGCCTGAAGGCGGCGATCCGCAAAGCCGGCGAGTCCACCCAGTAACGCCGGAAGGAGTGTGAACCCATGACCGACGCCCTCTGGATCCGCCTTTCGGAGCAGAATCACTCGCTCTGGGAAGCGATGTTCAACTCTCTCTGGCAGGGCGTGCTCCTGGTCGCCCTTGTGTGGCTCGTGCTTCGCGCCTTCCCCAGGTTGAACGCCGCCACTCGTTACGCCGCGTGGTATGTCACCCTCCTGTCGCTTGCGATCATGCCCTTCTTCACCGGCCGATTTGCCGGAGTGGACACCGCGGGCACGCCCGAGCCCGAACGAGTTCTTGCTTCGAGCAGGCCACACGAAGTCAGTCCGCCCACACACGTGGAGCAGGTGTCGGCCACTCCAGCCACATTCACTCAGCCGCGCCGTAGCGCCCCCGCTCCGAAACCGTCACGACCGGCTGCTGCTCAGGGGTCACCGGTACGGGAGCATCAAATCGCAGGAAGCGCCTCGGCGGACAACTGGGCCGTGCGCGTCAACGGCGGAACGTGGCTCTGGGTGCTCAGCTTCGTGTGGTTGGTGTGCGTGGGCTGGAAGTGGCTGCGACTGGGAGGCAGCCTCCGACAGATTCGGCTCATCAAGTCCCGCGCCCAGGTCATGGACGAGTCGCCCGGCCGTAGCTGGCACGCGTGGTGCCGTGAGGTTCCGCGCTCCAGGCGGGTGTGGCTCGGGTGGTCGGATGAAATACAGGTTCCGGGCGTCTTCGGATTCGTACGACCGGCCATCTTGTTTCCCCGCAGGCTCCAGGGCACGCTCTCGGAAGCGGAGCTGGAGCAGGTGGCCCTGCACGAGCTCGCACACGTCGCACGCCATGATGACTGGTGGCAGATTCTGCAACGTGTCATCGAAGGCGCCCTCTTCTTTCACCCGGCAGTCCGATTCGTGTCGCAACGCCTCGCCCTCGAGCGCGAAATCGCCTGCGACGACTGGGTGCTGCACCGGGTGCGTCGGCCGCAGGAGTACGCCAGTTGCCTTGCGCGCCTCGTGGAACATCGGTCTGCGCGCCCTCTGCCCGTGCCGGGAGCGGCGCTGTCCAGGAAGCACATCGTCCGGAGGATTGAAATGTTGCTGAGCAAGAATCGAAACACCCGACCGGGGTTGTCCCGCGCCGTCACGGCTCTGTCGATCATGTGGCTGGCCCTGGCTGTGATTCAGATTGGATTTGTGCGGCCCATCGTGGCCGTCACGGAGCCCACGCCGGTTGCCGCGCCTTCACCCGTGCCCGCCGTTTCGTCGCCCAGAGCGATGGGCGCGCCCACGCCAGCGCCTGCGATCGCCCCATCGGCACCCCGTGCGGTCGGCGCGCCAACGCCCACTCCTGCGCTCGCGAGTGTTGCGCCCCGCGCAGCCAGTGCACCTACTCCGCGTCCGGACAGGTCGTCGTCGCGTCAGCCGCGTGCCTATGGCTCCCGTGACGCGACCGCTCCCGTGATCTGGGCCCAGGCCACTCCGGCTCCGCCTGCGCCGCCGGCGCCCCCGGTCAAGCGTAAGGGCAACACGCAGGAACGCTGGGACGACGGCACCAGCCTCACCATCAATCACGACGGTGACGAAATCACCTGGATCTGGTCGGACGGCCCTCAGAAAGTGCGCGTGGAGATGGACGGCCGCGTGGAATTCGACGCTCAGGGCGCGACCATACGCAGCATCTCACCCGACGGTTACTTCATCGTGCGGGAGAAGTTGCGGGGACGCATTCGCGAACTCGAAGTGGTGCCCGGACGGAAGGACAGCTTGGAGTACTTCTACTTTGAGGATGACGACGCCCGGCCCTTCGACGAGTCCGCCCGCCGGTGGTTCGCCGAACTCTTGCCCACGCTCATGAGGGAGACGGGACTGGGAGCCAAAGAGCGCGTGGCCGCGCTGAAAGCCGCAGGAGGAACCTCGGCCGTGCTTCGCGAGATCTCCTACATTTCCAGCGACTACGTGAAGCGGATCTACTTCACCGAACTGCTCGACAGCGAGTCGCTGAGCCAGGACGACATGACCACCATCTTCCACGCGGCGGGAAAGGAGCTCGACTCGGACTACGAGATGGCAGAGCTCCTGATCGAATTTGCCGACCGTGTGGAGGGCAACGCGGCCACGCTCGACGCCTACGTGGACGCCGTGGGCCGGATCGAATCCGACTACGAGATGCGGCGCGTGATCACCGAGCTGGCCAAACGGGAAGACATGACCGAGGAGTATGCAAAGTCGGTTCTGGAACTCGCCTGGGGCATGGAATCCGATTACGAGAAGGCCGAACTGCTCCTGGAACTGGCCGAATACAGCCGCGACAACCCGGAGCTGCGCGATTTGTACGTGGACGCTGTGGCGAGCATGCAGTCCGACTACGAAAAACGCCGGGTCCTGGAGGAACTCCTCGAGACTCGCCACGCCGATGAAGCCTTCGTATCGAAGGTGCTGGATGTGGCCGGCACGATGGAATCGGAATACGAGCAAGCCGAACTCCTGATCCATCTGGCGGACCTGGCGAGTGTTCACGACAGTGCCCTGACCAACTACATTCGCGCCGTGGACCGGATCGACTCCGATTACGAAGCGCGCCGGGTGCTGTCGGCCATCTCATGGCGTGAAGACCTGTCCGAGGCGGTGAGCCTGGAGCTTCTGGACGTGGTAGCCCGGCTCGACTCCGACTATGAGAAAGCCGAGTTCCTCCTGGAACACAGTGAAATGTTTGCCACCACGGATGCGGTGCGCGACGCGTTCGATCGCACACTCGACACGATCGATTCCGATTACGAGCGCGATCGCGTGGAGGCGGCGTTCTATCGCAAGACGCGCAAGTCGGGCTCGCGGGGGGGATCGTACTGAGGTTAGTTTGGCAGGAACCAAACACTCCGCGCTGTCGCCGCGCGGACAGGAGCCCTCACATGTGTGACCCGTGAGGGCTTCGTTTTTCAGGGAGGGCGGTCAGGCTCTCCAGCGGATCTATGCCGCTTATAAGCCGGTTGAAGGAGGAGGCCTCCGTCCCTGTCAGGCGCCTACGGCACCACCACGGAACGCAGACCCTCGCCGCGGCGCAGCTGGTCGAACGCCAGGTTCGTATCCGCCAGCGGGAATCGGTGGCTCACCAGTTCCTTCACCTTGATGCGGCCGGCGGCCACCATGTGGATCAAGCGCGGGTAGTCCACGGGCCTGCACCCCAGCGAACCGACCACTTCCATTTCGCGGTACATGATGCGCCCCGCGGGAAGCGACACCGGCTTGTCGGTGTACCCCACCACCACCAGGCGGCCGCCGTTGCGCAGGCAGGCGAATGCCGATTCGATCGTGGCGGGGTTGCCGATCGCCTCGAAAGCGATGTCGGCGCCACCGCCCGTGAGCTTGCGCACCTCCTTGTCCACGCGCTCCACTTTGCCGGGGTTCACCACGGCGCGCGCGCCCAGGGAGAGCGCCGCCTGTAACTTGGCGTCCTGCAGGTCGCACGCGATGACCTGGGCTCCGAACGCGGTGGCCACCTGCACCAGGTTGAGTCCTATGCCGCCGCAGCCGATCACCACGACCTGGTCGCCGCCGCGAACGCGGCCGCGGTTCTTCACGGCATGGAAAGGGGTGGAGATGGCATCGGCGATGATGGAACCCTCCACCAGCGGGATGGACTCCGGGAGCAGAAAGCTATCCTTGGCGGGCGCCGCGACGTATTCCGCGTAGGCGCCGTCGATGTCGTTGCCGAACATTTTCATGTTGAGACAGATGTTCTCGCGGCCTGTGCGGCAGTGATCGCACCTGCCGCAGGTCAGCACCGCCGGCAGAAGAACCCGGTCGCCCTCTTTCCGGTCCTTCACGTCGCGGCCCACAGCTGCCACGATGCCCGAAGCCTCATGCCCCAGAATGAGCGGCGGTTTCTTGAACGTGGGCACGCCGTGATCGATGTAATGCAGATCGGTGTGGCACACGCCGCACGCGGCCACCTTCACCACGATTTCCTCCGGGCCCGGCTCGGGGGTGGTCCATTCATCGAGTCGCAGCGGTTTGCCCGGCCCCTCGAACACCATTGCTTTCATGCGACCCTCCCGTCGGCGCTTCCGGACGCGCGCCCGCAGTTCATTCGTGCTTCCACACCGGCTTCCGCTTCTCGAGGAAGGCCTGAAGCCCTTCGGTGGGATCCTTGCCCTTCATCAACTGATCCAGATACTCCGCTTCCGCTGCCGCCAGCGCGTCCTCGAAGTCGGGCAGAGCCGCCCGGCGGAACGCCTGACGCGCGTGGCGCAGTGCGTGCGCGGAGTGCCGCGCGAGTCTGCCCGCGACCTCGTCGGTAGCTGGCCGTAGCTCGTTCTCCTCACACACGCGGCTCACCAGCCCGACTCGCAGGGCCTCCTGCGCGTCCAGCGTACGACCCGTGAAGATGAGCTCAGAGGCCACCGCCACGCCCACGCGTCGGTGCAGATGGGCCACGGCCACGGGCGGAAATACGCCGAGGGAAATCTCGGGCACGCCCATGCGCAGGGTTGTGGCGGCCAGCGTGATGTCGCACAGGCAGGCCAGCTCCATGCCCCCACCCAGCGCGCTGCCCTGCACGGCAGCCACGATGGGACATGGGAAACGCACCAGAAGCCGCACCAGGTGGTGAAAGCTCTCCAGCATGGTTCGCACCATGTCCGCGCGGTGTTCACCCACATCGACTCCGGCGCAGAAGTGGGCCCCTTCGGCGTCGATCACCAGGGCGCACAGGTCGGTCCTGCGCGAGAGCGGCTCGAGCTGAGCGCTCATCTGTGTGATCATCTCGATGTTGAGCACATTCAGCGGCGGGCGCGCCAGCGTGAGGCGCGCGATGCGGTCCTGGTGGGACACCTTCACGTGGGATGATTCCGTCATGGAGACGTCCTCTCTTCGAGTTGCCGGTTCACAGGCACTGCCCTCCGTCCACCCGCAGCACGACTCCGGTGATGTGTTCGGCCCCGTCGGAGCAGAGAAACGTCACCGCTGCGGCAATGTCGGCCGGGCGCCCGAAGCGTCCGAGCAGACATTCGGCGCGCGCCTGCGCCAGAACCGGCTCCGGCAGGCTGGCGGTCATGTCGGTCTCCACGAAGCCCGGTGCCACGGCGTTTACGGTGATCTTCTCGCGCGCCAGCTCCCGAGCGGCCGAGATCGTCAGGCCGATGAGCCCGGCCTTGGAGGCGGAGTAGTTGGACTGCCCGAACTTGCCCCGCAGCGCGTTGATCGAGGAGATGTTCACGATGCGGCCGGATTGCTGCGCCCGCATCACAGGCGCGGCCGCCCGCATGATGTGGAAGCTCCCTGTGAGGTTGGTGTCGAGCACGTCGCGCCACTGCGTGTCCGTGAGTTTCCAGAGCACGCCGTCGGCGGTGATCCCGGCGTTGTTCACCACGATGTGCAATCCGCCGAAAGCGCTCACCACGTCGCGCACCACGCGCTCCACATCGTCGGGCTTGCGGATGTCGCACACGAAGGCTCGCGCTCGGCCGGGTGCCGAACGGCATTCTGCCTCCAGCTGCGCCTTGGGGACGCGATCCACGAACGCCACCTGGCAGCCCTGATCGACGAGGGCCTGCGAGATCGTGCGGCCGATGCCCCGCGCGGCGCCGGTGACGATGGCCGTGCGTCCCGAGAGTTCCGGATACACCGCCATCAGGTCAGGTCCGCTCGGGTGAGGCCGCCAGGGCAGCGCCGCACTTCCCGCAGTGCGGGAATTCCGAGGGTAGCCCCTGGGCTCCGCACGCCGGACACGAGCCCGAGTACGAGCCCCACAGGAACTCGACCGAGCCCCCCTCCGCCATTTTGCGGCGGAGTCCCCGGTAGTCCACCTTGCGCTTCTCCACGAAGGCCAGCATCCCCTCGTTGGGCTCGCCGCAGGCGAAGTGCGTGGTGAGCCAGTCGCGGGCGTGCCCGATGGTCTGGTGCCAGGCGAGTTCCTTCCAAAAGTTCACCTGGGCGCGCGTGTAGCGCGTGCATTCGTAGAACTTGTCGAGCAGCGACTCCACCATCTCGTTCACGGACGAATCGAGCTGCGCGCGAGGCACCACGCGATTCACAAGCCCCCAATCCAGCGCCTGCTGGGCGGGGATGCGCTGATTGAGAAGCAGCATTTCGCGGGCGCGGCGATCCCCCACCATGATGGGGAGCCACTGCGTGGCGCCGCCGCAGGCCACCGAGCCCACATTGGTACCGATCTGACCCAGGTAGGCGTCGTCCACCATCACCGCCAGGTCGCAGGCCATCTGCGACTCGTTGCCTCCGCCCACCGCGATGCCGTTGAGGCGCGCGATCGAGGGCTTGCCCATATTCAACAGCGCCTCGAGGTAGGCGCGGAACAGTCCCATGTACTTGTAATAGTCACGCGGCCGCTTCGTGTAGTAGGACTGATATTCCCTTACGTCACCGCCCGTGGAGAACGCCTTGTCCCCGGCGCCGGTGTACACCACGACGGCAATGGAGTCGTCCCATGCCGCGTCCGTGAATGCCTCGATGAGTTCCCTGAGCGCCTGCGTGTTGTAGGCGTTGTAGAAGGTGGGGCGATTGATGGTGACGGTGGCCACGGCGCCCTTCTTGTCGTACAGGATCTCCTTGAAGTTGAACTCACCCGGCGGTCTGCCCGCGAACAGATTCATGGGTACCTCTCCTTTTCGTGCCATCGCAAGGTCCGTTGATCACAGTCTAAAGTTTGGGTGTTGGCGCGGGGCGGCCCGACAGTCCGTGCAGAAACAAGTCGAGCATCTGCTCCGCAAGCCGGTCGGGCGGCGGGTCGTGCGGACGCGGGTACCAGCGGTAGATCCAGTTGATCATGCCGAACAAAGACAGGGTGGCCACACGCGAATCCAGATCGGTTCGCCTCAGCTCCCGCAGCAGGTCGGTCACCGCGCCGAAACAGATGTCGTAATAGCGTTTCCGCAGCAGGTCGATCTGGCCGCCGTGGTCGCCTGTCAGCGCAGAGAGTTCGTGCGAGAGAAGCTTCATCTTGGTGGTCTGGCGGCTGAAAAAGCCGATGTGGTTTCTTACGAAGAGTGCCAGCCGATCACGGGGAGAGGAAGTCGGGTCGAACTCCTCCAGAGGCTTCAGGAGCTGTTCGAATGCCCCCTTCTGGATCTCGAAGAGAATCTCCTCCTTGCTGGCGAAGTGGTGGTAAAGTCCGGCCAGGCTGATGCCACTCTGGCGGGCAAGATCGCGCACGGAGGACCCCGTATACCCCTCCTGGGCAAATAGTTCCACCGCCGAGTCCAGCAGCCGCTGTCGAGCCCCGACCGCAAGACCAACCTTCACCGGCAACACCTTCAGGCCTCCCGTCTACAGACCGAACGATCGTTCGGTAGCCATACTCGAGGTTTCGGAGCTGGGTGTCAATAGAATAATTGATTTGACAACCATAATTTCAACCTATAGGTTGCCGATAAGTAGAAAGAAACCTACTGGACGGTATGTTTAAGATCGGCATTTCACCGCGTCGGCACCCGAAGTCAGAGGTGTCTCGGAGCGCCATCCTGAAGGCGGCGGCTCGCCTCTTCGTGGACCGCAGCTATGCCGAGGTCACCATGAACGACGTGGCTCATGAGGCACACCTCACCAAGGGCGCGGTCTACCACCAGTTCGCCAGCAAGGAAGAGGTGTACGTGGCCATGCTGCACGCCGAGCTGGCCGAGCAGGGCCTTCGCTTCGCTTCCGCCCTCGACTCCGGGGCCACGACGCGGCAGAGCCTGCGAAACCTGGTGTCGTACTTTCTCTTGCTCTCCCCCGCCGAGCGCAAGGTGATGAGCCTGCTGCGGCGGGACATCAACCTCTTCAGCGATCCCGTTCGCAGTCAATTGATCCATGCCTATCAGCAGGCCTTGCCGGAGCGTGTGGAGCGCGTGCTACGGGCGGGGGCTGCGCGCGGCGAGATCCATCGGCACGATCCTCGCCTGCTCTCCTGGCAATTCGTGGCGCTGGTGGAGGTCATGCTGAACGACTACGCCCGCGGCCTCTTCGCCCCCGAGGCGCAGGTGGACTACGTGCTGGACCTGTTCTTCTGCGGGCTGTCGACTCAACGCGGAGAGTGTCATGGCTGAAAGGATCTTCACTGGCTGGGAACACGCATCGATTGAGGAGGCTCTGCAACTCTGCCGCGACACCGTGGAGGATCCCGAGCTGCCCACGCTGCGCAGCTGGCGCAACCAGGGCGGGCGCGTGCTCGGCCACTTCCAGGTGTACTTCCCCGAGGAGATCGCTCACGCAGCGGGCATGCTTCCCTTCAAGGTGAAGGGCTTTCCGGTGGAACCCACGCACGCCGACTCGCACTTTGGCTCCTACTTGTGCTCTATTCTCAAAACGTCGCTGGAGGTGGCTATATCGGGACACCTCGAACTCGACATGTTCGTGACGCACCCCATCTGCGACGCGGCACGCAACCTGGGCGCCATCTGGGGGCGCAATTTCAAGTATCCGTGTGAGATTCTCTATCTGCCGCAAAACCCCAACTCCAGCCACAGCATCACGTACCTTCGCGAGGAGTACGAGCGTCTGCGGCAGTCGGTGGGAGCCGTTTCCGCTTCGGGCAAGGCGCCGGACGATGCCAGCCTCAGGGCCTCCATCGGACTGTTCAACGAGAACCGCCGCCTGTTGCGCGAGCTGTACCGGCTTAAACGTGACACGCCCTGGCTGATTTCCGCTGAAGATGCGTACTGCCTGGTGGCTCTTGGTGGCATGATCCCCAGGGAGGAGCACAATGAGTTCCTTGCCTTCGTGCTATCGCAGCTGCCTCACCGGACGGCGCACAAACAGGATCGCGTGAGGGTGGTGTTTGAAGGGGGATTCTGCGAGCAACCGCCCCTGGACCTGGTGCGCATGCTGGGTCGCACCTGCTACATCGTGGACGACGATTTCCTGATCGGCCTGCGCTATCTCACCCATCCGGTGGGCGAGCGCGGCGACCCCCTGCACCAGCTGGCCAGAGCCTACCTCCAGGCCAGTTCGTATTCGCCGGTGCAACACGACCTCACCAAGCGCAAAGACGACATGCTGGTGAAGCGCATTCGCGAAGCCAAGGGCGAGGCGGCCATTGTCTGCGCGGCGAAGATGTGCGAACCGGGCCTCGAAGAGCAGGTGGCCTACGCCGACCGGCTGGACAAGGAGGGCATTCCCTACTTCATCAGCGAATTCGAGGAAAACATGACCTCCTTCGAGCACCTGGAACTGCAGGTGGAGACGTTTCTCGAAAACCTGATGTTCGCGTGAGGCCGGCCATGAATCCCAACACTCCGATCGACCACCTGGTAGGGCGCGGCAACCGCCAGGGAGCTGACCTGTTCCGGTCGTGGTACGCGGAACTGGACCAGTGCGCCGAGAACAACGGGCAGGCGGCTTACGTGTTCGTGATGGGAAGCCTGAACGAAATCCTCAAATGCTTCGACCTGCCCGTGGTGTTCCCCGAGATCAACTCGCTCCAGACGGCTGTACGGAGGGTGTCGCACGAATACCTCGGGGAGGCCGAAGACGCCGGCTACTCTCCCGACATCTGCGGCTACGTCAAGGCCGACGTGGCGGTGCAGCTACGGGGCGGCCAGCACCCACTGGGCCGCATCCCCAAGCCCAGCCTGGCCGTGCTTACGAATGCCTGCAACACGTACATCAAGTGGGCCGAGATCTGGGAGCGGCAGTACGAAATCCCCATCGTCACACTGGACGTGCCCGGCAGCCGACACGAGGATCACCGGGCACAGCCCGGAAACGACGATTTCGAGCGCGACCGCCGCTACGTGGAAGCTCAGTTGCGGGAACTCATCGAAGTCTGCGAGCGGGTCACCGGCAAGCGCTTCGACATCGACCGCCTGCGCGAAATCATGGGCTGGGCCAATCAGGTCAGTTCCGGCTGGAGCCGGGTGCTCGAACTCAATCAGGCGAAACCCTCCGTATTTTCCGCCCTCACCGACGGCACCATCTACCTGGGCGTGGCCAACGGCTTCCGCGGAACCGAGGCGGGCGCGGCGTACTTCCGCGATCTGGTGGAGGAGATGGAATACAAGGTGCTGCACAAAATCGGCACCCTCAACGAGGAAACCTACAGGCTCCTATTCGTAGGCGTTCCCTGCTATCCAATCTTCCGCCGATTCAACGAGCTCTTTACCGAGTGGGGCGGCACCTTTGTGAACTCCACCTATCTGTGGTTCGCGTCCGGCGGCGCCCAGCGAGGCATCCAGTACGATCTGGCCAATCCGCTCGGCTCCCTGGCGGAGGGGGTGCTGCTCTCGGTGCGC
>DAIOGN010000086.1:0-15222 GCA_036745245.1 Candidatus Zixiibacteriota bacterium
GTGGCAGCGGCGTCTTTCGCCCGTGCTTCGACCGGCCGCCTGGTTGTACGGCGCGTGCATGAGCGCGCGACGCACGGCCTTTGAGCGTGGACTGTTGCCCACCGTGCGCGTGGATCGGCCGGTCATCTCCGTGGGGTCGCTTCTGGCCGGTGGCACGGGGAAGACGCCCATGGTGGCACACCTCGCCCGGCACTTTGCATCCACTCGCACCGCGGTTCTGTCGCGCGGCTACGGTGGATCCTACCGCGGACAACGCCAGGTGGGGCGTGATTGTCCGGCCGCCGTGTGCGGTGATGAGCCGGTGCTCCTGGCACGCACCTGCCCGGCCGACGTGTGGGTGGGAAGAGACCGCGCCAAACTGGCGCTCGAGTTGTCCGATCGATACGAACTGTTTCTGCTCGACGACGGTTACCAGCACCTGAAACTGGAGCGCTTCCTCAATATCTGCCTTCTGCCGAACGAGGGCCCCGGGGTGCTGCTCCCCGCGGGGCTGTGGCGTGAAAGCGCGAGAGCGCTCAGAGCCGCCGATGTGGTGGTGGCCCTCGACTCCTGGCCCGGCTGGGTGGGCTCTTATTATGAAGGGCCCCGGGTGATTGTGGAGCTCTCCCCGGGACCATGGCAGAGTGCGCGAGGAGGCGGGCCGGAGGGGCCCGTATTCGCCTTCTGCGGCGTGGCCCGACCTGAGCGATTCCTGAATTCCCTGCACGGGCTCGACGTGCGCGGCAGCGACGTCTTCGCGGATCATCACGAGTATTCGCCGAAGGATCTGCATGAACTGGTCTCACGCGCTCGGCAGCTGGGTGCGTTTGCCCTCGTGACCACCGCCAAAGATGCGGTGCGTGCAGGCGAAATGGACCTGCCGCTGTACTGGCGCGATCTTGAAGTGCGATTCATCGAAGGCGAACAGGACTTCGCAGTGTTCCTCGAAAGCGTGGTCTTACCGGAGTAACCCGCTGGAGCGGGGCGGGATCGGGTCTTGCCCCCTGCCGTCGTGTGGGCCATGCTGGGCCCTCACCGGGGACGCAGTTTGGAATCGCTTTCGTGCGACGTGCTTGTCATTGGCACCGGCATTGCCGGACTGTCGTTCGCCCTGCGCGCTTCCCGCTTCGCCACAGTGATCATGGCCACCAAGAAGGAACAGTCGGCCTCCAGCACCAATTATGCGCAGGGCGGAATCGCCACCGTGCTCTCACCCACCGACTCGTTCGAGGCGCACATCTCCGACACGCTGAAGGCCGGAGCCGGGTTGTGCCGGGAACCGGTGGTGCGCGAAATCGTGGCCGAGGGTCCCGCCGCGGTGCGAGACCTGGTGGAGTGGGGCGTGGGGTTCTCGAAGGACTCTGCCGCCGGCCTTCATCTCGGGCTGGAGGGCGGGCACTCGACCCCGAGGGTGGTGCACGCCGGAGACTTCACGGGGCGCGAAATCGAGACCGCTCTGCTTCGCCGCGCGGAGGCCGATCCGCGGATCCGCATCCTCGAGCACCACATCGCGGCCCGACTCCTGGTGTCGCCGCGCGCATCGGGCCCGGGGCTGGCCTGCTTCGGTGCCGATATTCTGCCGCGCGAACCAGGTCCTTACATCCGCATCACGTGCCGCGCCGTACTTCTGGCCACCGGCGGGGCCGGGCAGGTGTACCAGCATACCACCAACCCCACCATCGCCACGGGCGACGGAATTGCGCTCTCTTACGATGCCGGCGCAACGGTGGCGAACCTGGAGTTCATGCAGTTTCATCCCACGAGCCTCTATCGTCCCGGCGAATCCACGTTTCTGATTTCTGAAGCCGTGCGCGGGGAGGGAGCCGTGCTTCGCAACCAGAAGGGCGAAGCCTTCATGCAGCGCTACGACGCCCGGGCCGAACTGGCTCCTCGCGACGTAGTGGCGCGCGCCATCGATCAGGAAATGAAGGAGTCGGGGTCCACGTGCGTGTACCTTGACATCACGCACAAGAACGCCGTCGAACTCTCGGCCCGCTTTCCGAACATCTATGAACACCTGAGAAAACTCGGTCTCGACATGGCCGCCGAGCAGATCCCCGTGGTGCCGGCTGCGCACTATCTCTGCGGCGGCGTCGAGTGTGCCCTGGACGGGACCACCGACATCGAGGGACTCCTGGTGTCAGGCGAAGTAGCGCACACGGGAATGCACGGCGCCAATCGCCTCGCCTCCAACTCTCTCCTCGAGGCCGTGGTGCTCTCCCGGCGCGCCGCAGAACGGCTATCCCGCGGCTTGCCTCAGCCGGGGCCCGTACCCGATTTTGCCCCTCTGAGTCGCCGCGGCCGGAGGCCGCCGTTGGTGCTGGTGGCACACCTTCGGCGCGACGCCCGGCAGATCATGTGGGACTACGTAGGGATCGTGCGCAGCCAGCAGCGACTGGAGTGGGCTCGCCGGTCCCTTGCGCATCTGTCGAGTGAACTGGAGATCCTCAAGCGCGACGCGGCGCCCGGATACGAACTGATGGAACTGGAAAACATTCTCTCGTGCGCGCGTCTCATGGTGGAATGCGCGACCCTGCGGAACGAATCCCGGGGGCTGCATTTCGACTCGGATCTGCCGCAGACCGACCCGAAGCGTCCCGCGCGCGACAGCGTGCTCAGAAAGGCTGCATGACTCCGCTTGAAACGGTGTTGATCATAGATTTCGGTTCACAGTACACGCAGCTCATCGCCCGCCGCGTGCGTGAATTGGGCGTGTACTGCGAAATCCATCCCCCCACGGCCGTGGAGACATGGATGCACCGGGGCCGCCCCAAGGGAGTGATCCTCTCGGGCGGGCCGCAGTCGGTGAACGACAAGGACGCGCCGTTCGTGGAGCGCTCCAAGCTGAACGGCGGTCTCCCCGTGCTGGGGATCTGCTACGGATTTCAACTGTTTACCCGATGGTTCGACGGACGTATCGGATCGAGTGCGCGCCGCGAATATGGCCGCGCCGAACTCACTCGCACGGCGGAGCACCCGCTGTTCGAAGGCTGGCCGAATGAAGCGTCCGTGTGGATGAGCCACGGGGATCACGTGGCCTCGCTGCCCGCGTCGTTTCAGGTGGTGGGGCGTTCGAGCGACGTTCCACTCGCCGCCGCCGCCAACGACAAAGACAAGATCTACGGCGTGCAGTTTCATCCCGAGGTGGCACACACGCCGTTCGGGACCACGCTGCTCTCGAACTTCCTCTTCAAGATCTGCGGCTGCACAGGCGACTGGAACATGGCGAGTTTTGCGGAAGCGGCCATCCTCCGGATTCAGGAACAGGCCCCGGAGGGACGCGTGCTCGTGGGGCTGTCCGGCGGCGTCGATTCGGCCGTGACAGCCGAGCTGTGCCGTCGTGCCGTGGGCAAGCGGGCGGTGGGGATCTTCGTGGACACGGGCTTGTTGCGGCTGGGCGAGGCCGATCAGGTGCTCGAGCACGCCCAGCACAGCGATCTGGAAGTACGACTGGTGGACGCCTCCAAAGAATTTCTCTCGGGCCTGGACGGCGTGACGGATCCCGAAGCGAAGCGCAAGACCGTCGGCCGCCTGTTCATCGAGGTGTTCGAGAAGGAGGCGCGAAAGGTGGGCGGGGCCGCGTACCTGGCGCAGGGAACGCTGTATCCGGACGTGATCGAATCGGTGTCGTTTTCGGGCCCTTCGGTCACGATCAAGTCACATCACAACGTGGGCGGACTGCCGGAGAAACTGGGCTTCAAACTGATCGAACCGCTGCGCGAGTTGTTCAAGGACGAGGTGCGGGTGCTGGGGAAGAGCCTGGGATTGCCGGACCGGTTGCTCCAGCGCCACCCGTTCCCGGGCCCGGGCCTGGCCGTGCGCATCCTCGGAAAGATCACGAAGGAACGCGCCGACCTCCTGCGACAGGCCGACCGCATCTTCATCGACATGCTCCGTGAAGAGGGTCACTACGACCACGTGTGGCAGGCCTTCTCCGTGCTTCTGCCGGTGTCGGCCGTGGGCGTGATGGGCGATCAGCGTACGTACGAGTCGGTGCTGGCGCTGCGCGCGGTGACCTCCACCGACGGCATGACGGCCGATTTCGCGCATTTGCCACTCGACTTCCTCGGACGCGTGGCCAACCGCATCATCAATCAGGTGAAGGGCATCAACCGCGTCACCTACGACATCTCCTCCAAGCCACCGGCCACCATCGAATGGGAATAGCGGCGTGAGCCCGGCTCCCACGGTGCTGGTGGTCACGCACAATTACCCGCGCGAGAGGGAGGATCAGTCGGGCCAGTTCATCCAGACGCTTCTTCTCCCGCTCGTGGGGCGCTACCGGTTCGTGGTGCTGGCTCCGCATCAGGCCGGATTGGCCGAACGCGAGGAGCTTCAGGGCATCACCGTCGTGCGGTTCCGCTACGCCTCAGACGACGACGAGACGCTGGCGTACGAAGGCAACATGCACGAGCAGGTGCTTCAGAGCTGGAGCAAGCGCTGGCTGTTTCTTCGCTTTCTGAAGAGCCTGCGGGCCGGTGTGGCCGGGCTGATCGAAAGCGAGGCCCCGAAACTTGCGCACGTGCACTGGTGGATTCCCGGGGCGCTCGCCACGGCCGGACTCCTCGCCCGGCGTCGCGTGCCCTACGTTCTCACCACACACGGATCCGATCTCACGCTCCTCGACCGCTTTCCGATCGTGCGCCCCGTGGCGCGGCGGTTGTTCAGGCGGGCCGCTGCGTGCACCGCGGTCTCCACGTACCTGCGTGATCGGCTGCGGGAACACACGGGTGTGGAAGCTGCCGTTCTGCCCATGCCGTACGACGACGCCAAATTTCGGGGGATGCCGCCGCCTCCAGCCGGACCCCCGGTGATCACCTGCGTGGGACGATTCATCGAGCGCAAGGGGCAGAAGGTCCTGCTCGAAGCCTGTGCATTGCTGCAGGCCAGGGGAATCGATTTTCGACTCTGGCTGGTGGGCGACGGTCCGTTGCGCGGCGAGCTGGAGCAGATGTCGGCCCGGTTGTCGATCTCGGATCGCGTGCGCTTCACGGGCAACGTGCCGCACGGATCGATTCCGGAGTTGTACCGCGACACTACGGTGGCCGTGTTGCCGTCGGTGCGCGACTGGAAGGGGGAAGTGGAAGGTCTCGGCATGGTGCTGGCAGAGGCCTCCGCGTGCGCTCGTGCTGTGGTGGGTACCGATCTGGCCGGCGTGAAGGACGCTGTGGTTCACAATGAGAATGGACTTCTCGTGCCGCCCGCCGACGCCGGAGCTCTGGCCGAAGCCCTGGCGCGCGTTCTCACAGAACCGGGCCTTGCGGCGCGCCTGGGCCAGGCCGGCCCGCGCTTCGCGCAGGAGCGGTTCTCCCCGGCCAGTCAAAGCCGCAAGCTGGCTGGAATCTATGATGGGGTCAGACCCCCGTCGTAGGTTTGCACACTATTCCAAACCGAAACTGAGTCACGTCGAGCCGCCCAGAATGCAAACCTACGACGGGGGTCTGACCCCAGCTAAAACCGGAATTCCACCCAGAAGCCGAGTTCGCGGACGTGGGACTTCGACTGCTGGATCTTATCGTCGGTGTCCTGCCAGCGTGCACGCAGGCCCCCCGTGAGCGTCTGCGAGAATGAGTAGCCGGCTTGAGGCTGCACCGTGAACGTGGTGCGCTCGCTGGTCACCTGGAACACCCCGCGATTCACCGACTGTTCCTGCCTGGATTTCCCGTACGAGGCCGACACCGACAGATTCATGGTGGACGTCAGCCGGATGCTCGAGAGAAGGGGCAGACGGATTCCTCCGGGCGCCGAAAACGAGTACCGCAGCCCAAAGGTGATATCGTCTTCCGAACCGCGCGTCTGCGAATAGGTGACGGACGAAGGCTGACGCTGCGTGCGCTCGCTGTGGTCGATCTTCACCTGGGTGGACACGTTGCCGCGCCAGTTCATGGACACGCCGATGAGAGGCGAGAAGCGCACGTCCTCGGAGGCGCTGGTGGACTGCCCGGTGGAGGCGTTGTACTGCGAATCGCGCTTCACGTCGTAGCCGAATTCCAGGGTGGCCGAATTCATGAGTCGCTTGATGAGCGCCAGCTTCGACAGGTCGGTGTACGTAACGCGCACGCTGGGAAACGTTTCCGATCGCGTGCGCGTGATGTTGGAGGAGTTGTTGGTTTCGCCCATTCTCAGATTGTAGCTCATGGTGATGCGTGAGCCCAGAAGGGCCAGGCCCGACCGCGCACTGATGCTGTTGGCGATGCTCTCGGAATTGCGGGAGGTCGTTCCCTGTACGCCGCGCTGCACGGCCTCGGGTTCGTTGGAGATGCCCCACACGTAGCCCCACCAGGGCCGCTCCTCATAGCCGAAGGCGCGGATCTGGTGGCTGCGCCCGAAACTGAACGACAGGTTGTCGAGCTTTCCCAGCACCCCCCGTACGAGTTTACGCACGGGCTGGTGCAGCTTCCAGGTGAACCAGCGATCCTTCGGATTGGGCTGGCCCACCAGGCGCAGCCAGGTGAGGCCGTAGCCCGCCTGAAAGTCGCGGCTGGCGGCGGTGGTGAGCGTGTTGTCGGTCTGCCGCTCGCGGTTTTCGACGTACCCCACATCCCAGCTGTAGCGCTGTTCGAGAAACCAGATCCAACGATTCGTGTACGCTGTCCGGTAGGACTGGTTGAAGTTGTTCTCCACACCCAGCCTGAAGTCTGAAAACGCCAGATTCACGGTGTTCGGATTGCGCAGGTCGCGGCTGGTGCGGTAGGTGTAGTCGAACGTGAGATCCCGGATGGGCGCGTACCCCAGGTTGAAATCGCCAGCGAAGTCCTTGCCGGTCGAACTCACGATGTTGCCGCCGGCGACGTACTGCGTGGTGGAACTCCGCTCCGAGTAATTGCCCGAGGCGGCGAACCGGTTAGGAAGCAATTCCAGCCGTGACATGTACACCGATCTGGGCATGAAGAACAAGCGCGTCCAGTACAGGTAGGGAAGGGCCGGCACCTTCTGAAGAGCCACCGAGTAGCGCGCCTGCGCTGTGTTGCTGCTGGACTTCGACGAGAGCGTTGTGGGCGAGGTGCTCTTTGATCTCGACGTGGAGAACGACCCCGACCAGGGCACGAGGAACACCCGCTCGAACAGATGGCCGCCCTGCCTGGCGTAGCGCAGTCCCACGGAGATCCCCGATCGTTCCGTGGTGGACGCTTCCGCGTCCCTCGACTCCTCAGGCACCACCACATCCGATCGCGTGAGGAAGTAGGGCGTGCTCTTGCTCTTACCCCACGTGAACGACACAGGCATCTGCAGGGGAATGGAGGGCGGCAGGATCTTTTCGGGCGAGACGCGCGCGGTGAGGCTGATGTCCTCCTGGCTCGAGGAGTTCACCACATTCGCCCGTCCCGAAGTAAGCGTCTTGAATGCGTAGTTCTGCGCGCGATAGTTCACCCCCACCCCACCGAAATCTGACAGATTGGTGTTCACCGACACGCGGCCCGCCCAGCCCTGGTCGCGCCGCACCTCCGTGAGGCGCAGTTCGTCCACCCACAGGTTGCCACCCCGTTCGGCGCCGGCGTCGAGGTTGGTGACTCCCATTGCCAGGTACTCCACGCGCGAGAGCGAAGGATTCCCCCGCAACCGGTACTGGCCCTGCGTGGTGTCCACTTCACGCAGCTCCCGCGAATCCAGATCCTGTTGCACTTCGAATTTGAAGCCGGTCAATTCCTCGAAGTCCACCCGAACAAAATTGGCCTGACTCCAGCCGGGGTAGATCGGCGTGTGGTACTCGTAGAAATTGGCGGAATCGGTGCCGAACTGGAGGAAGAACTCGTACTGCCCGTCGGCGGTGTCGTCGCCGTGCACGTACATCTCCAGGGTACGGTACCCGGTGAAATCCTGAGCCGAAATGAGCCTCTGGCTCACCCGAGCCCGGTCCACCACATCCCGGATGGTCACCGTGGTGTCTACTGTGGAATCGGCCAGCGTGTCGACGACCACCGAGGTGTCGCCGAAGGGCACCCGCGGCAGAAGCCCCGTGAAGCCGATGAGAAGCGACTGCTCGCCCTGGCCGATGAGCGTGACGCGATCTACCACCTCTTCCACGCCGGGCGGAGTGGTGTAGTCTGAGTTCTCACGCGTGTTCACCACCGAAACCAGGAGGGCCTGGTTGCTGTCGCGTTTTGTGTCGATGACCACGTCGCGCCACCGATACGACACCAGGTTCATGTCTGCGATGTTCACCTGCGACGTCTGGCCCGAGTCCACGCCAGTAATGTACAGGCGCATGAATTCCACTTCGGAGAGACTGGGAGTGCCCACGATCCGGGTCACCAGGTTCAGCACGGAGTCGGAAATGGGAATGCGAAACGTGCGCCACGGCCCCAGGGTGGCGCCGTCGGAACAATCATTGCAGAAGTCCGAGTTCTGCACGAGAAACGGGTCGAACGGATCGGCCAGGTCCAGCTCGAATTCGAAATAGTGATTGTTCAGGTCCAGACCGTTGTTGCCGTTGATGTCTTCCGTGTCGGGAAGCCAGCCGCGCAGTAAATCCTGCCGGTTCCCTTCCGTGCCGTTGAGGCGGGAGTAGTCGTCGCGATTGGCCTCGTCGTAGGCCCAATTGTCCCCCGAGGGATCGGGCAGGGTGTCGGGATGGTAGCCCGGCTCCTGGGCATCGAAGAGCCCGTCCAGACCGGTGTCCTCGTTGTTGTCACCTTCATCCAGAATTCCGTTGGGTTCCGCCGTACCGTGAGCGCGGTCCTCGGTGTTGAGCCTGCCGAGGCCGTCCAGATCCTCCGAGATCTGCCCGAGGTTGAACACCAGTCGGCCCTGGTTTCCCTGGATGCGGAACTCGATAAACTGCGTGTTGGACAGGTCCCTCAACCCGGCCGACAGCGTCCTCGAAATCCCCCCCCATTTCTGCTGCCCCTGGGAGTCCTGGAGGCGCAGGCTGAGCACCTGCGTGCGGTTCTCCGCCGGCACCTCTTCCTTGTTGTAGATTTCCGTGATGCGGTAGGGGTCGAATCGATTGTACCAGAGTTGCTTTCCACGATCCGGCAGCGCCAGGCCCACCGGCAAAGACGCGGGATACCACGCCTCACGCAACAAGGGCAGAGAGACCACTTCCTGGCTCGCCTCGAAGTCGTCGATGAACGCCTCGCCCAGCGTGTTCGGGTTGGGCAGCGATTGGGCGAACTCTGCCGAGATGTCGAGATTCGACGGTGCGTTGGCCTCCACCAGAGGCAGGAGGTCCGTGAGTTTGGTCAGGAAGCTGGCGCCGGTGCGGAGCCCGATGTCGGTGTCGTACACCCACGTGCGGGAGGGCTCTTCGCCCAGGCGGGGTTTCTGATTGTCGGGCTGACTCTCGGACTTGAACAGCGCCGTGGCGCCCCAATGGAAGTTCTGGCTGGGCTTGAACTCGCCGCGCGCGCCCAGGAGTGTCTTTCGGTCTACGGAGAAGAAGGGCTCGTACTCGTAATCCACAGTCACGTTGGCGTTGGGATCGAGCACCTCCTCGCTTAAGAAATTGATCTGGCCGATCTCGTAGCTGATCTGGTAGTCCACGCCGCGCACCAGGTCGCGGCCGTTAAGCCGCACACGCTCGGAGCCTTCGAGGATGTTCACGCGTCCCAGGGAATAGGACGTCCTGCGTTCCGTCGTGGTGACCACCAGGTAGTACACCGAGTGTTTTCCCCTCTCATCCTCGCCTGATCTCGAATAGATGAGCGGCGCTTCCACTGAGAGCTTCGTGCTGTCCAGGGCGTAGGTGGGGCGCTCGCTGGCCCTGTCGATGGTGTCGGGGTAGGTCTCTGGCGCGAACGGGAAGTGATTGGGAAACACCAGGTGGCCACGGCTTCTGTCGATCAGCGATGTTTTGTTGTCGAGTAGCCCGTCAGGGATCGTGTCGCCGTTCGTAGATTGCAGGTCGAGTCCGAGGATCTCCATGTACCGCGTGCCGTCCACGTTGTTGAGGTTCTGCCCCTCCTGCAGTTCGGTGCCGCGGGCGCCGCGATACACATCCACCTTGAGCCCCTCCTCGGTGACGTCACGCACGCCCAGGTCGTATACGTTCTTCCACTCCAGGATCCAGCAGGGATGGGTGGGTTCGACGGGACTGTCAGGCTTGAGCATCGTGAGGATGAGCGACACCGACTTGGCGGAGGCGGAGTCGGCGGCGATAGCACCGACGGTATCCACGCCGGAGGTCGTCTGGATTTCCGCGTAGAACCCCAGCATCTCGTACTGACCGATTGGCCTGTCGTCTGCCAGGGTCACCCAGAATTGCTGGCGATCCACAAAGTAGTCGGTTTCCTCTATGACTTCCATGTTCTGCTGGCGCTGACTGGGATGGAAGGTGGGGAGCGAATCTCCTCGAGCCGAATCGATGGTGGCTCCGGGTGGTATTGTGGGCATGACGAGCGCCAACGGTTCGATGTTCGTATTCGTGGCCGTTCGGAACAGCTTGAACGTGATGATCGAGTCTCCCCCACCGTAGCGCGGGCTCCCCGTGGAGTCTGTGAACACGTCGAACAGCCAGAAGTAGCGATAGCGCAGATACGAGTTGTCGCGAATGAACCCCTGCGCGCCCTGCGCTCCTGCGGTAAACGATGCGCCTTCCGTGGAGCCCTTCTCCTGCGACGCGATGGCCGTGAGATTGAAGTGCCCTACCCTGGCCTCCGCCTTCACGCCGAACAGACCCTGCACCGCCTGACTGTATCCCACGAACTGAGTGTTGGGCAGGGACAGGTTGGTATTGCCGGCCTCGATGGTCTGGAGGATTTCGTCCTCGCTCCCGCGGTAACGCAATTGAATGCTGTTGCCCAGATCGGTGGTGCGGCGGCTGTCCTGGTCCACCTTCACCTCGATCTTGCTGCCGATCTTGCCGGTGATCGTCATCTGAGTGGTCTGTTCCATGTCGAGCGACGGGAACTTCGACTGCGCCTGCGCCGAAGACGTGTTGGGCGCGTCGGTCCACTGCGAGCGCCCGGAGAATTCGATGCGCTTGAAGCCGTTCACTTTCAGCCCCGCGCCTCCTTCGCCCACGATCGAGGTCACCGCCTTGGGCAGTTTGAACGGCAGCGAGATGGCCACCAGGTCGCGGGCCTTCTGGGAATCGCGCAACTCGAGCTGCGCCTGAACCGAGCGCTGCCAGTCGGCCAGCGTGTTCTGGTCGGATTTCACCATGCGGTACGTGTCGAGATCGTAGGCGATGGGAATTCCGGTGGTGTCGCCGGCCAGCACCTGGTACAGAATCACCCCATCGGGGTGGGTCGAGAATTCGGTGACCCACTCGTTCTGGAGATCCGAATGCAGAATGCCCAGGGAGTCGGTCGTCCAGTGGATCCGCTGGTTGTAATAGGGGCGCCCCACCCAGGGCCGCTTGAGGCCGTCCAAATCCAGCGAAAGGTGAGACTCGGCAAACGCCGTCTGTACCGGAAGCGAATCGGTGGCTTCCTGCGCCGTCGCCTTCGACCAAAGGAGAAGCTGCGTCAAGGCGATGACGCAAGCGCCCCACACCCGGATCTTCATTCGTCGTCAGTGGTGAAACGAGTCAAAACCGGGCGCTAAGGGGCGATACTAGTCCTCCCAGACTGCGGGTTCGGGCCCGAGAGGGCCCAGGAAAATAATCTCTCGGTCGAGCTGGTAGCCCGAGTGGCTGGCCACCTTGCGACGAAGTCTGCGAGCCAGTGTGAGCACATCGTGGGCCGTGGCACCGCCGGCGTTGACGATGATGTTGGCGTGGCCAACGTGCACCGCGGCGCCGCCCTCGCGCTCGGATTTGGCTCCCACGTCTTCCAGGAGCTTCCCCGCGGCGATCTTTCCATGCGGTGCAGAGGCGTCCTCGATGTTCTTGAAGAAACAGCCGGCGGAGCCATCGGTGGTGGGATGCCGTTCACGGCGATGGGCCCTGTGCCCTTCGGCAATCTTGTGCAACTCGGCGGCGTCACCTGGCTCGAGCTGGAGGGTGACCGTGAGAACCGTGTCGCCGGTCTCCTTGAGGCGGCTGTGGCGGTAGCTGAAGCCGCAATACTCCCTCGGCACCACCTTGATCTGCCCCTCGGGAGTGGCCAGGGTGACTTCCACCACCAGCTCGCCGATCTCGCGACCGTAGCAGCCCGCATTTCCGTAGATCGCCCCACCCACCGATCCGGCGATGCCCGCTGCGAAGGCCAGGCCCGCCAGGCTGTGGTTGGCGACCCAGTCCACCAGGTCGTCGAAGTGAACGCCTGAGCCCACCGTGACGCGTGTGCCTTTTTGCACGATCTCGGTGAGGTCGCTTTTCACCACCAGGCCCCTGAAGCCTGCATCGTTGATAAGTAGATTCGAGCCGCCCCCCAGAACGAAGCAGGGAATGTCCAGCTCGCGAGCCGAGTTACAGGCCATCACAAACGTTTCTGGGGTGGTGGCCCGAATGAAGAAGTCGGCGGGTCCGCCTATGCCAAATGTCGTATAGGGGCCCAGAGGCTCTTTGGTTTTGAGCTGGCTGCCGAACCGCTCGGTCAGAACGGACGACGCCGAGCGGGCGCGGGAAACCCGTAAAGCTGTCATCTACAATAAGATACTCGCCCGGGCCCAGAATTTCAACATGTCCTGCATATGTTATAGTATCGGAACCGCAGTAGGGTTTAAAAAGTCCGGTGTAAACCGGGGTGGAGCAGGGTCAGGCGTCTTTGGGCTCTTCCGGGGGGGGGCCGGAGGCCTGAGGGGCAGCCTCTTTAGCCGCTTTCTGGCGTTCGACGGCTTCCGAGGCCGCCTCAACGTAGTTCAACCTCAACTGTGTCAATGCGTTATCGATAAGCTGGCGCTCCGGCTCCGACAGCGTGGGCCGGGTTCTTTCCCGAAGCATGGCCAGCATGTCGATGGCGTGGGCCGCCGCCTCCAGATTCGCCTCAGTTTTGCCTGTGGCCGGGTTTGAAATTTTTCCCAACCCCACCCAGGCCGACTGCTGAAACACAAGTACGAGCTCGAGGAACAGCTCGTCTGTGCGCGAAGTCACTGGTCACCCGAGATCAGGCGCCTCACCATGGAGAGGTTGTGCCTCAAGTCCATGGCCTCCGCTTCGGAGCGCTTGAGCACTCTTTCCACGTCGTAGTCTGTACAGTGTTCGATCAGGCGCGCCAGAAGCTCGTGCAGCTTTCGGGCCGCCTCCTCCACCTGCTGGATCTGGTCTTTCGTGAGTGTCATGGCACAAAGCTACGAGGCACAGACGGCGCGTTCAACACCCAATGCGCCCGTTCGTGTCCGGAGAATCGCCCGGAGCCTACCCGCCCGCCCACATCCTGCGCGTCTGGTCCACGGTGGCACGCAGGCGCGCATGCTCCGGGCGGGAGAGGTCGGGGTCGATCCGGCTGGTCTCCTGCGCCATGACGCGCGCCTGTTCGATCAGGTCGAGGTCGGTGGCTGGCTCCGCCACGCGCAACAGCGGCTGGCCGCTCTGCCGCGATCCTACCAGGTCGCCCGGTCCGCGCAGCAACAGATCGGCCTCCGCGATTTCGAATCCATCGTCGGTGCCGGCAAAGTGCCGGAGTCGTTCCGTGGACACGCCTCCCGACCCTTCCGACACGGCGATGCAATACGATTTCTTGGTGCCGCGCCGCACGCGCCCGCGCAGCTGGTGCAATTGCGACAGGCCGAAGCGCTCCGCGTGTTCGATCACCATGATGTTTGCGTTGGCCACATCCACGCCGGTTTCGATCACCGTGGTGGCCACCAGAAGATCGAGCGCGCCGTCCCGGAAGGATTGCATCACGCGCCGTCGCTCTGCGGGCTCGGTGCGGCCGTGCAGCAAGGCAAGCCGTCGCCCGGACAAGGCCGAGTCGCGCAATTGCTCAAACTCCTTCGTGGCCGCGCGCAGGTCCTGCTTCTCCGACTCCTCGATCAACGGATACACCACGTAGGCCTGATCCCTCTTTCCCAGGCGATCGTCCAGCCACTTCCACAGCCGATCGCGCTCCGCGGCGCCGATGACGCGCGTGGTGACGTCGCGCCGGCCCGGCGGCAGGCCCCGGATCGACGACACATCCAGATCCCCGTACAACACAAGCTGGAGCGTGCGCGGAATGGGCGTGGCCGTCATCACCAGTACGTCCACTTGTTGACCGCGCGACGCCAGTTCCGAACGCTGGCGTACTCCGAAGCGGTGCTGTTCGTCCACCACCACCAACGCCAGCCCCGCGAAACGCGTACCCTCCTGGATAAGCGCGTGAGTCCCCACCACCAGGTGCGCCGTTCCATCCGCCAGCCGCGCCTGAACGTCTCGTCTCGCGGCGGCCGGCAGCGAGCCGGTGAGCAGCTCCACTGTCACTCCCACGTCTCCCAGCCAGCGCGACAAGGTCTGGTGATGTTGCTCGGCCAACAGTTCCGTGGGTGCCATGAGCGCGGCCTGGTGGCCCGACCGGACCGCGGCAAGAAGCGCCAGCGCGGCCACCACGGTTTTCCCTGCGCCCACATCTCCCTGCAACAGCCGCTGCATGGGATGGGGGCCCGCCAGATCCGCGCGAATTTCTTCGGCCACCTTCTCCTGATCCGGCGTGAGCGCGAAGGGCAGTTTCCCCAGAAGCTCCGCATACGATTCCGAAAGCATCGGGTAGGTCTGCGGCTTACGGGTCCCGGCGCGTCCGGCACGACGAATGGCCAGCACCAGTTGCAAAACGAACAGCTCTTCCAGCGCGAAATAGCGGCGCGCCTGTTCCGCCGCTTCCATGGAGGGTGGAAAATGAATGTGCCGAACCGCGGTTGCGGTGGAAGGCCAGAGATCCCGCCCGGGTGCGCCGTGCGGAAGCAAGTCGGGCAACGCCTCGGGCAACGGCCCGGCCAGGATCGGCTCGATCAGCCGGCGGAACAGGCGCGACTCCACGCGCGATCCCGTCAGATCGCTCGTGCCGGGGTAAATGGGCACGATGCGTCCGCGATCGGGGCCGAGCGCATCCTCTTCGGAGTCGAGCACCTCGAATTCCGGGTGCACCATCTGAAGCTCGAAGCCGTACAGGCCGGGTGTGCCGGTGCACGCCACAACCACGCCCTTCTTGAGAATGCGTTCGAACCACTTTGGCTGCCGGAAAAACACCAGCGTGATACGCCCGGAATCATCGGCGAGCGTGGCCTCGAAGCGCGGCCGCCGCCCGCGCGCCATTCCGGAGGCGACAACTCGGCCTTTGAGCGTAGCCTCCCGACCCGCCACCAGGTCCTGCACCCGCGAAAGTTGCGAACGGTCGAGATAGCGCCGTGGAAAGTAGCGCAGGAGTTCGCCCACCGTGCGCACCCCGGATTTCTCCAGGGCGCTCGCACGACGCGGGCCCACCCCCTGGAGATACTGGAGCGGTG
>DAIOGN010000087.1:0-15198 GCA_036745245.1 Candidatus Zixiibacteriota bacterium
CGGCGGAGCGCTGGCCGGGTTCGCCGCTGTGATCTATCCGCTCTTCAACCCCACGATCTACTTTCAACTCGGCTTCCGCACCGGCATGGATGCCTTCACGGCGGCGGTGCTCGGGGGCATCGGCAATCTTCCCGGCGCAGCCTTGGGCGGGCTGTGCATCGGGCTGGTGCGGGCCATGAGCGACCAGTACATCGCCACGCAGTGGACCAACTCCATCGTCTTCGCGGTTCTGGTGTTGATCCTGATCTTCAGACCGTCGGGACTACTGGGCGCACGCACGCGCGAAAAAGTCTGATATGTCGCGACTGAGGACCTCCACCTGGGTGCTGGCCGGCGTGGCCATTGCCATCCCCCTCCTCGACGTGGTGCTCTCGAGCCTGGGACTCGGGCGGTGGGCCATCGGCAACGAAGTCGCCCAGCGCGTGCTGGTCTTCACGCTTCTGGGTCTTGGACTCAACGTGGTGGTGGGCTACACCGGGCTGTTGCACCTCGGCGTGGCGGCGTTCATGGCCATCGGTGTATACGCCCATGCTATTTTCACCTGCTCGATCTATCCGTTTCAATTCGGGTTCTGGATTTCGCTACTGCTTGCACCCCTCGTAGGTGTGGCGGCCGGAGTCATTCTGGGTTCGCCTACCCTGCGGCTGCGTGGCGACTACCTGGCCATCGTCACGCTGGGATTCGGGGAGATTACGCAGGACGTGCTGAAAAACCTCGACGCCATCACCAAGGGTGCGCAGGGGATCAATCCGCTGCCGCCGCCGTCGGTGCCGGGCTACACGTTCGAAGCGTCTTCGTACGTACCGTGGTACTTCCTGTACCTCGGAATTCTCATGGCCGTGATTCTCCTCGTGCGAGCGCTGGAGAACTCGCGCCTCGGCCGGCAGTGGGTGGCCATTCGCGAAGATGAACTGGCGGCCGGCTGCATCGGCATTCAGGCCACACGTGCAAAGCTCATGGCCTTTGCGCTCGCCGCCGCTCTCTGCGGCCTGGCCGGCGTGTTGTACGCCACCAAGCTGGAAACCACGGCCGAGCCCACCACCTACGACTTCAACGTTTCGATGACCGTGTTGTGCATTCTCATCGTGGGCGGGATGGGGAGCATTCGTGGCGTGCTGGTGGGAGCGGGCATTGTGATGGGCTTTGACATCCTGTTGAAAAAGGTCACCGAAGCGGCGCAGCAGGCTGGCTTCGCCTCCAGCACCAACGTGTTTCTCACGCCCACCAACTGGAAGTACCTGATCTTCGGCCTCGCGCTGGTGATCATGATGCGCTACCGGCCCGAAGGAGTTCTGCCGTCCTCGCGAATCAAGGAAGAGTTCCACGAAGGGGATCCGACGGGCCCGGGAGGAGCGGCGCTGCCGGCATGAAGATTCTGGAATTGTCGGGTCTCACCATGCGCTTCGGCGGACTGGTGGCCGTCAACAAGGTGGACCTCGAAGTGGAAGAGGGGCAGATCTACTCCATCATCGGACCCAACGGTGCCGGCAAGACGACCGTGTTCAATGCGATCACCGGGCTGTACGAGCCCACGTCCGGACAGGTGCGCCTGTTCGGCCAGGACCTGCGCAAACAGTTCACGCCGCACACCGCCCTGGGGATCGTGCTCATCGCACTGGCCACGGCGCTGGGTGCGCTCTTCACGCTGCGGATGGTGAGCATCTGGGAAACGGCCATCTCGGCCAACTACGCGTATCTTCAGCCCTTCCCGTGGGGGAAGGCGGTCGTCGACGCCATGCGCGCGATGTGGGAGCGTCCCGGCGCCGCGGCCTTCATCTTTGCCTGCGGCGGCCTGGTGGGTGCGGCCGGAGCCTACGTCATCTGGGATCGACAGCGACTCACCTCGTGTTCGATCTCGCGCATGGGCATCTGCCGCACGTTTCAGAACATCCGGTTGTTCCAGGAAATGACGGTGTTCGAAAATGTGGTGACGGGAATCGAAGTATGCCTGCCGTTCCGCCTGGTGCAACAGCTGCTCCGTACGCGGACATTTCGCGCGGAGGAAACGGCTGCCGAGGAACGCGCCAATGAACTTCTGGAGTTTGTCGGGCTGCGAGAACACGCCGGTCAACTGGCCCGCAGTTTGCCGTACGGCGACCAGCGACGCCTCGAAATCGCGCGCGCGCTGGGCACGAACCCCAAGCTCCTGCTGTTGGATGAACCGGCCGCGGGCATGAACCCCACAGAGACGTCCGATCTGATGAGGTTGATCAGTCGTATCCGCGAGCGGGGCGTCACCGTGCTTCTGATCGAACACCATATGAAGGTGGTGATGGGGATTTCCGACCGCATTGCCGTACTGGATTACGGCGTGAAGATCGCCGAGGGAACGCCAGCCGAAGTGCGCGCCGACCGCAAGGTGATCGAAGCCTATCTCGGCAAGGAAGAAGAGCAGGGATGAACTCCGCTCCTCTCCTCTCGCTTTCGAATCTGCATGCCGCCTACGGGCAGGTGGAGGTGCTCAAGGGCATCTCACTCACGGTGGCCCCCGGCGAGATTGTCACCGTGATCGGCGCCAATGGCGCAGGCAAAACCACCACGCTCATGTGCATCTCGGGCATCAATCGCCTGCGCAAAGGCGAGGTGAGATTCTCCGGAGAGGACATTTCGCGACGCCCCGCGCACGAGATTGCGCGCCTGGGCATTCGCCAGTCGCCGGAAGGGCGCAAGATTTTCCCCCGCCTCACCGTGATCGAAAACCTGGAAATGGGCGCCTTCGGGCGCACCGATCACGCTGCTGTGCTGGCCGATTTTGACAAGTGCTTCGAGCTGTTTCCCATTCTCAAGGAGCGTCGTGCACAGGCAGGGGGCACCCTCTCAGGCGGCGAGCAGCAGATGCTCGCGATTGCCCGGGCGCTCATGGGTCGGCCAAAGTTGCTGCTTCTGGACGAACCGTCATTGGGCCTGGCGCCCATGATCGTATCGAAGATCTTCGAAGTGATTCGCGAGCTCAACCGCGAGGGCATCGCCATACTCCTCGTGGAACAGAACGCACGGCTGGCGTTGAAGCTGGCCCATCGCGGCTACGTGATGGAGACCGGGACGATCACGTTCACCGACTCGGCCGCGACGCTTCTCAACAATCCGAAGGTGAAAGAAGCCTACCTGGGGGACTGACCCCCGTCGTCAGTGCCTCGCGTCGCCGGCCAGCTCCTTGACCAGTTCACCGATCACAGCCTTGGCGTCGCCGAACAGCATGAACGTTTTGTCCTGGAAGTAGAGCGCGTTGTCGATTCCCGCAAAGCCCGGGTTCTTGCTGCGCTTGATGGCGAACACGGCGCGCGCCTTGTCGGCGTCGATGATCGGCATACCGTAGATCGGGCTGCCTTTGTCGGTGCGCGCGGCCGGGTTCACCACGTCGTTGGCGCCCACCACGAGCGCCACGTCGCACTGCGGCATATCGCCGTTGATCTCGTCCATTTCCACCAGGTCGGTGTAGGGAATCTCCGCTTCGGCCAGAAGCACGTTCATGTGCCCCGGCATGCGGCCGGCCACGGGGTGGATAGCGAACTTCACCGTGATGCCGCGTTTCTTCAAAAGCTCGTACAGCTCGCGCACTTTGTGCTGCGCCTGCGCCACCGCCATGCCGTAGCCGGGCACAATCACCACCAGCTGAGCTTGCTCCAAAACCTGCGCCGCGCCCTCGGGCGTTTCTGACTTGTATTGCTGCTGTTCACCACTGGCGGCGGCCGCCTGCACCTGGCCGAAGGCCCCAAAGAGAACATTGGTGAACGATCGGTTCATGGCCTTGCACATGATGATCGACAGCAACAGACCACTGGAGCCGTCCAGTGCGCCGGCGACGATCAAGAGCTTGTTGTCGAGCACGAAGCCCATGGCCACGGCGGCCAGGCCCGCGTACGAATTCAGGATGGAGATGACGGTGGGCATGTCGGCGCCGCCGATGGGAATGATGAGCAACACACCGAAGAGCAGCGCCAGGCCGATCAACACCGGAAACAGGCTCACCGCCAGAGGCGCGGCAGGCGTGAGCACCAGGAGTACACCGATGGCTGCCGCCACGGCGAACAGCACGAGATTGACGATGTTCTGACCCGCATACGTGACGGGCCTTTGTGGAATCCATTTGATTTCCTGAAGCTTGCCGGCCGCCATGAGGCTGCCGGTAAACGTGAGGAAGCCAAGAATCACTTCGAACACGATCGCGATCATCCGCAGCGTGGTAAGTTGTTCCGGACCTTCTGACAGCCACAGGTAGTACTTGGCGGCTCCCACCAGGCCCGCGGCCAGGCCGCCGAAGGCGTGCGAGAGAGCCGTTCGCTGCGGCACCGCGGTGAGCGGCACGCGCGACAAGGGCACTCCCACCACGAATCCCAGCACGATGGCGATGATGATCCAGGAGTGGTGGATGAGACCGGGTTGCATCCACGTGAAGATCACCGCGAGAGCCATGGCCACGACGCCAGCGAACACGCCCCGACGTGCGGTCCGGGGGTGGTTCATCCAGTGCAGCGCGAGAACGAACAGTGCGCTGGCCAGAAGGTACGCCAGCTGAACGATGTTCTCGATCATGACGCCTGCCCCTTACCCTGTGTCTTGAACATCTTGAGCATGCGATCGGTGATGAGGAAGCCGCTCACGATGTTGGTGGTGGAGGCAAAGAGCGCCACCGCACCCATGACGCGGATCTCCAGGGGGTAGTCGGAGCCGGTGACGATGATCGAGCCCACCACGGCAATGGCCGAGATGGCGTTGGTGATCGACATGAGCGGCGTGTGCAGGAGTCGCGACACCCGCTGGATCACGCCCACGCCGATGAAGGTGGCCAGAAGGAACACGAACAGAAGCGGCCAGTAGTCCACCGGCGCCGCATCATGATGGCCGGAGCCCGGCTCCGCGGACGCACCGTCGGATTCGGGGGAGGCCGCACTTGTCGTTGCGGCTGGCTCCGTCGCTCCGGACGACTTCACGGGCGACGAGGCGAACAGAGCCGCTACGGCCAGTGCGATGCAAAGTATGGGAAGCCAGACCTGGCCCGCCCGCAGTATTCGAGTGTTCAACGTGCCACCCCTTTTCTGGATGCCCGGGACGTTGGGACCCCCCCTGCGTCCGGAGTGAGTCGGAGTCCGAACGAGCCCCCGACGCCTCACAACTGACCCCACCGTCCTGCTCGGCTCCGCTGGCAGATTCTATGCAGCATGTGCCGCCGTCGCAAGGGGTATCGCCTGCGGCGGCTTCGCTTGCGCGTGTCGTGCACGTCTCGGAAATCCCTTGATTTGTCGCCCTCACGGATGCGATCTAATCACGCACCCCCACGTGGCCCGCCGGGCGGGCGCGGGATTGGAGACCACCTTGCCTGTGAAAACAGAACCCTCCGCCATGGATCAGTTCATCGAATCCCTGAGCCCTCTGCATCTCTATCCGCTCTGGCGGCAGCAGGGCCTCCTGGTGCGCAAACCCGAGACGCGAGCCATTCCGTACGTGTGGTCGTATGCACCCATTCGCGAACGGCTGCTCGAAGCCGGGCAGCTCATTACTGCCGACGAAGCTGAACGCCGTGTGCTGATTCTCCGGAACCCCGGGCTCAACGGACTGCCCGCGGCCACGTCCAGGCTGTACGCCGGCATGCAGCTGGTGCTCCCGCACGAGATCGCGCCAGCGCACTACCACGCCGCCTGCGCCATCCGCTTCGTGGTAGAGGGCCGGGGCGCGTACACTGCGGTGGACGGCGAGAAAATCATCATGGAGCCGGGCGATCTGGTGCTGACACCGGCCTGGACCATACACGACCATGGCAACGACACCGACGTTCCCATGATCTGGCTCGACGGGTTGGACCTGCCATTGGTCAACGGACTGGAGTGTTCGTTCTTCAGCGAGATTGAAACCAAGAGTCAGAAGCTCACGCGCCGCGACAACGAATCGGAGCAGCTCTACGCCAACGGCCAGATGCGGCCCACCTGGATTCAGTGGTCGAAGAACTACTCTCCCCTGGCGAAGTTCCCATGGCGGCAAACCGAACAGGTTCTGTTCGATGCGTTGGAGGGAAAAGAGAAGGGCTCCCCCACCGACGGAATCATCTACGAATTCACCAACCCCATGACGGGTGGACCGGTGCTGCCCACGATGGGATGCTACATGCAGCTCTTGCGGCCGCGCTCGCACACGGAGGCGCATCGCCACACGACCAGCGCCGTCTACCACGTGGTGCGTGGCGCCGGCTCCACCATCGTCGACGGGAAGGCCGTGGCCTGGAAGGAGCGTGACACGTTCTCGCTGCCAGGCTGGGCCGTTCACGAGCACGTGAACTCCGGCGCCGAACCTGCCATCCTCTTCTCGTTCACCGACGACCCCACACTGCGCAAGCTGGGCTTCTACCAGGAACAGCCCGAGAAAAGGCAGACGTCCTAGTGCGACTGATCACAGTTCGTGGCGCCGATGGTCCGATGGCCGCGGTGGAGAAACCTGAGGGCCGCTTCGCGGTGACGCGCCCCGATGGCCGCGCTTATCGCGATGTAGGCGAGCTCTTGCGTGCCGACGGGGACCTTCGCCGAACCGTGGCCGCGGCGACACTCAAGTTGCCCGACAACCTGCCGCTTCTGCGCCCCATACTCGAGCCGGGGGCCATTGTGTGCGTGGGACTCAACTACAAGAGGCACGTGCTGGAGATGGGTCGCGAGCTTCCGACGGTGCCCACCTACTTTGCAAAGTTGACGCGCGCGCTCACCGACCCGGAGGCCCGCATCACCATGCCGGCTCAATCCGAACGAGTGGACTACGAAGGTGAATTCACCATCGTGATTGGCAGGGGCGGTCGGTTCATACCGGCTTCGGATGCCTGGGACGCCGTGGCCGGACTTACGCTGCTCAATGATGTCTCCATGCGCGATTTCCAGAAGCGCTCGTTGCAGTGGTTTGCGGGCAAGAACTGGGAAGGCTGCACGCCCGTGGGCCCCGCCGTGGTCACGCCCGACGAATTGCCCAACCTGGGCCAGCGCGAAATTGTGACGAGGGTGGCTGGCGAGGTGCGTCAGAAGTCGTTTCTGTCAGACTTGATCTTCGATGTTCCCACGCTTGTGTCGGATCTTTCGCAGATCATTCGCCTGCGGCCTGGAGATCTGATCGCCACCGGCACACCGGGCGGTGTGGGCGATGCCATGAAGCCCCCAGGCTACATCAGGAATGGCGAGGTGGTGGAGATCGAAATCGCTGGGATCGGCACGTTGCGAAACACGTTCGTCCGCCCGTGATCTTCGACCCGGAACAGCTCGACCGCGCGGCTCTCAATTCGCTGATCAATGGCCTGGTGTACCCGCGGCCCGTCGCCTGGGTGTCCACGTTGAGTGCAACGGGCGCGCCCAACCTCGCGCCGTATTCATTCTTCAACGCGTTCTCATTCTCGCCGCCCACCGTGGCCATCGGGCCCGGCAGTCGCAGCGGCGTGAACAAGGACACTCTGCGCAACATCCGCGAGACCGGGGAGTTCGTCGTGTCCATGGTCTCCGAAGATCTGGCCCGGCTTGCGAATGCCACCAGCGGTGAGTTCGGTCCCGAGGTAAACGAGTGGGAGGCGATGGGTGTGGCTGGCGCCGATTCGGTGGCCGTACGCCCGCGTCGCGTGGCGGCGTCGCCTGCGGCTCTGGAGTGTCGACTGCTTCAGATAGTCGATCTGGGCCCGGCGGATCAGCCCACCAACTCCCTGGTGATCGGGCGCGTGTTGCGGATTCACCTGGACGATGCTGCGTGGGACGGCCGGCAGCCGCGCTCTGAAGTGCTGCGCCTGGTAGGGCGCATGGGCGGCCCGGAATGGTGCCGCACCACGGACGTGATCAAGCTTCCACGTCCGGCCAGCGCTGATCCCGCTGCTGTGCGCACGTTGCTGGACGCGGGCGGATGACCCGCGGCAAAGCGAAAGACTCAGAGACTCTTTCGGCCGCAAGCGTGTCCATGAACAGACTTCTGGCCCCCGCATCCATTGCCGTGGTCGGCGCATCTCCTCACCCCGACAAGATCGGCAATGTGCTCATGCGTAATCTTGCGGGCTTTGCCGGACGACTGGAGCCTGTGCATCCCACCGCCACGGAAGTGCTCGGACGCACCGCGTATCGCACCGTGTCGGCCATCCCTGGGTCGGTAGACCTGGCGCTTCTGGCGATACCACCGGAGGCCACGGCGAACGCCATTACCGACTGTGTGTCTGCCGGAGTGGGCGCGGCCGTGATTTACTCGGGAGGCTGGGGCGAAACCGGCGAAACGGGACGAAAGCGGCAGGACGAACTTCGCGCGATCGCTCGTGATGGTGGACTTCGCCTGTTGGGACCCAACACGTCGGGGTTCATTGCACCGCACGCCGGCATCTACGCCACGTTTGTGGCCGATCTCCCTGACACCGTGAACGCGGGGTCGCTGGCCATCGTGGCCCAGAGTGGTGGCGTTAATCTCACTCTGTGTTTCCAGGCGCAGAACGAAGGGCTGGGCGTGCGGCTCGGCATCGGGCTGGGCAATGCCGCCGATGTGGCGGTTCCCGACGTGTTGAACTGGCTGGCTGAAGACGAGGGCACTTCCGCCGTGGTGCTCGCCCTGGAGGGTGTGGCAGATGGACGTGCACTCGTGGCGGCGGTGCGACGGCTCACCGAGCGCTGCCCGGTGGTGGCCCTCACAGTGGGGCGGTCGGACGTGACAGAGTTCGCTCGCTCACACACAGGAGCGCTGACGGGGAGCTATCGCCTGAAGCGCGCCGCTCTGGCGCAGGCAGGCGCTGTGGTGGTGGATGATCTGACGGAGTTGATGGATGCGGCCGCCGCTCTGAGTGCCGTACGGCTTCCGCCGTTGGAACACGCCGGCGTGGGGGTGGTGACCGGCCAGGCGGGGCCGGGGTTGTTGTTGGCCGATGCCTTGCTATCGCGCGGGCAACGCATTCCGTCGTTATCCGATGAAGTCTGCAAGCGTCTCGCAACAATCCTCCCGCCGCTCACCTATCAACAGAACCCGGTAGACACGGGTCGCCCCACGGCAGCCTTCAAGGATGTTCTGCATGTGGTGAAGAGTTCGCCCGGCATCGATGTGCTGGCCGTTTCGCTTCTGCATGAGCCGAACGCAGTAGATCCGGTGATCGTGATGCAGGGCTCGGGACCCGCGGTGCTTCAGAGCCAGGGCCCGGCCGATGCCATGGTCCGGTTGCGAGCGCAAATGCGCGCACACGGTGTGGCCGTGTTCCCCACGCCGGAACGAGCGGCCGCGGCTGTGTCGGCTCTCGTGCGAGACGCGCGGGCCCGGCACCAGCGTACGCTCCCGACGGGTGGCGATCGGAGAAAGGTGCCGAGTTTTCGACCCGACAACGCGTGGAATGAGGCTCAGGCCAAGGAACTTCTCGCGCTTCTGGACATTCGATCGCCAGAGCGCGTCGTCTGCAGCTCCCGCGCGGAAGCGCACAAGGCGATGACGAAGTTGGGGCCCCCTGTGGCTGTGAAGCTCCTGCAGGCTGGCGTGGCCCACAAGACCGAACTGGGTGGAGTACATTTGAACGTGAGCACGACTGCACAGCTCGATGCGGCCCTCGACGCCATCGACAAGACGCATGGAGCTCGCTACTTGCTCGAGCGCATGGCGCCGATGGGTCCGGAACTGCTCGTGGCGGCGCGTCGCGACGACGTCTTCGGTCCAATCGTTGTGCTGGGCAGCGGCGGCACCGGTGCGGAAATCGAAGACGATGTCGCCATTCGCCTCGCGCCATTGAATGACCGCGAGGCCGGACGTATGCTTTCCGAACTCACTTCCGCAGCGCGTTATCGAGGATTTCGAGGAGCCCCAGCGGTAGACGAGCCTGAACTGGGGCGCCTTTTGGCACGCCTGGGCGACCTGCTTGTGACGCGCGAAGACATAGAACTGGTGGAGATTAATCCGCTGCGAGTCACTCCTGCGGGACTGGTCGCACTGGACGCCGTGGTGACCGCCGCATGACTGAAAAGGAAGTCATTGTCGTAGGTGCGGGCCCCGTGGGACTCACGGCGGCTCTGGCACTCTGGGCGTTGGGCCGCCGGCCCACTGTGATTGAAGCGGGCGCTCAGGATCGGGTGCGTCCCGGCAGTCGCGCGATCTTCATTCATCGTGCTACGCTCTCGGTGCTCGAGAGAATTCAGCCTGGCCTGGGCATGGAGCTGAATCGCCACGGATTGGCATGGCAGACCAAACGCACGCTATACGCAGGACGCGAGATCTTCAGCCTCACGTATCCTCCATTTCCCAAGGACAAGTTGCCCGTCGCGACGAGTCTGCCGCAGCTGGCCACCGAACGAGTGCTCCATAAGGCCTGCATGGACGCCGGCGTGGAGTTCGTGTGGAACACGCCTGCGGAACGCGTACACGTGGATGGTTCGCGGGTCAGGGTGCACACGGGCACTGGCGAAACGTTTTCGGCTCCCTACGTCATCGCCTCCGATGGCTCGCGTTCAGCTGTGCGCGAGACGGTGGGCCTTCGTCTTGAAGGGCCGCAGACCACAAACGCATTTGTCATTGTGGATGCAGCCGAAGACCCGGCCCGACCGCTGCCGGTGGAGCGCGTGTTTCACTATCGGCATCCCGGAATCGACGGTCGCAACGTTCTGTATGTGCCGTTCATGAGCCACTGGCGCATCGATCTGCAGTGCCATCCGGGCGACGATCCGGAGAGCTTCAGCGGTGTGGACGGAGCGCGTCGGTGGCTCCCGCGCGTGATTCGCCCCGACTACGCCGATCGCATCACCTGGGTTTCCACCTACATCTTTCGCCAGGCCGTGGCGAACAGCTTCACCGACGCGTCGCGTCGAGTGCTGCTCACGGGGGAGGCCGCACACGTGTTCGCGCCGTTCGGAGCGCGCGGATTGAACTCCGGAGTTCCCGATGCGTTTGTGGCGGCCGCGGCCGTCGATCGCGCTCTGAAAGCAAGTTCCCCATCCGAAGCCGAGAACTCCATCGACCACTTCGCGCTCTCACGCCGTACGGCCGCGCTTCGCAACCGCGCCGCCTCCAACACGGCGCTCTATCACCTCACTGCGCCGGCCTTGACTCGACGCCTGCGACACCGCGGCGCCGCGCTTCTGGCACCGTGGATCCCGGCCTGCGGGCGCTGGATGGATCGTTCGCCCTATGGCCCGGCCCTGGGCCGCCCCGACTCCGACGGCATGCAGTACTAATTCGGCGCCCCAATCCGGTTGTATTCTGCCTTCCAGTTCGTATCTTAAGTGCTCCCATAGTTAAACGGGCTCATGCACAGTCGGGCGCCCGGTCGATTTAGTCGTCGGTTCGGATACAACTTTCCAGACACCAGTCTCCTCAGGAGGTTTCATGCGTCAGTTTCTAGCTGTGATCCTGGTGGTGGCCGCATGCGCAGTGGATGCCAGCGCCGCCCTTCCCACTACGGTTTCATATCAGGGCCTCGTGAAATCTCCGGGCGGTGTCGTGCTGGATGTCACGACCTCGATTCGTTTTACCCTGTACGATCAGCCGACAGGCGGAGCCCAGCTCTGGACGGAGACGCAGTCTGTGGTGGTGGACGAGGGCCTGTTCACCGTGGCTCTGGGAAGCATCGCCCCGTTTGGCGACATCTGGTCGGCTCACTCTGCCTTCTACCTGGAGACCGAAATACTCGGGCCGGGCGGGTTCGAAGTCCTGGAACCGCGGCAGCGACTCATTTCGGTGCCTTTTGCGCTCGAAGCCTCCAGTCTCCATGGCGATGTGGAGACGGAGCCTTCCAAAATCAAGGTGGAGTTCAGCTCAGGGATTCCAACAACCGGCATTGGAAACGTGGAGCTGAGTAGCAGTATTGACGGATCGGGCCTGACGTTCATGGATTCTTCGACGACTTCGGCCTTCCTTGCCAAGGGAACCATAAGGGGCGGCACCGGCGGCGGCACTGGCACCGGCGGAGCGGGCATGTCATTGGAATCCGACATTGATGGTGACGTATCTGGGTTTGAAGTTCAGACGGCAGCGGATGACGGACTGGCCGGCGGGGGCAACGCATCTATGGCCATCGAGTCCCGCACCACCCTGAAGACATACTTTCAGAATGGCTCGATTCCAACGGAATCGGACTTCTCCTCAACGGTGGACTCCAGAGGCGCGTCGGTGTCCGTTCATGCCGCCGACTTGAATCGCGACGGCCATTCGGACGTCCGGTGCACTCCCGATTCAGTGACTGAAACCACAGAAGTGACGGACGGGAGTTCGAGTTCTTCCAGCAGCATGCGGAATCGCCTCAACGAGCTGGAGTCAAAGCTCCAGAACATTGGACTCCTGGCCAGGTCAAGCATCACCAATTCCTGTGGCGACGGCGCCACGATTTCGCTGGAAGACTCGAGCCACACGACGGGGATGCGGGCCAAGGGGACCATCAAAGGCGGCGTCGGCAGTGGCACCGGCGGTGCCAGCATGTCGTTGGAAACCGACATTGCGGGGGATATTGCGGGATTTGAAGTTCAGACGGCGGAGGATGACGGGCTTCCCGGCCAGGGCCGCGCGTCCATGCCCCTCCTGCCTCGCAACATCATCAAGTCGTTCTTCCAAAAGGGAGACGCTCCCACGCAATCGCAGTTTTCCTCGATGGTGGACTCGAGAGGCGCTACGATCACCGTTCACGCTGCCGATCTGAATCGAGACGGGCTCTCGGATATCCGGTGTACTCCCGACTCCATCACCGAACTTATGGAAGTGACGGATGGCTCTTCCACTTCGTCCTATAGCATGCGGAATGGCGTCAACAATCTGGAAGCAACACTCAAGAACTTTGGCCTATTGGCACGATCCTCTGCCACTTCGTCGTGTGGTGATGGCGTGTCAGTGGAATATCTGGATTCGGCTTCTTCGACGGGTGCGCGGGCCAAGGGGATCATCGCCGTGAAGAGTTCGTCCGGCGTGGGCTCGAGTCACCGCCTATTGATGGATTCCGATGGCGACGGCTTGGATGATGGCGAAGCGGAGATGTCGGCAAATCCCTATCGAACCTATCTCTCATTGAGTCGCAATGCGTCCCCTGAACGCACGCTGGTCGCCGAATCGGACTCCAGTGGACCGCGCCTGATCCTGGGCTCTCCCACCAGTGATGCCTACATGGAATTAGAGACTCTTTCAGGATCCGGACCTGGCTCGGAGCCTTCGTCATCGTTCCGCATGGGGCGCCCGGGAGTCAACACGGTACTCACGACCACCAACGCACACGGAGCCAGGATGAGCACCCAATCACAAAGCGGAGGTGCGCACGTGCAGTGCTGGGATGGCTCCTGTCGTGTGCTCCTGGTCGACGCCACCCAGGGCTTGGAAGACACGTCGATCGTCATCGATGGCACCACCAAGAGGTTCGGCATTGGCGTCTCCGAGCCAGCCTACCCGTTGCATCACTCCAGCGGCGCACACCTGTCAGTGGCCGGTAGCTGGACCAATGCGTCGGATGTCAATCTCAAGGAGAACTTCAAGTCTGTGGATGGAGAGGAGCTTCTCGACAAAGTCGAAGCCCTGAACATCACGCAATGGAATTACAAAAACGAATCCGACGACGTGAAGCACATCGGCCCCACGGCGCAGGACTTCAAGCGGATTTTTGGAGTGGGCGTCAACGACCAGACGATTTCAACGATCGATCCTTCCGGGATCGCACTGGCCGCCATTCAGGAACTCACACGCCAGAACCGCGAATTGCACGAACGGAATCAGACCATGGCTTCGGAGCTGGCCGAGCTGAAGCGGAGGATGGACAAGCTGCAGACGCGGTAAGTTAACTGGTGAGGGCGGAAGGTATCGAACCTTCGACCACCTGCTTAAAAGGCAGATGCTCTACCACTGAGCTACGCCCCCACGGGCGCGTGACGGCCCACTATACGCGCGCGGCCGGGGGGCGTCAACTGCCCAGAGCGCGTAGTCTGCGAGCTACTTCAGCAAGAGCATGCGGCGCGTGAGCGTGACGTCGGCCGAGCGCAGGCGGTAAAAGTACACGCCGGAAGGCAGTGGTGAGGCGTTCTCCGAGCGGCCTTCCCACGGCACGGAATAGTAGCCGGCCGCCATGACTTCGTCTTTCAGAACGGCGACGCGCCGGCCCAGCACGTTGAACACCTCTAGTGAGACGTGAGCGGGAGCAGGCACCGCGAATGAAATCTCGGTCGACGGGTTGAACGGGTTGGGATAATTCTGAGAGAGTTCAAACTGCCCGGGCAGAAGGTGCGACTCCTCCGACACATCGCTGCCTCCTCCGTAGTACGAGAGGCCCACGGACCGGCTACCGCCCGTAGCCACGTCGAGGTCTCCATCCGCATCCAGATCAGCCACGGCCACCGATCCCACGGGCTCGGGAAGGTCGATTTCCAGCGCGTGAGCGAACCGGCCGCTTTCGGTGCCCTTCAGGATCAGGACGGAGGACCGTGTACCTCCGGCCAGGGCCAGATCAGGGCGGCCATCGGCATCGAAGTCGGCGGTCTGAACTCGAATAGCACCAGCACCTGCGGCATAGACCGTGTCCATCACGAATCGCCCACCTGTGCCGCGCCACAATTGCAACTCAACAGCAGTCAGAACGGCCAGATCGGCGTCGCCGTCTTTGTCCATGTCGCAGGACGCCAGATGGATCACACCGGCGCCCGCGCTCCAGGTGGCCTCGAACGCAAACGATCCTCGACCGTCACCAGTAAACTGACTCAGGGTCCCCGCAGCATCTGCGGTGATCAGGTCCGTCCGGCCATCTCCATCGGCATCGAAGGCAATCGCACTCGCGGGCTTTAACGGAAGCGGCCAGCGCGGAGTCTCGACAAACCCTCCATCGCCAAGCCCCAGCAGAACCAGCTGTTCGGGCGTGTCCAGTCTCTTCGAGTACAAGTCGAGATGGCCGTCGGAATTGAGATCGTGTACTCCGCACTCCAGCAAGCCGGGCACAGCCATCACAACGGGCGGAGCGAATCGGCCGTCCCCCAGATTCTGGAGCCGCGCCAGCGAATGTCCGATCCTGTCCACCGTCACCAGATCCAGATCGAAGTCGCCATCGTAATCTGCAAGCAGGGCCTGCGACACCGTTCCGCCGGCCAGCACGGAGTCGGCGCTCAATCCACCCGTCTGGGAGCGGCGCACCACATACACGTAAGGAGACTCATCCTGGCCGGCCACCAGCTCTGGCACGCCGTCACCATCGATGTCGCCTGCGGTGATGAGCAACGGCGTGGCCGACACCGGGCAGGTGACCGCCACGCCGTTGCTCATCACCGCAGGCGACATCGATGG
>DAIOGN010000088.1:0-14980 GCA_036745245.1 Candidatus Zixiibacteriota bacterium
GAGCGGAATGAACTCAACCAGGGCCATGATCACCCCCAGCACGAACACCAGAATCAGAGGAAACTGCCGTTTCATGTGTCGTCTCCTCTACAGATCCAGGTGGAACCAGCCGGCGATCGATGACCAGCCGGCCAGAGTGGCGACCAGGCCTATAAGCAGCGCCACGGCGAAGGCGCCCTTGGCCCAGTCCTGTGCTTTGAGCGTGCCCATGAGCAGAGGTTCCCGTCCCAGGTATGCCGACGCGGCGTACAGCTCCTCGCCGATGAGCGTGTAATCGCAGGCCACCACGAAGAACGGGATCTGCGTGACCTGGTCGGTGCCTGAGATCTGAATGGAGCCGGCCAGCGACCCGGTCTCGGCCAGAATCAGCGACTCGGCGTAGAACAGTCCCAGGTAGAAATTGGTGGCCGGTCGTTCGCGCAACATGGTGCCGTTCACGGCGGCCACGTAGGCGAACTGGCTCTGCGTGACGAAATACACGTCGTCTTCGCGGTACATGTCGGGGCGCCCGGCGTCCATGAACCCGGCCTTCACGGTTTCCTGCGCCACGCTCATCACGATAGGATCGTAACAGGGGACGATGATCTTGGTGTTGTACTCGGCCACTTTCTTGGCCACTCGCTGCAGCACCGTGAAGGCGGCGATCGTGGCGATGTCGGACGCCACGCCCAGCCCCAGCACGTAGAGAATCGGTCGCCCCATCTCGGTGGCGCGGCCGATCGCTTCGTCAACCGCGTCGATGCCGGCGAGGGGCCGGATGTACAGTTCGGCGCCCTTCTTGGCGCGGCCGATGAAGATGATCATGAGCCCGGTGAAGATCACGAGGGCCAGGAACAACTCCAGCTTGCCAAAGTGGAACCACTCGGCCGTGGAACCCATGGGGGCCGACGGCTCGCTGTCGACGAACCCGCCCACCGACAGGGTCCGAACGCGGTACTGGTACGCCTGACCGATTGGGAAGTAGTCCTGCGAAGCCTCGTCTTTGGACCCCGCGTCCCGGTAACGAAGAGTTGCGTCACCAGCGGGGCCTGAGGCCGGCACGGTACCCCGCATGTCCCACTCGCCGCCGTCCACCGACCGGTACACCTCGTAGCCGATCACCGGCCCGCCTTCGCGGTCGTCGGCGGAGGGGACGAAGGTGACTACGAGCGAGTGTCCGTTGTCGTTGGGCGCATCGGCGGCCGTCACAGCCGTTGCAGGCGCTGCCTGCGGCGCCGCCGCAACCTGCGCCGCCGCCGTGTCGGCCGCGGGCGGTTCCTGTGCCCACAGCGGCAGTGCGCTCAAAAGGCACACGCCCAGCATGATCCATCGTTTCATAGACGATCCCTCACGAGCAGGCCATGACTAGCTGTTCATCATATCGATCAGGTCCCCGAAGAGGTAGCGGAATCGGCCCACCAATAGCGAAATACGCGCCATCACGGTGTAGCCGAATCCCGCACCGAAGGTGACCATGAGCACCCAGATGCCAAACCTCGAGGCGCCGCCGAACCACCCCTTGTGCTCTTTGGAGAAGAAGAAATACACCAGACCGCAAAACGTGCCGAAGAACACCACCCAGGCCGAGAACGTCGCCACCAGCGGGCTGTCCAGGGAGAGCGACAGGTTTCCGAAGAAGTGGCCAAACCCCTGCCACCCGGGCAGAAGCGTGATCATGGTGGCCTGTACCTGCGCCATGAAATCGGATTGCATATAGCGCAACAGATTGAGCCCGGCGGTGATGCCCACGATGAACGCAAGCGACCAGCGCCCGATCCAGCCACCCTTGGGCGACAGGCGCATCAGCAGGAGGATTCCGAGGACCAGCGGCACCAGATAGATCCAGCGCTCGTACCCTGAGACATGGGACGCAGGGGGACACAGACAGTCGGAACCCGCGAGACTGTTCACCCAGCCCGGGCACAGACGGCAGAGCAGATTGGGCACGAGCGTCGTCCAGATCCCCACGCTCATCCAGTAGGCCGCGGAAATGCCCACGAAGAGATGCTCGGCCAGCTTGTAGACCGGGTTGTCCTTATAGAGGAAGCTGAAGATCGCTACGGTGAGAAACGCGCCCACCCAGAACGTCAGGTCGATATTGGCGAACATGATCAGGCCTTCGCCTTGTGCGACCGTGAGAGGAAATACGCGAGATTCCCCACCACGATGAAGAACATGATCACCAGGTGCGCCACCGTCTGCGGGCCCATGGCGAGCATGCCCCGCTTCGGCAGAGGGTCGAACTTCGGATACGTGTGGGTGAGCATGGCCTCATACTCGGCGGCTCCCTTGATCCCGCCCATGAGGCCGATGAGCTGCTGCGGATAGTACGGATACAGAAGCGGCGCCGACACGGCCGTGCACCCGCCCGCCACGGGCACGTGCGCCACGTCGCCCGCGAACTGAACCCACTCCTTGATGCCGGGGAAACCGCCTCCGAACGAGATGATCAGCGACATGTCGGACATGTTCTCTACGTCTTCCATGAGAGGCATGGTGCGCGCGGGCATTCCGGAGATGTCGGTGGTGAACATTTTGTAGAAGTCGGTGGCGATCACGTTGATCACGCCCTGGTTGCCGGCCTTGTAGCCGAAGTTGGCGTAATCGGTGCCGTTCACCTTGTGCGGAAACTCCAGCTTTACCACGGAATCCACGGTGGAGGTGAGCAGATTCTGCCCCGTGGCCCACAGGGCCATGAAGACCACCTTGAGATCGCGTTCCAGGCAGTGGCGGATCACGGCGTGCGCCATGGGCGAAATCTCGGGCACCGTCGACGGACCGTAGTCGAACGAGAGCAGCACGTGCGAGCCCGGAGGCAGGCTCTCGAGTTTGTCGAAGATGCCCCGCACGATGGGGGTGGGGACCTGGTGGCACTCCAGATTGAAGAGAAGCGGCAGGAGCACAGATACGGCCACGAACAGGAAGATCCAGCGTCGGTCGAGGCGAAGTAGTCGTTCCCAGAACATGGCGCTTTAGCTCTTGTCCGTTCCCAGATGGCTGCGTTCAACCCCGAGGATCACGCGCAACGACAAGGACACCACGCCCAGGGCGATGCCGATCACGATGGCGCGCTGGCCCGCCAGATTGGGCACGGACATGATCCAGTTGGCCAGGTTGGACACCTTGAAAATCGACAGCGAGTCGGGCAGCCAGTCGGTGGCGTAGTCGCCCGCCGGCGTGCGACCCAGAAGCACGATGAATGCGGCGACCAGCAGGATGGTGGCCTCACGATTCTTCGCGCGAAACGCGCGGAAACTTGCGGAGGCCACAAAGAACGCCAGAAGCGCGTACATCGTGGACTGGAGCGGATCGAACGTGGCCGTGTAGATGTTGTTGAACCACGCTCCGGGCTGGTCCACGGCGCCGCACCAGCCCTCCTGCCCGATCTTGAACAACCCGGCAAACAGCATGAGCAGAAACCCGGCCAGGGTGACGGCGGAGAACCAGCGATCCTTGTGACGCGTGTAGATGTGGTTGCCGTGCATGCGAAGCAGGTTGCCGCCGCCGAGGATGAAGGCGAACACGGCCACGATGTCGAAGAACACTGTGACGTCTTCGCCCAGCGCATCGAACGGGTGGTGCGGAATGAAAAAGGCGAAGATCAGGACGAATCCCACGGTGGCCGTGATCAGAACGGGAACCTGTCGTCTCAAGGCCTACCTCACCTGGAAGACCTTGCCGACCCAGTCGGCCATGTTGGCGAGAATCGGCCACCCGGGAACCAGCGAATGCAGTGTGAGCAGCGCGGCACCCAGGCCGAGCGCGCACATGGCCATGACCTTGCCCACATCCTGCCCCTTGAGACTGCCCAGCTGGCGCGGTTCACCCGAAAGATACGCAGACGCTGCGAACAATTCCTCGCCAATGAGCGTGTAGTCGCAGGCGGCCACGAAGAAGGGCAGCTGCGCAGGCTGCGCCGTACCGGCGATCTGAATGGCGCCAATCTCCGCACCTGTTTCAGCTACAATGAGCGACTCGGCGAAGAACGCGCCCATGTACAGACAGGTGGCCGGTTTCTGCCGCATCATGATGCCGTCCACGGCGGCGACGTAGCCGAACTGCTCGTCGGTAACGTAGTGCACCATGTTGTCGTTGTACGAGTCGGGGCGACCCGCGGCCGCATAGGCTTCTTTGATCGTCTCGCGCGCCGTGGTCATGACGAGCGACCGCGACACCGGCACGTTCAACGTGGTCTCGTACTCTGCCACCGTGCGGGCAACGCGCGCCAGGATGGTGAGTCCGGCGATGGTCTGCACGTCGTCCATGTCGTGAATGCCGGGGAGAAAGAGAATCGGGCGGCCCATCTCCGTGGCGCGACCGATGGCTTCCTCCATCGCCTGAAGTCCTGCGATCTTGCGCACGTACAGCTGCTTGCCCGATCGCGCCTGCGAAATGAAGTAGATGATGGCCGCCGAGAGAATGATGATCACCAGGAACTGATTCAAGCGGCGGAGATTGAACCACTGTGCGGTAGAATTCACCGGTCCGGCCACCGCGGTGTAGATCGTATCCACCGTGCGCGCGGGTGACGCAGCGGAAAGCGAGTCAGCCGGGCTTGTGGTCTGGTCAGCCGCACCTGCTTCCACCGAGTCCAGGGCGGCCACACGGTAGAAGTAGACGTCTCCGGTGAGCGCCGCTGCGTCCACATATTGCGTGTCGATGGACACCACGGTTGCAATCGTCTCGAACGGACCCTCTGCGGCCGGGGCGCGCTGCACGATGTAGCAGATAAATTCGGCCGCAGGCGCAATGGGACTCCAGAAGAGTTGCACGGCGTCACCGGCATCCGACGGCCGGTCCTGCGCCTTCACGCTCCACATCTGCATGTCGGCAGGCTGTGCGATGGCCACGCCGGCCAACGCGGCCCAGCCTGCAATCAACCACACCCAGCCGGTGCGGTTCAAGACCACCCCGAAAAGAGTGAGGGCCACCACTCGGAGATCATGAAATCGATGCGACCGAGCAGAAGCGACATGCGGCTCATGACGGTGTAGCCGAAGCTGGCGCCGAAGGTGACCATGAGGAAATAGATGCCCACGCGCGCCAGGCCGCCGAAGACGCCCTTGTGCTCCTTTGAGAAATAGAAGTAGCACAGCCCGGTGGACGTGCCCACGAGGATCACGAGATTCCCGAGGTACTTGTTGAACCAGCCCGACAGGCCCGTGCCGGTGGCCGCATCCATCGCCTGGAAATCGAGAATCGGCAGGAGAGTGGCGCGCAACTGTGAGAGCGCGTTGGACTGCATGTAGGTGATGAACCACAGCCCGGCCGTGGCCCCCACCACCACGGAAAGCGGCCAGCGCGACATCCAGCCCAGCTTGGGGAAGAGGCGCAGGAGCATCATGATCCCGAGAATCAGCGCCACCACGTACAACAGGCTGGGCACGCCCGCTTCCGTGTAGGGCCGCGATCCGGCCTGGCTGATGTTCTCGTACAACTTGGGGACCATGTTCTCCCAGAAGAGCACCGTGAACCAGTAGCCGGCCGACACGCCCAGGAAAATGGATTCGCAGATCTTGTAGATCGGGTTGTCCTTGTACAAAAACGAAACGATGCCCAGGGTGAGCAATGCCGCTACCTGCAGGGCCAGCCAGTCACTGACGTTCACGCCCGGCCCCCTTTACGCTTGGCGGCGAAGTACGCCACGTTGCCCATCACGATGAAGAGGATGACCACCAGGTGCGCGAACGTTTGCGACACCATGAACTTTGTGGCCTTGCCGGTGTGACCTGAGAGCGCTTCAAACTCGGCGCCGCCCTTCATGCCGCCCAGAAGTCCCTTGAGCTGGCCCGACCCGAGATAGGGGTACACCAGAGGCGCCTGCACGGCCGTATTGCCGGCGCCCAGCGTGACCCCGTAGCGATCGACGGCCACCTGCACCCACTCCACCGTGCCCGGATAACCCGCCGACAGGTTGAACACGAAATCGACATTCGAGAAGTCGCGCACGTCCATCATGATCGGAATCTGGCTGGTGGCGGTGCCGCGCATGTCGTTGGGAAACACGTTGTAGATGGAAGCGCCCATGCCCTGAATGGCGAACTCATTGCCCGACTGGAACCCGAGGTTTACGTAGTCCACACCGTACACCGGGTTGAGCTTTTGAATCTCCGGATCGGCCAGCACGCGATTGAAGCAACGGTCCACTTCGAGCGGACCCTGCGGCCACAGCCCTATGCAGATCAACTTGAGGCGGTGGTGGAAAGCGTACTTCATGAAGGCGTCGGCCATGGGGTTCAGCTCCGGCTCGGAGGCCGGATCGTAATCGAACGACACGATGACTTTGCTGTTGGGGCGCAACTCCTCCAGCGCCGCGTAAAGCGCCTTCACCTCCGGAGACACGTACGACTTGCACGACAATCCCAGGAAGAACGGGATCGTGAGCGCCACCGCCACGAACAGAAAAATCCAGCGTCGATCGAGGGCGAGAAGCCGTTCGAACATGGCCTAGTCGCCTCCCACGTGCGAGCGCTCGATGCCCAGCACCAGGCGCAGCGCGGTGGACACGATGCCGAGTGCGATGCCGATCATGATGGCACGCTGACCCGCCAGCACCGGGAAATTCATGATCACGTCGGCCCAGGCCGAAAGCGTCCAGCCCTCGGGCAAAAAACCGGTGATGGCGTCGCCCAGGGGCACGCGCCCGAGCATCATGACGCACGCGGCGCCGAGCAGGAGCGTGGCCTCACGATTTCGTGCGCGGAAGGCGCGATAGGAGGCCGAGGCCACGAAGAACGCCAGAAGCGCGAACATCGTGGCATTCAGCGGCACGTACACCGAGTTGTAGATCCACTCGAACGTGCTGTTCTCAGCTAAGTAGTTGTGATCCGACAGGAAGTGCTCGCCCCGCGTGATCGGCGCCAGGCCCGCCGCGGCCGTGATCAGAAAGCACACGATCACGATGGCCGCATAGCCGGCTCCGGGTTTGCGCGACGAGAGCTTCATGATGGAGAGCTTGAGCAGATTGAGCGCGCCCAGCCAGATGGCGAACGCCTGGATGATGAGGATCCAGTCGGTGGCGATGGTCTCCACGAACCGCGTGGCCGGTATGAAAAAGGTGACGATGTAGATCGCGCCGACAAACCCCGTGATCAGTAGCGGAATCTGTCGACGCATCTATTGGCTCACGAAGAAGCGGGCGAAATCTCCCAGGCCGGAGACGCCCATGCCGAAGTACAGAGTCTGCCAGATCACGCCCACGGAAAGACACGTGAGGATCACGGCCTTGCCCACGTCCTGGCCCTTGAGGCTGCCGAGCTGGCGGGGCTCGCGGCTCAGATACGCTGACGCGGCGAACATCTCCTCGCCAATCAGGGCGTAGTCGCAGGCAGCCACGAAAAAGGGCAGCTGAGCGGGCTGCCCGGTTCCAGCTATCTGTATGGCCCCCACAGCGTTACCTGTCTCGGCCAGGATCAGCGATTCGGCGTAGAAGGCGCCCATCAAAAACACGGCCGCCGGCTTTTCGCGCACCATCTTGCCGGCTACTACGGCGACGAATCCGAACTGGTCGTCGGTGAGGTAGTAGATGTTGTCTTCGCGGAAGCTGTCGGGCCGGCCCACGGCGAGGTGGGCTTCCTTCACCACTTCGCGGCAGGTGACCATCACCAGGGAGCGCGCCGTGGGCACCTGAAGCTCGGCCTCGTATTCGGCGGTGAAGCGCGCCACCTGTCCAAGAATGGTGGTGCCGGCGATGGTCTCGACGTTGTCCATGTCCTGGATGCCGCAGATGTAGTAGATGGGGCGCCCCATTTCTGTGGCCCGGCCCACGGCCTCGGAGACGGCGTCGAGTCCCGCGATCTTGCGGATGTACAGTTCCTTGCCGGCCTTTGCCTGCGCGATGAACCAGAGCACGCTGCCGCCGAGAATGAGTGCGGCGAAGAACAGAGGGAACCGCCCCGTGTGGAACCACTGTGCGCTGGCTTCCGTGGGCCCCACAACGGCTGTCCCACCCACCGCGCTGCCGCCCCGGGGACGAGCTGTGATGCGGTAATAGTACGGTACACCGCTTGTCGCGGTGCCGTCATCGAAGTGGGTGCTTCCTCCGGGAATCGTACCCACCACTTCCCATGGCCCCTCCGCGCCGGGCGCGCGGCTGATCTCGTAGTCGTCCACGAGGCCCGAGGCTTCGGACGGCGATAACCCCCAGCTCACTGTGATGTGCCCGCCCTGATCGTTGTCGACGTCCTTGGCGACCGGGTCGGTGGGCGGCTCCGGAGCCACGGCGGCCATCACCTGGGTGCTTTCGGCGGGTACCGCTGTGAGCGAATCAGATTGGGCGAAGGCGGACAGCGGGAGGAGCAGGAGGAAGGCCGGGGCGTAGCGGACGGTTCGGCTCATGTTGAAGTGGTCTCGACCTTCAAAACCCCGGGCATGCGGACCCGAGGGCACCAGTACCGCTCTTGTGTGACCCCAAGACGAGCCGAAAAGCTAGGTCTGCCACAGGGTTGCGTCAAGATGAAACTCCCCGGATCAAGTTGCCGACTCACCTTTCCCGGGGCGCTTGAGATCCACGAGAGTGGCTCCCCAGCCGCCCGCTCCGGGGTCTGTGCGAAACGATTCAACATGAGGCGAGCCTTCAAGCACATTGCGCACGATCTCGCGCTGAGTGCCGGTGCCTTTGCCATGGATCACGCGTAACAGGTAGACACCTTCGTCGAGACAGGCTTCGATGTAGGCAACGAGTGCCGCCTTGGTCTCGCCCGGCTGAAATGTGTGGAGATCGAGAGTGCCGTCGATGGGGAGGCGGTGTGGGCAACTGCACATGGTCCTTAGCAAAGGTGCGGTGCGGGCTCCCACAAGCCCTGAAAAGGCGGCCGCGACGCCTCCCCGGGTCCGAGGGCTTTCTCCTTGACGGTTTTGCAGTTACAGCCGTTTATTCAGGGTTTTGGCGGAATGTGGATCACCCATTGAGAACCATCCGAATCGGCTTCTTCACCCTCGTCGCCCTGACCCTGTCGCTGCCTGCGGCCAGGGCGCAGGTGAGTCGCTTCACGGATGTGCTGCCTTCGCCCAATCCGGCCCTCACCGATCTGAACGACGCCATCCTCTTCCGCGGCGTCACCTCGGGGTCGCAGGCGTTCGACGGGGTGGTGAACGACACGGCCTATCGAGTGGGCCCGGGCGACTTCTTCGAGATCAACATCTGGTCGCCCACGGCGAGGAACTTCGTGCTCTCGGTGACTCCGGAAGGCACGCTCCTGGTTCCAGGCGTGGGTGAAATACTCGTCGCCGGAATGAGCCTTGCCGCGGCGCGGGAAGAACTGACTTCACGTGCGCAGAAGGCGCTGCCGCGGAGCGACGTGTCGGCCACGCTCACCGAGGCGCGCCGCGTTCGCGTGCACGTGTCGGGGCTGGTGCGGGAGCCGGGTACCTACGAGTTGTTCGCGCACCAGCGACTGGCTGACGCTCTGGCCCGGGCGGGCAACGTGCTGCTCGAGAGGGGTTCGGTGCGCCACGTGACCCGAACTCTCGACGGCGTGGAGAACGAGTTCGATCCGCTTGCCTTCTACGCGCAGGCCGACCTGTCGCAGAACCCGTATCTCGTGGGCGGCGAATTCATCACGGTGCGCCCGCGCGAGCCGCGCCAGGACCAGCTTCAGATATCAGGTGCCGTCAACCATCCGGGATTCGTGGAGTTTCACGAGGGAGACCTGGTCTCCGACCTCATCCGGTTCGCCTTCGATTTCGCCCCCCGCGCCGATTTCGAGAACATTACCATCACGCGTCTGGGCCCGTCCGGTGCGCCTCAGACGCAAACCGTATCGGCCACCCGGGGCGAAGACGGCTGGCACATCGACCACGACGTGCCGCTTGAACGCGGCGACCGCGTGTACGTGGACCATCTGCTCAAGGAAGACAAATTCGCAACGGTGGCGGTGTATGGCGAAGTGCATCGTCCCGGGCACTACACGGTCGTGGAAGACAGCACCTCGCTCACCGAGCTGGTGGCAGCGGCGGGGGGTCTCACGCACATGGCATCGCCCTTGGGCGCGCGCGTGCTGCGCCCGTCGTTCCAGGGAATGGTGGGACGCGACTCCATTCCCCCTGTGCTCTCCATCGACGTTCACAAGTTACTCGCGGGCGATCTTTCCGCGGACGTGGCATTGCGCGACGGAGACTCGGTGTTCGTGCCCGCGATGTCTCTGGGCGTCCAGGTGGTGGGGCATGTGCACCGGCCGGGGATCCTGTCGTACCACCCCGAGTTCGGCGTGGCCGAGTACGTGGAGCTGGCGGGTGGGTACACCAATCTTGCCGATCGTAAGGGCCTGCGCCTCGTGCGCTCCGGCTCCGGCCTTATGGAGAAGCCCAACGGCTCGACGGGGCCTCTGCCGGGGGACCAGATCTTCATTCCCGGCAAGGCGAAGCGTTCCACATTCAGCACGATCCGCAACGTTCTCGCCGTGGTGGGCGTGGTCGCCGTCACGTACATTATCGTGGATGAGGTGTCCGATTGAGGCCTGACGTGCAGGGCAAGGAGTACTTCGATCCGGCCGGCGTGCGGCTCGTGTCGCTTCTCTGGACGTGGCGGAAGTTCCTCGTCTGGAACGTGCTGGGCGTGATGGTTGTGGCCGCCGGGGTGGCTCTGCTCATGCCCAACTGGTACCGGGCCAAGGCCACGATTCTCCCCCCCAAGGACGAGGCGTCGTTTCTGCCGCGCGGCGCGATGGACCTTCTGGTGGGCCTGGGACCCGTGGGCTTCGCCACGGCCGGCCTGGGTTCCACGGGGTCGCAGCAGTTGGCCGCGGTGCTGCGCAGTCGCAGTCTGGCCGACGTGGTGATCCTCAAGGAAAACCTGGTCGAGCATTACGATCTCGACACGCTGCCCAAGGCACGGCGTGCGTTCATCGATCTCTATTCCGTTGAGATCGACGCCGACGGCATGGTGGTGGTGCAGATTCCGGACAAGGATCGTTACAAGGCGGCCAGCATCGTGAACACCGCATTGGCGGCCCTCGATTCCATCAATCAGAGCCTGTCCACAGGTACCGCCGCCGCCACGCGCCGCTTCGTGGAGAGCCGGCTCGCCGAGGTGGAAATCGAACTGCGGGCGGCCGAAGATTCTACCCGCGCATTTCAGGAGCGCTACGGCACCATCGCGATCGAGGAACAACTCGCGGTGCTGATCCAGAACCTGGCCCGGTTGCGCGTGGAGAGACTGAAGCAGGAAATGGATCTGGCGCTGCTTTCGGAGCAGACCGGGGCCGACAGCAAGCGAGAGGCGGCGGCGAGAGAGAAAATCGAGATGATCGATCGCCAGATCGACGCCGCGGAGAGTTCCGGCGACAGCGCCGCCAGTTTGTCTGCAGGCAATGCGCCCCGGTTGGCGATGGAAAGCATTCGTCTGTTGCGCCAGGTCACGGTGTACGATCAGCTCTACCAGTTCCTGCGGCAGTCGCTCGAACAGGCGAAGATCGACGAGCGCCGCGACATTCCCACGTTCACCGTGCTGGATCCCGCCATTCCGCCCGACCGGAAGTGGCGACCGATGCGCACCTTCATCGTGCTGGGGTCGGGAGCTACTGCGTTTCTATTGCTCGCTCTGGCCCTGACCTGGACCGAAGCCGCGCGTCCGGCGCACGGCGCACCGGCGGTTCAACTGGGTGAAGGCTGGCGCCGGCTTGTGGTGCGGCGCAAAGCGCCCGTGGAAAATCATGTCACCTGAGCCGATGGTTGGTCTCGCTCAGATCGGACTGGGCGCCTGGGGGAAGAACCTGCTGCGCAACTTCAGCACGCAGCCCGGCGCCTCCATGAAGCTGGTGTGCGACGCTTCCGCAGATACACTGAAAAAGATCGCGGCGGCGTATCCGGGTGTGGAGACCTGCACCGACCCCGAACAGGTGTTCGCCCGGAAGGACGTTCAGGCGGTGATCGTGGCCACGCCGCCCGCTTCACACTTCGATCTGGCGCACCGAGCCATTGCGGCGGGCAAGGACGTGTTCGTGGAGAAGCCCCTGGTGCTGTCGAGCGCCGACGGGGAGAAGCTGGTGGCCGCCGCCGAGAAGGCCGGACGCATGCTGATGGTGGGGCACATCATGGTGTATCACCCCGCGTCCCTGCAGTTGAAAAGCTACGTCGATTCGGGGGAGCTGGGGCGCGTGTACTACGTGTATGCCACGCGCGTGAATCTTGGCAAGGTGCGCGACATCGAGAACGCCATGTGGAGTTTCGCGCCGCACGATATTTCTTTGATCGTGTTTTTGTTGGGCAAGTTGCCCAATCGCGTGAGCGCCGTGGGGCAGGCGTATCTGCAAAAAGGGATTGCGGACGTGGCGTTCGTTACGCTGCACTTCCCCGACGACACCCTGGCACACATTCACACGAGCTGGCTCGACCCCCACAAAGACAGAAATCTCACCATCGTGGGGTCGAAGAAGATGGTGGTGTTCGACGATGCCGAACTCACGGAGAAGATTCGCATCTACGACAAGGGTGTGGACCCGCAGCGCGATTACACCACCTACGGTGAGTACCTGTCGCTGCGCACGGGGGACATCGTGATTCCCAAGGTCGACACGTCCGAGCCGCTCGCGCAGGAGTGCCGGCACTTTCTCGAATCGGTGCGCACGCGCAAGCCGCCGCGCTCCGACGGTCGTTCCGGGCTGGCCGTGCTGCGCATCCTTGAGGCGGCGCAGAAGTCCATGGACTCCGGTGGCGCACCGGTGGACGTGGTGTGGAAGGAGAGCTAGTGGACAGATGGATAGCCACATCGGCCCGCGTGGGCGCGGATGTGGAGATGGGATATGGCGTGGTGGTGGAGGACGAGGTCGAGATCGGCGAGGGCTGCCGCATTGGCCACCACGTGGTGATTCGTCGCGGCAGTAAGATTGGAGCGCAGGTGCGCATCGATGATCACGCGGTGATCGGCAAACAGCCCATGCGCGCCGCCAATTCAGCGGTGACAAAAGACGCGCTGCAACCGCCTCCGGTGATGGGAAAGCTGTGCATCGTCGGCACGGGGGCCGTGATCTACGCTGGCACGACTTTTGGCGACGCCGTGCTGGTGGCCGACTACGCCACCGTGCGCGAGCAGGTGACCGTGGGCGAACGCACCATCATCGGCCGCGGCGCATCCGTGGAGAACCAGTGCACGGTGGGCGCTTTCTGCAAGATCGAAACCAACGTGTACATCACGGCGTACTCGAAGCTTGCGGATCGCGTGTTCGTGGCGCCCTGCGTGGCCACATCGAACGACAACTTCGTTGGGCGCACCAAGGAACGTTTCAAGTACTTCAAAGGTATTACGGTGGAGAAGGGCGGCCGCATCGGCACCAACGTCACCGTGCTTCCGGGCAAGGTGATCGGCGAGGACGCGCTGGTGGCAGCGGGTTCCGTGGTGACGAAGGACGCGCCAGCGCGCAAGATTTCCATGGGCTCGCCGGCTGTGCCGCTGCGGGACGTGCCGGAGAATCAATTGCTGGAGAATCAGGGTTGGTGATGATGCAGGGCGTGCAGGACTCAACTGTTCGAAAGCCGGGGTGGGGGATGATACAACAAGTACCTTTGCTGGATCTGGGGCGCCAGTATGCGCCGCTGAAAACCGAACTCGATGCCGCCGTGCTGGCCGTGCTCGCTCACGGGCACTTCATCAACGGCCCTGAAGTGGGCCAGTTCGAAAAGGCGGCGGCCGCCTACGTGGGCGCGAAGCACGCCATTGGCGTAGCGTCGGGCACCGATGCGCTTCTCGTGGCGCTGCGCGCTCTGGGTGTGGGCCCGGGCGATGAAGTGGTGATTCCCACGTTTACGTTTTTTGCCACGGCCGGTGTGGTGACGAACCTGGGTGCGCGCCCGGTGTTCGTGGACGTGGAGGAGGACACCTACAACCTCGACGTCCGCGGACTCGAGAAGGCCATCACGAAAAAGACCAAAGCCATCATGCCCGTTCACCTGTTCGGGCAGTGCGCCGATCTGGATGCGATCTTCAAGATCGCAGCGAAACACAACATCCCGGTGGTGGAAGACGCGGCGCAGGCCCTCTCGTCGCGTTTCGGCGACAAGCACGCCGGCACCCTGGGCGCGCTGGGCTGCTACAGCTTTTTCCCCAGCAAGAATCTCGGCTGTCTCGGCGACGGCGGGCTGATCGTGTGCAACGACGACAAGCTGGCCGCCCTGGTACGCAAACTCAAGAACCACGGCGCCGAGCCCAAGTATTACCACGAACTGGTGGGGTACAACAGCCGCCTCGACACCATCCATGCGGCGGCGTTGCTCGTGAAGCTTCCGCACCTCGATGAGTGGTCGAAGAAGCGGCGCGAGAATGCGGCGCGCTACGACAAGCTTCTCGCGGGCGCCAAAGTGCAGCTTCCGGTGGACCGCGGTCAGGGGTACCACATCTACAATCAGTACACGATTGCGCTGGACCGTCGCGACGACCTCCGCGCGCACCTCAAGTCGCGCAAGATCGGCCACGAGGTGTATTACCCGGTGCCGCTGCACATGCAGAAGTGCTTCGCCGGGCTCGCTTATAAGCAGGGCGACTTCCCCGCCTCCGAGCGGGCCGCGGCTCGCGCGTGTTCCTTGCCCATCTTTCCGGAGATGACCGTGGAAGAGCAGGAGTACGTGGCGAAGGCGGTGAAGGACTTTGCCGGCCAGGCCTAGTCCTCGCGGCCGGCGACGCACGCTTCTCGTTTCCGTCGTCGGCGCCAGGCCGCAGTTCATCAAGCTGGCCCCCGTGGCGGCCGCGTTCCAGCGGGCCCGCTTGCCTCACGTCATCATCCATACCGGGCAGCACTACGACGACGACATGTCGGCGCGGTTTTTCCGCGAACTGCAACTTCCTCTCCCCGATCTCAACTTGTGCGTGCAGGGAGGCGGCCACGCCGAACCCACTGCGAAGATGCTGGAGCGGCTGGCGCGAGTATTCGAAGAGATCCGGCCAACGGCCGTGGTGGTGTACGGAGACACCACGTCGACCCTGGCCGGAGCGCTGGCCGGCGCTCAGTGCGGCGTGCCGGTGGCGCACGTGGAGTCGGGGCTGCGCAGCTACCTGAGGAACCAGCCCGAG
>DAIOGN010000089.1:0-13651 GCA_036745245.1 Candidatus Zixiibacteriota bacterium
CGCGCCCTTCTCGTAGCCGAACAACTCCGACTCCAAAAGCGTATCCGGCAAGGCCGCGCAGTTCACCGACAGAAACGGCTTGGTGGACCGGTGGCTGTTGTCATGCACCGAGCGCGCCACGAGCTCCTTGCCCGTGCCGCTTTCGCCCAGAATCAGCACGCTCGCGTCGGTGGCCGCCACCTGGCCGATGAGCTTGGCGATCTCCACGATCTCGGGCGAGGCGCCAACGATCCGACGCATGTCCGCGTCCTTGGCTTCCTCGGTCATGGTGGACGCCACGCCATTCAGCTGCGGCTCCGTGGCCTTTTTCACCGCGTCGAGCAGCTGCGGCATGCGGAAGGGTTTTGTCACGAACTCGAACGCTCCGCCCTTCATGGCCTCGATGGCGTTGTCCGTGGTGATGTCGCCGGAGATGATAATGATCGGAAGATCGGGTGCCTGCATTCGCAGGTCCTTGAGAATGTCGATCCCGTTGCACTCGGGAAGATGGATGTCGAGAAGCACGACGTCCGGCGCAAACGAAGTCACCGCCGCCTGAGCTTCCTGGCCGCGCTTCACCTGTGTGAATTCGTACTGCGGCGCTTCGAACATCTCCGACAGCGAGCGACCTACTTCGGCCTCATCATCTACGAGCAGTATGCGCGGCATGTATAGTCCTCGGGCTTGAGTACTCCTATAAGAGTGTCGGAATTCCGGCGGCAAACTTTATGCCGTCGTGAGGCAGGAAGTGCCTGTAAATACTGGGGGAAACGAGACTTGGCGAAACCGACCCGACCAACCGGTTGACAGGCGGCCTGTTTACGTAATGGCCTCCCCCCGGCGGCGCCGGGCACGAGCCAGGAGGCCCTCAGCGGGGCCGCCTCACCCCTCGCCGGCGAGGTGTTTCACGCGGTCCCAGTCGGGATGCGACCGGAACTGTGCCAGCACATCCGGATAGTCGCGCAGGCGACGCACGGCATTACGGCAGCTCGTCCGGTACTGGAGCCGGGCGCTCGAGAGCGCCAGGTACCCCGCCACATGGGGATTCACACCGGCGGAGACTTCATCGGCCAGGGTCCAGCTGTTGTTGGCTTCCTCGAAACTGCCGCCAGCATACTGGGCGAGGCCGATAGCGATATTGGTTTTGGTGGGGTCGGAGCCGAATTCGAGCGCCTTGCGATAGTTCTTCACAGCGTCCTGAAGCTTGCGCTGACTATAGAAATAGTCTCCATAGGCCATGCGAAGTGGTGCACTGGTTGGCACCACCAGAACGGCCCGCTCCAGCATGCCGTCGAGCTTTCCCTGGTCGCCCGTCTCCTTGAACAGTTCGTAGGCCGCGACGTAATCGCTCTCCGCAGCCTGAAGCTTCTTCACACCCGCATAGGCATCGGCGCGCCAGGCGAAGAACTGCGCACGTTGAGCCCCCTTGATCGCCAGAGTCAATTGCTCGATGGCGCCTGTGTACTGCCTCTGCTCCAGCAGTTTGCGGCCCGCCGCTGCATATTGCTCGGGCGTGAGCTTTGCGGGCTCGGCCGGCTCTGCGGCCAGGAGCTTGGGCTCGATACGGGTGAGTTCGCCGCCCTTCACATCCACCACCTGCACCCAGGGAGTGAATCCCTCATGCTCCACGCGAATGGTGCGCTCGCCGGCGCGGATCCCTGAGAACACGGTGTTGCCCATGCCCAGCATCTTGCCGTCGATGAAAATCTTGCAGTTGGCCACCGAAGCGGTAACGGCCAGTTCGCCCCGTGAACTCGTGTTGGCGGGCTCAGCCGCCGTCTCGGTGGTCGTGGGCGCGGCCTTGGGCTTGACGACCTGCTTGGGGGCTTCCACAATCGAGCTGGCCTCGCGCTGCAGATCCAGCATCACGGTGGCAGCTCCCTTGGCCACGGTCACCGAACGCCGCTGTTTGCCGTAGATGGGGTCGGTGGCGATGAGCGTGTACACGCCTTCCGGAAGTTCTTCAAACGAGAACATGCCCGTGGGATCGCTCTCAGACGTCTGGCCGACGTCTTCGATGGCCACGGTCACTCCCGGCAGGAGCTTACCTGTTCCTGAATCTCTCACCATGCCAAAGATGTTTCCTCGCACCGTCGAGCCACCCGCGGCCAGCATCCATACCAACAGGCAGCCGGCCAGGAATCCGCCGCCTGCATAGGCTGCCAGCTGCGGTGAAATGGGGTACTTGGCGGTTTTGCGCTTGAGCTGATAGGTTTTGCCCTGGATCACCAGGTTTTCGCCGGACACCCACGTGGCGCCGGGAATGTACAAGTTGTGTCCGTCGATGAAGGCAATGTCGAGCGACCGGGACACCACCGCTACGGCAGACTCGGCGCTGGCTTTCGCGCGAGCCGGCTTTTCAGCCTGCGTCTTCAGTCCTTCCGGGTCCGTATCGTCGGGGTCTTTGTCCGCTTCATCGGACGGATCGACCTTTGGGGATTTCCCGCGGCTCAGGGCAGCCCCCAGCTCTTCGCGGCGCTGCTTCGCCAGCTCGGCTAAGGAAGGGGCATGATTGCTGGAGGGGCCACGCTCGAAGAGTGCGGCTTGTACGCGGGCCGACTTGACATCTTTGGCCGATGGTGCCTTCTGCTTCTCGGTGTCCTCGCGCGACTCGGGCTTGTCCTTGCTGTCGAGCTTTGCAGGCGGGTTTGCGGCCTCGGGCCGCGAATCGGCCCAGAACGCGTTTCCGCGCGTCACCAGCTCCAGGTCGGCGGACGGCTTGATGGGCGAGGTGTCGTCGAGCGAATCCTTGGCGGGCCCGGCTTCCTGGGGACCCGACTCGTAGGTTTCGCCGATTCGCGTGTTCTCGCCCTTGGTCATGTCCGTGCCACAGCTCGAGCAGCGAACTGTAGCCGAATCGAGAACGTCGGCGCCGCATGCGGGACAGATTTTCACAGCATTCCCTTCCTTAAGGAACCGAGCTTGAAGCTTGTCGATCTAGGTATCGACGCAGTTCGGAGAGCCCTTTAGGAACCCGAAGGCGGGCAACAAAAAAGCCCACCTGAGGCGGGCTTGAATTCACTGGAATCTTAATAAACTTATGTCATCCCGGCCACCAGCCGGTCGATTTCCTCTTTCAGAGCCGCCATGGCCTCCGACTGATCCACTTTGCGAAGCAACTGCCCCTTGCGGGTGAGCATGTACGAGCCCCGGCCCCCGAAAATACCCACGTCGGCATCCGCCGCTTCGCCGGGTCCATTCACCACGCAGCCCATCACCGCCACCTTGATGGGGGCTCGCACGCCCTTGAGTATCTGCTCCACGTCGTTGATGAGCTTCATCATGTCCACTTCAAGTCGACCGCAGGTGGGGCAGGCGATGAGGTTGGGCCCGATCTGGCGGATGCCCAGCGCTTTCAGGATTTCATATCCCACCTTCACTTCTTCCACCACGTCTCCGGTGAGAGACACCCGGATGGTGTCGCCGATGCCGGCCGACAGCAGCCGGCCGAACGCCACACACGACTTGATCGTGCCCGACCAGATGGGACCGGCCTCCGTGACGCCCAGGTGGAGCGGGTAGTCGGTTTGAGCGGCGAACTTCTCGTAGGCCTCCACCATCACCATGGGGTCGGAGGCTTTGAGCGAAACGATGATGTCGTGGAAGTCGAGTTCCTCGAGAATCCTGCAGTTGCGTATCGCTGAATCCACGAGTCCCTGCGCCGTGGGATAGCCGTCGCGTTCGATGATCTCGCGCTCCAGGGAGCCCATGTTCACGCCTACGCGAATGGGCAGGCCGCGTTCCTTGCAAGCCGCCACCACTTTCTCCAGCCGATCCCGCGAACCGATGTTGCCGGGGTTGATGCGGATCTTGTCGGCGCCGGCTTCAATGGCGAGCAACGCGAGCTTGTAGTCGAAGTGAATGTCGGCGACCAGCGGGATGTGGATCTGGTTCTTGATCTCGCGGATGGCCAGCGCGCCTTCCTTGTCGGGCGCAGCCACGCGCACGATGTCGCACTCGGCTTCTTCGAGCCTGTGGATCTGAGCCACCGTGGCGTCGATGTCGTCGGTCTTGGTGTCGCACATCGACTGCACCGCCACCGTATTGTCGCCGCCCACCCACACGCCGCCCACATTTACGGCACGAGTTTGGTGCCGCACGATGGGTGCGTGAGTCTGTGGCAGACAGTTTTCGGGCGGAGGGGGAAGCAACTCAGTGGTGTCGGACATGGGCGACAATATGGAAGGACCGGCCGCGCCTTACAAGGCCGAAGGGGGCATCCGCCGCGCCGGCGCTTCAGCGAGCGGGAGACCACCTTTGGCGCCCGTCTGGATCAGATCGATCCAATAGCGATGAACCCTGGTCTCGCCGGCCAGCTCGGGGTGGAAGGTAGCGGCCAAATGGTGCCCCTTGCGGATCAGTACCGCCTCGCCGCGGCAGCGGCCGAGAACTTCGAGATCGCCCGAGAGCACTTCAAACTTGGGTGCGCGAATGAAGATCATCTCCATTTCGGGATGGCCCGGCAGGCCCGTCACCGTGCCCACGTCCTGGAAACTCCACACCTGGGCGCCATAGGCGTTGCGCAGTGCGCGAATGGGAAGACAGCCCAGAGGCTCCACGCGCGGATCGTCCACTTTGCTCGCCATCAGAATGAGACCCGCGCAGGTGCCAAACACCGGATGGTGTTCGCTCCACTTCTTGAGTTCCTGCAACCATCCCTCGGCACGCATGATGCGCGTCATGGTGGTGCTTTCGCCGCCAGGGATGATGAGCCCGTCAATCTCTTCGAGCTGTTCCGGGCTGCGGACTTCGCAGTTCTCAACCTGGAGGCTGGATAATACTTCGAGGTGCCGGGCGAAATCGCCCTGCAGAGCAAGTACGCCGATGCGCACCGGGGTTTCCCTAGCGAACCTGAAGCAGCTCGGATTCGGGAATCGAGCGAATGTCGAGACCAGGCATGCTGTCGCCCAGCCCGCGGCTCGCTTTGGCCACCAGGTCCGCGTCGCGGTAATTCTTGGTAGCCAGCACGATCGCGTGCGCGCGGCGAGGCGGATCGCTCGACTTGAAGATGCCCGAGCCTACAAACACGGCTTCGGCTCCCAGCTGCATCACCAGGGAGGCGTCCGCCGGCGTGGCGATTCCGCCCGCCGAGAAGTTGGGCACCGGCAGCTTGCCGTGCAGCTTGATGTATTGCACCTGGTCGTAGGGGGCACCGTGCTGCTTGGCACAGGTCATGAGTTCGTCGTCGCCCAGCGTGGTGATGCGTTTCATTTCCGAAATGATGGCGCGCATGTGGCGCACCGCTTCCACCACGTTGCCGGAGCCGGCTTCGCCCTTGGTGCGGATCATGGCGGCGCCTTCGCCGATGCGGCGCAACGCTTCGCCCAGATTGCGGCAGCCGCAGACGAACGGCACCGTGAAGTCGTGTTTGAGAATGTGGTGTGCTTCGTCGGCCGGTGTGAGCACTTCGGATTCGTCGATGAAGTCCACTTCGAGCGCCTGCAGGATCTGCGCCTCCGCGAAGTGGCCGATGCGGCACTTGGCCATCACCGGGATGGTTACGGCGTCCTTAATGGCCAGGATGATCTCAGGGTCGGTCATGCGTGCCACGCCGCCGTCCCTGCGGATGTCGGCCGGCACACGCTCCAGCGCCATCACGGCGCAGGCGCCTGCGTCCTCAGCAATCAGAGCCTGCTCGGGCGTGGTGACGTCCATGATGACGCCGCCTTTGAGCATCTCCGCCAGGCCCACCTTCACTCGCCAATCGTTGCGTTCCATCAGTTCACTCCAGCTCGAAAGTGCCGTTTCAGACCTTGATTCTACTCTATGATACGCAGCTCGATCCGCAGATTCCAGAAGGATTTACCAGCTTCGCCGGCTCAACCTCACCACCTGGGAGCGACCGCCTGAACCGCGAATGTCCTGCGCCCCAGTCACTTCCCCCAGGGCCAAATGGCTTGCCGGGACAGGGACTGAGTCCGCAATCGACCAGCATCGGCTCAAGCCACACGAACCGCTTGACGGCGGCACGGATGACGGTACCTTTCACGGTGCTCGTGTGCCCGAAGTCTCGGGCCATTCTTCAATCATCCGGCCGCATCCAGATCCGGCCCCTTGAGCCCTGCTCGACCCGAAGTGCCGGCTCTACGAATCCTGCCCCAAGCGGGCAGAGGAGGTTGTGCAATGCAACGCTCAATTCGCTACTCGCTCACTGTATTCGCCGCGCTCCTTGTATCGGACACCTGTCCGGCGTCCGCGCCCTCGCTGGTGAACTTCCAGGGCCAGCTCCGGGATTCCACGGGCGCCGTCGTGTCTCCTGGCACCAAGAGTTTCACGTTCAGGCTGTACGATTCGTTCACCGGCGGCACGAATCTGTGGGAGGAAGACCAGACTCTCACCATAGGGGACAACGGCCTCTTTGTTGCGGCCCTGGGTGTGAATACCCCTCTTACGGCCGCCGAGTTCAATGGCCCTATTCGTTTCCTTGAGATCGAGGTTGAGTCGAACATACTTCCGCGGGTTCAGATGGTGACGGGGCCCTACGCGCACCGCGTGTCCACGGTGGACCTGGCCAGCGGGGGCATCATCGTGGGGAATACGGTGATTGAGAACTCTGCAGATCCCGATGACAACATGTCTTTCAGTGTAGAGGATCCGAACATCGCACTCGAAATGCGGTCGGGAGGCTCCAACCTCTCGCCATACATCGACTTTTCCAATGATAATGCCAGTGACTACGACGCGCGCATTCAACTGACGGCCGACGGGGTGCTCGGAGTGGATGCAGAGCTTGATGTATCCGGGATGAGCAACAAGATTCGGTTTCATTACCTCGATTTCGGAGACCTGCCGGACCCCACCACGTATCACGGAATGTTTGCGCACGTGCACAACGACGCCAAAGCCTACTATGCCCACGCGGGCGCATGGGTCCCGCTGGCCAACGAGACGCACAGTCATCTCGTGACCACAACGGACATCGTGGACGGCACCATCACCGATGCGGATGTCAACTCGTCCGCTGGCATTGCCCCTGGCAAGATTCTGGGCACCGCCGCGACCCTGGGGGCCACGCAGACCCTCACCGGCGACAACACATTTACCGGAACCACGGTGTTTTCGGACAGCAGTTTGCGCGTTACAAGTACAGGTGTGCGAATTGGCGACCCGGAAGCGCCGTCGAGTGCGGTGGTGCTGCAGGTGGAGCGCCGCATGAGTTCGGCGTCCGGCGTGTTCGGGCTCTACACTATTCTCGAGAATGCCGGGGCAGGATCGGCCAGCGGCATGCAGTCGCTCACCTCGGCTGGCCCGACGGCTCCTGTCGTACGCGGCCTGTATGCCCAGGGGCGAGCCGACAATGCAACGCGATTTGGTGTGACGGGCGAGGCCCTCACGTTCGGAGTGATCACGGGCACGTCCGTGGGTGTGCAGGGGACGGGCAGCGGCGGCACGACCAACGTGGGCGTGGAAGGTGCGGCCGGCGGGACGGGCACAAAGTATGGCGTTCTTGGTTCGGCCTCAGGTGCCGGGACCAACTTTGCTGGATACTTCATGGGGGCCCTTCACTGCACGGGAACGCTCACCAAGGGGGCCGGCGCTTTCAAGATCGACCATCCGGTGGATCCGGAAAACAAGTACCTCTGGCACAGCTTCGTCGAATCGCCCGATATGATGAACATTTACAACGGAAACGTGGTGACGGATGCCGGGGGTCGCGTGACGGTGGAGCTGCCGTCGTACTTTTCGGCACTTAATCGCGACTTTCGCTATCAGCTCACCGTCATCGGTCAGTTCGCGCAGGCGATCGTCGAGCGCGAAATCGAGGGGAACTCGTTCGTGATTGCCAGCGACCGCCCCGGCGTCAAGGTGTCGTGGCAGGTGACCGGCGTGCGGAAGGATCCCTATGCTGAGGCGCACCGGATCCCCGTGGAGGAGAACAAGTCGGCCGACGAGCGTCGCCGCTACCTTCACCCGCTCGAGTTGGGCAAAACTCAGGAGACCGGCGTCGCCTACGAGTTGACGGCCGTGCGTGCCAACTTGAATCCGGAGTAGATTCCGGGGCGGTTTCCAGCGCCTTGGCGCTTGTCCCGTGACGCCTTGACAGGGCCGCGCGCCAATCTATATTAGCCGAACCTCAGACGCTGGGAGATCGTCCAATGGTAGGACTCATGGCTCTGGACCATGGTATCGGGGTTCGAATCCCTGTCTCCCAGCCATGACTTTTGCGGTTGTTCTCTGGCCATACCATACGCTCCCGCTCACTATTCGGCTTTTGTGGGCAAGGTAGGCTCTCAGGTTATCTTGTTGAAGTTGAGCATTGTTTGACAGGCGGGTCAGAGACCCGTGCTCTTCGACACGTCTTGCGAAGTAGGCAGCTCTATCTTTGGCAAGGCTCACACCGGTCGCACTCGGCTAACGGCATACTCTTGAATACATAGTTTATCAGGCTGATTACATCAGCCGACGTGACTTGGCTGTTGCAGTTCATGTCACCTGCATACCAGCACGGAAGGGGGCCAGGCCCTCGCAAGAAAATGTAATTGACCAGATTAATGACGTCCGATGCCGTGGCGGACCAGCTTGCGTTTACGTCCCCGGGAACGCATGTGAGAACACACGTGGCCTCGCAGCCGTCGCCGTTGGTGAGATTGCCATCATCGCAGATTTCCTCGCACTCGGCGACCCCGTTTCCGCAAATCGTGACCGGAAGTAGATTGGGGTCGCCCCACTCTACAACGGCCCAGAAGTTAGCGAAGGTGTTTTGGGTATCACCGGGGGGCATGTTGTACCAGCTACCCGGAAAACTGGGTTCGGGGGGGCCCCAGATGGTGAGGACTGTCTGTGTACTCGGGTAGTCTGGTTCCCCGCCTGCCCAATTCTGATAGCAGAGCGGCTCACCTGTGTTCCACTCCCAGGCATCGCCAGAGAGCTCGCCTCCCAGCCAGTATAGATCCTCAACGGTAGGCGGATTCGCGCCGCCTAACACGCTGTCATAGATGAAGTCATCTTCTGAGGCTCCCTGGATCGTGGCCAGATAGCCGGACATCGTATCGAGCACCAGCGTTCGGGCGATACTGTCAGCAGCAACCCAGTAATGCTGTACGGCCAGGATCCCATACCAGTGATCATTGCCGCCGTACTCAGCCTGCCACTGCTTAAGATGAATTATCGAATCAGTCGCCGAGCCATTCGCGATGACCCCTGGCGGAGCCAAACTCTGCCTTTTGAATTGCGGACCGTCGAGCGGCGCAGCGGCTGCGACAGCGCTCAAAAACATCCAAAGTTGCATGCAGGCCGCTGGTGTAACTGGCCAATATCGTTTGGACGTCAACAATCGCCTCCACGCGGATACACAAAATACATGACGGGTGACAGTGTTCAAAGCTGACAGTGAGCCCGGCTATTCAGACCCTTCGACTAGCCGGACATGTCCGTCGCTCTAAGTCGGCCGGGACTTGGAAGATGCTGCCTACGACGATGTTAGGCAGAGTCTTAGGAGTAGACTCGGCTCGCCAGTCGACCAGCAGGAAGTTCTAATCCCGTCAGCAACACCCAGCCATCAACTCACCTTCCCGCCCGGGCGGCTATCAGGAATCGATAGTGGCACGGTTTGCGAGGCCAGTGTAGTTTGCAGTTCTTCAAGGCACACTCGAAAGGTGCTGCATGAAAAGACAAGCCGTTGTGATTCTGGTGGTGACTCTTGCCGCAAGCGGGAGCGCGAGTGCCGATTCTTCCAATCCTCCTCGTCCCAAGTCCAAAGCCCTTGCTGTTTCCATATCGTTGGGGGCGACCTTGATCCCTGTTGGAATTGGGGGGGTGCTCATGGCATCGAGCAGTACAGGTATGTACGCAGGAGCGGTTTTGATTGGAGCGGGAGCAGCCTTCGGCCCCAGCCTCGGCCGAGTCTATGCTCATGACAATAAGCCTTTTTCTCTGTTGCCACTGCGCCTCGCCGGAGCCGGTGTGGGGTGCGCTGGATACCTAGTGGCCGTTTCCGAAGCTTTGGACGAATATGAAACGAATGAAGGCCTATTGATTGTGGGGCTAGTTGGCTTCTTTGCGGGAACTGCTACGGTGATCACAACTGCCGTGATCGATATCGGTAGAGCGCCGAAAGCGGTAGAGAGATACAACCAGCCCGCTGTGGGGGCGAAGTGGCAGCTTCGTCCCGCTTACTTCGCGACCTCTCAAGCCTTGGGGGCCAATCTCTCCATCGAATTCTAACCGAAGGCAGGGGATCTCGCACAATTCAATTCATCACAAGTTCTAATCCCGTCGGCAACACCCAGCCATGACTCCTTCCTCCACAAGGAGTGCAGCTTCAGGTGCCCGTAATGGGCTTGACTTCTGCATGGATGAATTGCTGATTCTAAAGCAATCCTCCGGCGCCGAGTGATCTGCTTCAGCTCCGCGCCGGTGACTTCATTGACTTCGCACCCGCGAAAGTGGGCACTGGCCAAATCGATTCTCGGTCGCGTCAACGGAACGCAGAGGAACACATGCTCTCTCCGAAAACCGGACGGGCAGCCCCGTGGACTCTCGCAGCGTGTTTTCTTGCGCTACTGGCGTTGGGGGGCTGCACCGTGATAGGCACGACGATCGGCGCCGTCAACGATGGCGGCAAGCCGAGCAGAAAGACCACTCCAGAAGAGCAAACGGAGACCATCCAACCGGGGTCCAAAGTGACCGTCCTGCTAAAAACCGGGGGCGAGTTGACTGGAAAGTACGCTGGTCTAATGCGGGAACCGGAAGAGGAGTATGTCAAAGCCTTCACGGCAGCGAATCATGAATTGGGCGACCCTCTGCCCGATATCGGTGAACAAATCGTCGTATCAAGTACTCAGAGCGGGGAACTGCGCGGAGAGTTTGCGGGCCTGGACTTTCAGTCTCTGCTCGTTAGAGTGCATCCGAAGGAACAACCGCCTGCCAGGGTTCCAGACAGTACCATCCTATCTCTGGTAGACAGTGACAGTAATGTACTCAAAAGTTACGCTCTGAGACCTTTGCTGTCGGGCGAAGACGTGCCACTTTGGTCCAACATCGCCCTGGAGCAAAGCCAGAGCACGACATCAAGGCGGCTCGTCACTGATACCGTTCTTGTGGCGTTTGGCGATGTTCAACAATTGCAGGTGCATCTGAAACGCGGCGGCGCAAAGAAGGGGTTTCTTATCGGCCTGGCCATGGATGTGACCATTCTCACTGTGGCGCTGCTCTATGTGTCTTTGGATCCTAACGCCCTTTATTCCGGGGATTGAGAGCGTGATCTTTCGTTGAACAAAGGTCGAACGGCTCCAGCGCCCGCTTCAAGCGTCGGTGACGACACGATCCAGATGTTTTCCAGCTGGCGCAAGACCACCCACATCCCTTCAATGTCTGCACGGGCCTTCAAATCGGCCTTGCTGGGGCCACAGATCTGTGGATAGTACAGGCTCGTGGCCCCTGTTTCTCAACTCTAGGCGGCTTCAGCCTCTGTCAAAGCGGTTCTGAATACGTCCCAGGCTCCCAGCCATAGTCTCAAAGACCCATCCATCCAGCCTTCGCAAGACCATGCTCGCGCGGCGCACCCGGAGTGCGTAGCTTGGTTGCCTTCCAGGCACACACGAAAGGTGCTGCATGACAACGCGAGCCTTATTCACCCTTGGGGCGATTCTGCTCCTCTGCCCGATCGCCAGCGCAGGTTCGCCACCGGCGCCACATCTCAAGTCCCGAGATCGTGCCACTCTCACTGCGCTGGGCGCGACCCTGCTACCCATTGGAGTCGGGGCGCTGCTCATCGCCGTCGACTTGAATGACGACGACGGATCCTCGGCCGGCAGCGTCGTGGGAACTCTGCTGGTGGGATCAGGTGTACTATTTGGCCCCAGCTTCGGTCGAGTCTATGCGCACGACAGAAAACCTCTTTCACTCGTGCCACTGAGACTGGCCGGGCTCGGTGTCGGGCTCCTCGGACTTTCGCTCTTTACCCTCAACGAAGTGAGCGAATCGGGCGCGAGTACGGCTCAGGTGGCTATTGGTCTGGTGGCGTTTGGCGCGGGAACGGCAGGGTACGTCGTAGGCACCGTGAAGGACTTCGTCAGGGCACCGAAGGCAGTGGACAAATACAACGAGCATTTAACCGGCGCGGCCTGGCATCTTCGCCCGGTCTATTACTCGGCCTCCCATGCGGTGGGCGCCAATTTCACGCTTCGATTCTGATTGAATCAGCACGTGACAGTGGGACATCCAACGCTTGGCATGGACAACTTTTGCCCCTGGCTCCCGGCCGGATGGCGTCCCGAAAAGCCAGCCATGAACCCACCCGCCTGTCCTGGTAGCCGCATAAGTCTAGAGTCGCGTGGCTCGTCGAAAACATGTAACTTGCAGGTCTTCCAGGTTTATTCGAAAGGCGCTGCATGAAAAAGCAAGCTGTTGTGATTCTCGTAGTGACTCTCGTCGCAAGCGGGAGCGCGATTGCTGATCCCCCCACACCTCCGTCCCATAAGTCGAAAGCCGTTGCCGTTTCAATATCCCTGGGGGCGACCTTGGTCCCTGCTGGACTTGGGGTGCTCGTGGCAGCGGGCAGCTCAAACGAGTATGCCGGAGTGATCCTGATAGGGGCGGGGGCACTTTTTGGCCCCAGCTTTGGTCGGGTCTATGCCCAAGACAAGAAACCGTTCTCCATGTTGCCGTTGCGCCTTGTTGGGGCCGGAGTCGGATTCCTTGGACTCGTGCTGACCGTCGCCTCCTCTTGGGACGAATACTCGTCGAATGACGGTCTTGTAGCTGTGGGAACGGTTGGCTTCTTTGCGGGAGGTGCCGCGTATCTCACGGGTACCGTGATCGACATCGTCAAAGCGCCGAAAGCGGTGGACAAATACAACCATCGTGCAGCGGGAGCGAATTGGCAGCTTCGTCCGGCCTACTACGCGGCCTCACATGGTGTGGGCGCCAATCTCTCCATCAGATTCTGATTGAACGCAGTGGCTCCGCACTGGTCGAATGAACATAAGTTCCAATCGCGCCAGCCACGCCCAGCATTCAGTCGAATCAGGCAGTTGTTCGCCTGCTAGTCCGCTGCCTGGCCCGACAGGGCGGCTTCGATGTGTTCCGCCATCACCGCCGAATCGAGTAGCGGCGCCGTCTGTTCCAGGCCCCAGAGCTGATGCATCCAATACTTCGGCGCTGGCGGTGTGTCAGAGGTCCACGTGGTGCTGCGATCGTACAGGAAGTAGATGTCCCACGCGAAGGGCTCGATGCCCAGTGTGTTCTGGAACACTTCACCCGTTAGTTTGTCGTCATCCCAGTAGTACTTGATTCTGGGATCGCCGCACTCACCCGAAGCCTCCAGAGCATCCTTCCGTCCGTCCGACAACAGGACCGGAAGCCACACGATGTACATCCTCAACGTGTCCGACTGGACCCTCTTGAGCACCGATTGCATGGCAGAGAACCCCTGCCTACGGCAGCCGGGTCAGGTGGGAGACAGGAGGGTCACGAGCCGAACGTAATTGGTGTCGGCGTTGAAGTCCGCTCGAAGGGGCTCCACGTCTGCCAGGTCCGCCAGCAGGGATGAGGCTTCGGGCGTTTCGCCCGAGGTGGTCACGGGTTCAGGTTGAATGGAGACGTATTTGATCTTCCCGGTGTTCGTGAATCCCAGTTCTGCCAGAAGGCTCGTTTTCTCATAGTGCAGAACCACGTTGGCCGTGGTGTCGGTGGGAAACTCGGGGCCGTCGACGCGCTCCAGCGTGCCAAA
>DAIOGN010000089.1:13661-14818 GCA_036745245.1 Candidatus Zixiibacteriota bacterium
GTCCCGGAATTCGTCGTGGGTAGCCAGCATCTGCTCGATCGACATGAGCTGGAGCAACGAGTCCGTAAAGACGCCTCGCAACAACGTGGAGTCTCCCGTTTCCACGAAGCGAATGAGTTGTTGCGCAGACTTCATGGCCGGGAAGTCCGGGTCACCCGAACTGCAGGAGAGCAGAATCGACAGACCGAGTAATCCGACAGTTGCAGGTCCGAAACGGCGCATGGGGATCACCTTGAACAGGGGAACACGGGTGTCATGGTGGCACCGTTTGGCTCACGCGGGTGCACGAAGGAAAACCCAGCCCGAACCGATCAGACGTTCCTCTTCTGACCGATTCGAGCCAGGCCTGTCAAAGCGCTGCTACGGCACCGCACAAATATCGCACGGCGGCAAGCCAGTCTTGAACACGTAGTTCACCATGCGGATGATGTCCGCTGAGTTGAGCACCAGATCACAGTTCACGTCTCCCGCGCGCGGGATCGGCCCCGGCGCAGGGCCGCCCTTGAAGACGTGCGCGACCATGAAGACGATATCCCCCGACGTGATTACGCCATTCTGATTGACGTCACCGGTGGTGATGGCGACGTTGGAAGCCAACGCCAGGCCCGGGCAAAGATCGCAGGCATCACCATAGTCGTCACTGTCAAAGTTGGCCTGGCTTGCGCTGAAGGTTGTCGGACAATTGTCGCAGGCGTTCCCCCAGGAATCGCCATCGGAGTTCTCCTGGAGCGGATTGCCCAGACCGGAGCAATTGTCACAGGCATCACCTACATCATCCCCGTCCGCATCGGCCTGTCCGGCATTGGCTGCCATGGGGCAGTTGTCGATTTCGCCGCAGACCAGATCGTTATCCTGGTCGTTGAAAACATCGAATGGACACACGTCACAGGAATCGCCCAGTGAGTCGCCGTCGGAATCTTCCTGCAGCGGATTGGGATCGACCAGGCAATTGTCCGATGCGTCCGGAATGTTGTCTGCGTCCGCGTCGGGTCGTGAAATGCTGACATAGAGGCGTGTGCCCACGATCGAATCGACCCCTACGGTAATGCCCGAGGGACCGTAATACCCATCGCTGCTCGGCACGGTGGATGGTCCGAAGACCTCCTGCCCCTCCACGTCGGGCGAGAAGACGGCCGCCTTCCTGGTCTCGTATGGAT
>DAIOGN010000090.1:0-2399 GCA_036745245.1 Candidatus Zixiibacteriota bacterium
CCCCGACAGCAGCGTAGTGCTCACCACCGGCATGAAGCACAAACACCGTGGGCACGTGACCATTCTCAAGATCTCCAACGGCGGGCAGGACACCACGGAAGTCCTCACCCTCGACGGCGATCCCGCAAGTCCGTCCATCCAGCTGGGCGACGGTGACGACCCGGACAGCGGCGTAGTGGTCTCGGTAGTGAAGCCGCACAAGCACAACGGGCATGTCACCATCCTCAAGATCTCCAACGGCGGGCAGGACACCACGAACATGGTGTCGATCGACGGCGGCCCGGACACCGCCGCTGTCCAGCTGGGAGGCGGATCGGGAGGCTCGATCCTCATGCGCACCACAAGCTCACAGGGCAGCGGCATGCTTGGCGTCAACACCCTCGCGCCCGGCTATGAGGTGGACGTGGTGGGAACGATCTGTGCCACCGGCGGTATGTGTTCGCCTTCCGACCTGCGGCTGAAGAAGGGGGTGGAGCCACTCCTGGGGGCGCTCTCGCTCGTCAACACCCTTCGACCGGTGCATTTCGATTGGCGAACTGAGGAGTTCCCGGCTCGCCGCCTTCCCTCCGGGACGCAAACCGGACTGATTGCTCAGGACGTGCTGAGTGTATTCCCCGAAGCTGTCACTCAGGGTTCTGATGGAATGTATGCCGTGGATTATGCTCGGCTGACCCCCCTGCTGATTGGCGCGATCCAGGAGCAGCAGACGCAGATCGACGAGCTGAAGGCGCTGGTGAATCAACTCGCCAGCCGGATTCCGGCCGCAGAGGACTCTCAGTACGGCCTGAAATAGTCTCTCAACTTGCGCGAGGCGTCGTCACCCCCGGTTCGCCCCGGGGGTGACGCCCCGCGTTAAGGCCGCGATTCGCGGAACACCAGAAAGCCGAGCGCACCAAAGACCAGGGCTCCGGGCGCGCTCACCCACACCGGCACCAGGTTCCCGGCAATCATCACTTCAAACCCCGTGAACAACCGCACCAGGTGCACCGCGGCCACGAGAAACAGAAACACCATCGCTATGGTCGTGAATGGTTTCATGACTCCGTCCAGCCTTTCTACGCGCCGGCTGCCCGGCGCGGCATGAAGCGAGACCTGCGTTTACTCTTCGCCCGACCGTCCGCCGCTTCGCAGTTTCTTCTGCGTTCCATGACGCCGCTTGCGTTCGAGCCGTCGTCGTTTGGCTTCCTTGCTCGGACGCGTGGCCCTGCGAGGTTTCGGGGGCGTAGCCGCACGCAGGATGAGCGCCGCCAGCCGTTCGCGGGCATCGCGCCGGTTGCGTTCCTGAGTGCGAAAGCGGCGCGCCACGATGAGGAGCACACCGTCGCCCGTCACCCTGTGGCCGGCCAACCTCAACAGTCGCTCGCGCACGTCGTGGGGTAGCGCTGGTGAGTCCGCCACATTGAAGCGCAACTGCACCGCGCTCGCCACCTTGTTGACGTTCTGACCGCCGGGACCCGACGCTCTTACGAACGTCTCTTCCAGTTCCCCGTCGTCGATCTCGATGCGCGATGTGACTTTGAGCATCTGGCCCGTGATTCGGGCGGGGCGGCCCTACCGCTTGACAGCCCGTCCGTACTGAAGAAGATAGTCGCCGCGGTCGGTGCGCTTGAAGCCGTTGGTTTCCCACACCCCCTTCCGCACGAACGCGCGGTAGGCGTGCGACACACGGCCGAAGATGTCCTGGCTGCGCCAGATGATCTGTCCGTCCACCCAGTAGCCGCGGTCCAGTTCGCGCGAGCCCGACTCCGAGGTACGGAGGCAGAAGATGGAGTCGCCCTTGCGGATGTGAAACAGACTGTCGCGCGACAGTGTGTCGCCCTGCGGGCTGAACACCACCACGATTCCGGCCTGCGAATCCTGCGTGACCGATTTGAGCTTGATCACCTGCCGGTACGACTCTTCCCAGGTTCCCTGAATGCTGTAGGAAGTGAACTTGCCTTCCCAGTTTCCGGAGAAGCTTCCGAAGACGTCATCGGGAATGGTGTCGTCCTCAACGGACTTCCACGGCGACCAGATGATGAGTGCGATCAGGCCGGCCAGAATGGCGATCGCAAGGAGGGCGCGCAGTAGTACGGCCATGGCGCTAAACTACTACAGGCGGGTCGGGCTGCGGTACCCCGGAAATTGGGTCCCGCGCATGTGCCGGTCAGGCCGACAATACCCTGCGCAGCACGTCAGCTGCATACTCGCAGGCGGGCTTGTCCACGTCAATGTGGGTGACCAGCCGCAAACGCGTGGGTCCGAGGGCGATCAGGCGCACACCCTGCGATTCGAGGCGTTCCGCCACCTGCTGCGCGGTGCGGCCCGTCTCCTTCACGTCGAAGTACACGATGTTGGTCTGCACCGTTTCCAGGTCCACGTCCACGCCGGGCACGTCCTTCAGCGCGCGGGCCAGAAGC
>DAIOGN010000090.1:2409-14699 GCA_036745245.1 Candidatus Zixiibacteriota bacterium
GTTGGAGTGATCGCCTCCGAGGAGCTTCAGGTGGTGATCCAGTGCATGCAGGCACGCCGCGGCGAGGATGCCTGCCTGCCGCATGCCGCCTCCGAAGCGCTTGCGGGCGCGGCGGGCGCGCTCGATGAAGTCCAAGTCTCCGATCACGACGGAGCCCACGGGGCAGCCCATGCCTTTGGAAAAACACACCGACACCGAGTCCACGAGAGATCCGTAGGTCGCAAACGAGACGCCGGTGGCCACGTGCGCATTCCACAGGCGCGCGCCGTCGAGGTGAAGCAGGATGCCACGCTCGCTCGTGAGCTGTCGCAGCCGCTTGATTTCGTCGAGCGGAAAGATACACCCACCCGAATAGTTGTGCGTGTTCTCGATGGCCACCACGCGGGTGCGCGTGTAGTGCTCGTCGTCGGGCCGGATGCGCTGGGCCACCTGCTCCGCGGTGATCACGCCCCGCGTGCCCTGCACGGCGTACACCGACAGGCCCGAGAGCACCGCGGGGGCGCCGGCTTCCCACTGGAACACGTGCGCGCCGGCTTCCACGATCACCTCATCGCCGGGGCGCGTGTGTGCCGCCAGAGACACCTGGTTGCCCATGGTGCCCGACGGCACGAACAGTGCTGCCTCGCGACCGAACATTTCGGCCGTGCGCTCCTGCAGCCGGTTGACGGTGGGGTCGTCCCTGAACACGTCGTCGCCCACGTCGGCTTTCGCCATGGCCTCGCGCATCGCGGAGGTCGGGCGCGTCACGGTGTCCGACCGCAGATCCACAATCCGATTCACGAAGTCAAGGTCCCCAACTTACGCACCCCGGGCAAGCCCCTCGCCTTGTGGCGTCCGTGCATAAAAAAAGGCCCCGCGAACGGGGCCTCAAACCAGCGCGGCACGGGACTACTTCTTTTCCCGCTTCTCCTTCTTGTCGCCCTTCTCGGGCTCGGCTTCGCCTTCTTCGCCAGGCTTCTCGCCGATGCGCTCGGGTACGGCAGGCGCCGCCTCCCCTTCGAGCACACCTTCGACCTTCGCTTCCTCCTTCACCAGAACCGGCGGGATCACCGAGGCCACCGTCTGGGTGCCTTCGGTCACCAGCTTCCAGTGCGTGGCGGGCAGGTCGGACACGTGAATGGCATCGTGCACTTCCAAAGCGCTCACATCCACGATGATCACTTCGGGGATTTCGGTGGGGAGACACTCGACCTCCACTTCGCGCAGCGTGTGTTGAAGCACGCCGCCCCCCAGCTTAACGCCGGCGGGGACTCCTTCGAGATGCACGGGCACGTGCACGCGGGTCACCTTGGTGAGCGACACGTGGTAGAAGTCCACGTGCACCACTCTCTCCGTGACTGGATCGAGCTGCAGCTCGCGGAAGAGCACTTTCTTGGGCTGGGCGGAATCTATGATGAGGTCCACGAGCACGTTTTCTCCGTGGCCTCCGTGATAGATGCGCATGAACTCGGGCGAATTCACCTGAACCGCCACGGGGGTCTCTCCGGGGCCGTACACGACGCCCGGGATGAACCCGGCCGCGCGCGCCTTGCGCGCCACGCCCTTGCCTGTAGCCGTGCGCGAGGTGGCCTTTAATTCAACTGTAGCCATTCTTCTTACTCCTGGGTCAATTCACTCCGCCCGGCGGCCGCGCTAGATGAAGTGGCCGAACAGGCTGGACAGCGATTCTTCGTTGGAAATTCTGGAAATGGCCTCGGCCACCAGCGGGGCGACCGTGAGGATCTTGATTTTATCGGGCAGCGCGGTATTCGAGTGGTCGATGGTGTCGGCCACCAGCAGTTGCCCGATGGGCGACTCCTCGATGCGCTGCAGCGCGGAGCCCGAGAGCACCGCATGCGTGCCACAGGCCACGATGTCGCGCGCGCCCGCCTTGCGCAGGGCGTGCGCGGCGTTGGTGATGGTGCCGCCCGTGTCGATCATGTCGTCGATCATGATCACGTTCTTGCCGCTCACCTCGCCGATGACATTCATCACCTGGGCCTCGTTGGGGCCGGTGCGGCGCTTGTCGATGATGGCCAGGGGCAGATCGAGCCGGCTGGCGAATGCACGGGAGATTTTAATCGAGCCCACGTCGGGCGACACCACCACGTAGTCGTCGAGCGGTCCGGTCTCCTCGAAGTACTGGTGGAAGATCATCGAGCCGTACAAGTGGTCGAACGGAATGTCGAAGAAGCCCTGGATCTGCGAGGCGTGCAGGTCGACGGCCAGAGCGCGGTCGGAGCCGGCCGCCGTGATAAGATTGGCCATGAGCTTGGCCGAGATCGAGACCCTCGGGCGGTCTTTTCGGTCGGCGCGCGCGTAGCCGAAGTAGGGGATCACTGCGGTGATGCGCTTGGCGGAGGCGCGCGTGGCGGCGTCCACCAGCATGAGCAACTCGATCAAGTTTTCTGCCGGGGCGTTGGTGGACTGGATGATGAACACGTCCTTGCCGCGGATGTTCTCGTTGATCTGAACAAACACCTCGCCATCGGAAAAGCGGCGCACATCGCACTCCGAGAGCGCAATGCCCATGAGGCGCGAGATCTTCTCGGCGAGCGGCTTGTTGCCGTTGCCCGAGAGCAGCTTCACGCGCTTCGCGTCGGCCTGACCCAGCACGCTGGACGCGCTTACCAATTCACTGACCGTAGGTGACTTTGACATGCTCGTATGTGCGGCGCCTCAGAACTCTGGCTGGGGCGCCAGGATTCGAACCTGGGATCCATGCTCCAAAGGCATGTGTCTTACCACTTGACGACGCCCCAACGGGAGATCAAACCAAAGCCGCAGGGGTCTCCCGGAGTGGAACCTCGTCCTGCTCCTTCGTCCCCAGCACGTTCTGGTAAGCGTCGATCACTGCCTTCTCCAGCTTCCTTCTCATTGTGGCGTTGATCGGATGGCAGATGTCCTGGTAGGTGCCATCGGGTTTGCGTCGGGAGGGCATCGAAACGAAATGCCCCTCCGGTCCTTTGATCACTTTCACGCCACGCACCGCAAACTCGGCATCCAGGGTGACGTTGGCGAACGCTTTTAACTTACTCTCGCCTACCAGCGAGATCCGAACCTCGGTGACTTCCATACGCAGCCCCACATTCACGCCTCCCCCGCACCCGCAGGGAGGCCGGAGATTCGCACGGGGCAGGCGGCGAATATCTGCCATGAGCCCGCCACGGGCCACCTCTCCGCAATGTCTCCGGGCGGCGGATCCGGGAAGATGCCGAATACAGCTGAACCGCTCCCCGTCATCGCCGCGTGGTTAGCCCCCAGCGCACGCATGGCCCTGACTCCATCGGCCACTTCCGGCACCAGGCTCGACACGCCCGGCTCCAGATCGTTGGCACAATACCGCAACCAGCCCCCGAAAAGCCCGGGAGTCAAAGAGCGACCAATCCTATAGTCCCCCAACGGGTTTGTCAAGGATATTCGGGCTCTGGCATAGCCTTCGCGCGCGCTTACGGCCACGTTCGGGAAGGCGATGCACACGTGATAGTTGGTGGGCAAATCGAGATCGGTGAGACGCTCGCCCCGACCCTCCGCCAGAGCCTGGCCGGAGGTGAGGAAGAAGGGGACGTCCGAGCCCAGTTCGGAGGCCAGGTGGTAGAGCCGGGCGGCTGAGAGCCCGAGTGCTGCCTGGTCGTTCAGGGTGCGGAGCGTGGCGGCGGCATCCGACGAGCCTCCCCCGAGTCCGGCTCCCACCGGGATGACCTTATTAAGGTGAATCGCCACGGCGAGCGTACGGCCTGTGCTTCGCTCCAGCGCCCGTACGGCCTTCGTCACCAGGTTGCTCTCGGAATCGCTGAGTTCCGGGTGGTCGGAGGTGAAGGCGTAGGCCGACGCGTTGAAATCGAATGTCAGCGTGTCATGCAGCGACACCAGCTGGAGCACCGTGGCGATGTCATGATAGCCGTCGGGCCTTCGGCCCAGCACGTAGAGCGCCAGGTTGACCTTGGCGTGGGCCGCGATCTCCACGGGCATCTCAGAACGATCCGGTGAGCCAGTCGGTGATCGACACGGACGCCGAAACAAAACCGCCGTCCTGGCTTACGCCCGTCACATTCGCGGCATTCTCCTGCCAGCGATATCCTGCTCGCAGATCGAATCGCAGGTGACGCGAGGGCTGGAAGAAGACGCCCAGTTGCGTCTCCGTGGTGGTTTGCACGATGCCCGACGGGAACTGATCCCGCGAAATGGGTGTCACCAGCGGCTCGTCGATTTCGCTCTCCCCTTCGCGCTCGAGCCGCCCCTGCAGGGTGACGTCGAGCGATCGTGAGAGATGCTGTCGCCAGCGTAAAAGGTAGCGCTCGGCGTCGGGGCCCAGCACCGACCCCATGCCCACGCGGTGATTGAGATACCGGTTATAAGGAAGCACCTGATTGTAGACGGACGGTTCGATGTGCGTCCAGTCGGCGGTCACGAAGCTGCCTGGAATCAAGGGTACCCCCGGCCAGTTCAGGCCCAGCGACCAGCCCACCTGATGCGCTTCACTTTCGAAGTCGATTTGAAAATCGTCGATCAGCCACTCGCCGTACAGCATGGGGCCGCGTGGTACCCGCCACGACACGTCCAGCGACCACAGGGGATTGTCGTCGACATCCGCGTTCAACTGTTCCCAGTAGTACGGGAGAAACGGATTCAGGTAATACGCTTCGAGCTGCCGATCGGCTCCGCCCCAGACCACCACTTCGGAGAGCCCCAGTTCGAGTCCGGACGCCGGCCGAACCTCGATGCGATGGCCCGCAAGATAGCGTTTCACGTTGGGAGCCGTGTCGGCGGAGTCGTCGGCCGGATGGCCGAAGGCGCTGTCGAGCCCCGTGAAGAAAAACGAAAAGTCGAACAGGCGGTGATGGTACACGAAGCGGGCCATGTTGAACGGCGGCGACTGATCGTTGAGCAGCAGGGCATCGTACGGGGCCGAGCCCCAGCGCAGGAAGTCGCGTCCCACTGCCAGTTCGAAGCCGCCCGTGCGCAGAGTGAAATAGGCGATGTCCACTGTGCCGGTGAACTTGTCCTTCCACTCCTCCCCGAAGAAGGTGGGGTCGAGTTCCCCGTGGCTGTCCACGTCGCCCCGCATACGCACCCACCAGATTCCCGTGCCCGCTCCCGCGAAACCCTGCACGCGCCCGCGGTACACCGGCAGACCCGACTCATCGAAACTTCCGCTGCCGAACAATTCGAGTCCGGCGCGCACGTCCATGGTGCTCTCGGGTGCGGCGTGAACGAGGTCGTCTGAAAATTCGTACAGTAGCCTGTCCACAAGATGGCGATCAGCGGTGCTGAGATGATGTTCCGTGGAGTCCCGCCGGATCACTTCCGTCAGCCGCTTCGTGATGTCACCACGCGACCAGGGACGTGTGCCAATGGGCCACTTTCCCCAGGCGCCGGAAGCGTACAGCTCGTAGATGGTTTCGTTCGCCCAGTGGTCGGTGGCAAGGAACTCCTGTCCCACATCGGCATGCGCGGCCGCGGAACAGAACAGGCATGTCGACAGCAGCGCCAGGAGCAGTCGCCGGCTGTTTCGCAAGGGGTCCCCTCTCACCGCGCGATAACATCGGGTGCCGGCCGCGGCGGCACAAGTGGGGTCAGACCCCGGTCGTCGGTTTGCACACAGGTGGCGTCAAGCCCCGGTGCGGGGCTTACGTGGGCGGGCGGCCAGCGTGCGTTCCCATTTTCGGATCGCCTTGTCCACCTGTTGCGGCGACGTGGACCCTTCCGAACGCTTCATGCGCAGCGACCGTCGCGGATCGAGCAACGCAAACACATCCCGCTCGAAGAGTGTCGAGCGCTTCCTGTATTCCGTCAGGGGCAGGTCACGCAGGCGTACGCGCTTGTCCACACACTGCCGGAACAGGCCTCCCACAGCGGCGTGTGCCTTGCGGAACGGCAGGCCCTTGCGCACGAGATAATCGGCCAGCTCGGTGGCCATGAGAAAGTCGGCACCGTGCTCCTGCTCGAAACGATTCTTGTTGAACGCCATGGTTCGAAACAGCGCGGCCATCATGCGCAGGCAGGACTCCAGTGTGTCGGAGGCATCGAACACCGGCTCCTTGTCCTCCTGCAGGTCACGGTTGTAGGCCAGCGGCAGCCCCTTCATCACCACGAGCAGGGAGACGAGCGCTCCGTACACGCGACCGGATTTGCCCCGGACGAGTTCGGCCATGTCGGGGTTCCGTTTCTGAGGCATGATGCTGCTGCCGGTGGTGAATTCCTCGTCGCACTGCGCGAAGTTCCACTCCTCGGAATGCCAGAGCACCACCTCTTCGGCCTGGCGGCTCAGATGCATCATCGTGATGGCGCAGGCCGCGAGGAACTCCAGGTGTACGTCGCGATCGCTCACCGCATCGATGCTGTTCTCGACCAGGCCCGACATGCCCAGTGAGCGCGCCGTGGCCCGCCGGTCGATGGGGAAAGACGTTCCGGCCAGGGCCGCGGCTCCCAGCGGCGAGCGGTTCACGCGCTTCAGGCAGTCGAGGAGGCGCTCCCGGTCCCGCTCGAGCATTTCGAGATGCGCCATCAGATGGTGCGCCAGAAGGATTGGCTGCGCGCGCTGAAGGTGCGTGTATCCCGGCATGAGTACGGTGCGGTGCTTACGGGCCACGCCGAGCAGAGACCGTTGCAGCAACCGGATCCCCGTCACCGCGCGTTGGATGGCACCGCGCAAATACAGCCGCATGTCGAGCGCCACCTGGTCGTTCCGGCTGCGTGCCGTGTGCAGGCGCAAGCCGGACCGGCCGATTCGTCGGGCGAGCACTGCCTCGATGGCCATGTGCACGTCTTCGGCCGCCCACCGGCCGTCGGCGTCGCGGGGCGACAGATCGATGCGCCCCGACTCGAGATCTCGACCGATCCCACGCAGCGCCTTCACGATGCGCGAGGCCTCCGCACGCGGAATGATCTTCCGGGCTCCGAGCATCTCTGCATGAGCGATGCTTCCGGCGACGTCCTCTCGAAACAGGCGTGAGTCGACGGAGAGCGAGCTGGAAAACCGCAATGCGTCCGGATGGAGCCGCCCGCCGAACCGCCCCGCGGTTTTCATGACACCAGTTCCGGAGCGGGTTTGGGCCTAGGGGTGGGGGAAACCTGCGACCCCGCCTGCCGCCTGACCTCCTCGCATTGCTTTACCGGCAGGGCGAAGATCTTGATGAACCCTTCGGAGGCCCGGTGGTCGAAGGTGTCCTCGTGAGTGTAGGTGGCCAGCTTCGGGCTGTACAGGGAGAACACCGAGGAACGTGCCGCCACGCTCTGGTGTCCCTTGAACAGCTTCACCTTCACGTTTCCGGTGACGCACTTCTGCGTTTCGTTTACGAATGCATCCAGGGCCCGGCGCAGCGGAGAATGCCAGAGACCGTTGTACACCAGACCTGCGTAGTCGGCCGCAAGCTGTGCCTTGGCGTGAGCGGTTTGCTTATCGAGCGTGAGCCGCTCCAGCTCGCTGTGCGCAAAGTGCAGGATCGTGGCAGCCGGTGCTTCGTAGATCTCCCGCGACTTGATCCCCACGAGGCGATTCTCGATGAGATCGATCCGGCCCACGCCGTGCGCCCCGCCCAACTCGTTTAAGTGCGTTACGAGCCGGATCGGATCGGCCGGTGTGCCGTCGACCGCCACGGGCACGCCTTCGACAAAATCGATCGACACGTACACCGGTTCGTCGGGAGCACTCTCCGGTGACACCGTTCGCTGATAGGCATCCGCCGGAGGCTCGACTTCGGGATCTTCGAGCACACCGCACTCGATGCTCGTGCCCCACAGATTCCAATCGATGGAATACGGCGAACTCACCGTGGCCACGATCGGGATCCCCTTCACTTGAGCGTACAGGATCTCCTCGTCCCGCGACTTGAATTCCCATTCGCGCAATGGCGCCAGGCATTTCAGGTCGGGAGCCAGCGCGGCCACCGTGACTTCGAATCGTACCTGATCGTTGCCCTTGCCGGTGCACCCGTGCGCCACCATGGTGGCTCCCTCCTGCCTCGCCACGTCCACCAGGTATTTCGCCAGAAGCGGCCGTCCCAGAGCCGTGGCCAGAGGATAGGCCTGTTCGTACACCGCACCCGCTTTCAGAGCGGGCCAGACATACTCCTCGAGAAACTCAAGCCGCAGGTCCTTTACAAAGGCTCTGGACGCTCCTGTCTTCAGGGCCTTCTCCTTCAGCCCCACCAGCTCGGAGTGCTGTCCGAGATCTCCGGTGGCCGTGATGATCTCGGCGTCCCACTTTTCGCTGAGCCAGCGCACCATGACGGAGGTGTCCAGCCCGCCCGAATAGGCGACCACGATCTTCGTTGTCTTCACGCTTTGCCCTCGATGAGTTTGTGTTTGAGGTATTTCAGTAACGTGGGGATGTCTTTCCGTGACCGAGGCACCACCAGAAGCGTGTTGTCGCCCGCCACGGTGCCGATGATTTCGCGGTGGTTCCGCATGTCGATGTACTCCCCCACCGTGTGCGCGGCTCCGGGCAGGGTGTGGACCACGATCAGGCTCTCGTTGCTGTCGATGCTGCGGATCTCGGCGCCCACGATCGGCTGAAGATTCGTGGCGCCCGAACTCTCGGGCAGAGCGTAGAGCGGCCTGCCCCCTTCGACGACACGGGAGATTCCCATCTCCCTGAGATCGCGCGAAAGGGTGGCCTGGGTGGTTTTAAAGCCGCGTCGGGCCAGCCTTCGCCTGAGGTCTTCCTGATTGGACGCTTCGCCCGCCAGGATGATCTCGCGGAGCACGAATTGACGTCGCGGCTTCTCGGTCACGCCATCGCCTCCGCGACCGCCCCTGTGATCTCGGTGCCCACACCTTCGTTTGTAAAGATCTCGAGCAACACCGAGTGCTTCACGCGCCCGTCGATCAGGTGGACCTTTTTCACGCCCGCCCTGAGGGCGGCGAACGCAGATTGGACCTTGGGAATCATGCCGCCCGAGATCACCTGCGTGCGCATGAGTTCTTCGGCTTCGACCAGGTCAAGCGACCGCACGAGTTCGCCGTGGCTCTGCACGCCTTCGACGTCGCTTACGTACACCAGCTTCTCCGACGGCAACGCGGCCGCAACGGCCGCGGCGGCATGATCGGCGTTGATGTTGTACAGCTGCCCCTCCGTATCCATTCCCACCGGAGCGATCACGGGGATCATGCCTTCGTCCAGAAGCAGGGTGAGCACGCGGGAGTTGACCGACTCCACCTCGCCCACGAAGCCCAGGTCGGCGCCTCCCGTTTGCCGTCGCGTCCGAAACAGATGCGCATCGGCGCCGGAGAGGCCCACGGCATCGCCGCCGTGGCGCTGAACCTCAACCACGATGTCTTTGTTGGTCTTGCCGCAGAGCACCATCTGCACCACGGCCAAGGTAGATTCGTCGGTGTAGCGCTGCCCTTCCACCATGCGCGTCGAAAGCCCGAAGCGCGTACAGCAGTCGGTGATTTCCTTGCCGCCGCCGTGCACGAGCACCACGCGCACGCCCACCTTGCCCATCCACACCACGTCCTGCGCAAAGGTCTCGCGCAGGCCCGGATCGGTCATCGCGGCGCCGCCGTACTTGATGACCACCACTTTGCCCTGGTAGCGCCGGATCCAGGGCAGCGCCTCGATCAGGGCGTCTGTTTTGGCCGCGACCGTCATGACCTGTAGTTCGCGTTGATGTCGACGTAGCGCTTGGAGAGGTCGCACGTCCAGAACGTGGCCTCGTGCGAGCCCAGGTCGAGGTGCACCCGCACTTCGATCTCCTTCTGCGACAGCGCGCGCTTGGCCTCTTCCTCGCAGAAGTCGATCTGAAAGTTGGGCCTGAGGATGGGCAGCCCATTGAACGAGATCGCCACTTTCTCCGGCTGAAATTCGATTCCCGAGTAGCCCACCGCCGCCAGGATTCGTCCCCAGTTTGCGTCTTCGCCGTGCAGCGCCGTCTTCACGAGATTCGATTGGGCGATGGCGCGTGCGGCCTGCACCGCCTCACGTTCGGAGCGCGCACCCGTGACACGTACCTCGACGAACTTGGTGGCGCCTTCGCCATCCTGCACGATGAGCCTGGACAGGCGCGCCAGTACATCCTCGAGCCCGCACACGAACGCCGCGTAGTCGGGGTGCGTGGTGCTCGTGATCCGACGCGTGCCGGACTGACCGTTGGCGAGCACCACCGCCATGTCGTTGGTGCTCGTGTCGCCGTCGACCGTGATTCGATTGAAGGAACGATCCGCCGCCCGTTTCCAGGCCCGTCGCAGGAGGGGCCCATGGACCGCGGCATCGGTGGTGACAAATGCCAGCATGGTGGCCATGTTGGGCGCAATCATGCCGGAGCCCTTGGCGATGCCGCCGATTTTGATCGGTCCGTCGGAGAGCTGAACCGTGACGGCCGCTTCCTTGACAAAGGTGTCGGTGGTGCGGATCGCCTCGGCGGCGAGTAGGCTCCCTTCGGCCGCGAGGAAACGCGCTGCCTGCTCGATACCTGCCTGAACCTTGTCCATGGGCATGAACTTCCCGATCACGCCGGTGGACGAGACCAGCACTTCAGACTCCGGCACCTCGAAGGCGCGGGACGCCGACTTCACCATGGCCCACGCGTCGTGCAAGCCCTGTTCGCCGGTGCAGGCGTTGGCGTTGCCGCTGTTGATCACGATCAGTCGCACCGCACTGCTTTTGGCCAGTTGCTCCTGGTCCACCACGAGCGGTGCCGCCACAACGCGGTTGGTGGTGAACACGGCCGCCGCCTCCGCTTTCACAGTGGAGTACACGGCCGCCAGGTCGGGCGCCTCGCGCTTGATGCCGCAGTGCAGGCCGGTGGCGAGGAAGCCGCGTGGCGCCGTGACGCCCCCTTCGCACCGTTCCACGCACGGGGCGGTTTCGACTAGAGGCACAGCCCCGTCTCCTCGGGAAACCCAAACATCAGGTTCATGTTCTGAATGGCCTGTCCGGCCGCTCCCTTGATGAGGTTGTCGAGCGCCGACACCACGATGAGCTGATTGGTCCGCGGATCCGGGTACACTCCGAGATCGCAGTAGTTGGTGCCGATCACGGCTCGAAGCTGAGGAATGCGCTCGGTGATGCGCACGAACGGCGCGTGACGGTAGGCTTCAACGTACAGCTCGCGTGCTTCCTTTTCGCCGCAGGGGCGCCTCAGACGGGCGTGAATGGTGGTGTAGATCCCGCGTTGAAGGGGGGCCAGGTGCGGCACGAACGAGAGAGAGACCGGGCGACCGGTCACCTCCGAGAGCACGCTCTCGATTTCGGGGATGTGCTGGTGTTGGCCGATCCGGTAGGCGCGGATGTTCTCGTTGACTTCGCAGAAGGAGAGTTCGGCCGAAGCGCTTCGCCCCGCGCCCGAGACGCCGGAGATGGCGGTGATGACGATGCCCGAGTCTTCAATCAGATCGTGGGCGAGGGCGGGCCACAGCCCCAGGATCGCACTGGTGGGGTAGCAGCCGGGGTTGGCCACCAGGTTCGCCCGGCGGACACCGTCGGCGTTCACCTCGGGTAAACCGTACACCGCCTCCTTGAGCACGTCGGGGGCGGAGTGAGGCTTCTCGTAGAATTGTTCGTACAGCCGGGTGTCCTGGAGCCTGAAGTCGCCCCCCAGATCGATGACCTTGCCCACCCGACGCCGAAGTTCGGGCACAAGATGCATGCCTTCGCCGGACGGGAGAGCCAGAAAGGCCAGGTCGACGTCGCCCAGGAGGTCCAGATCGAGCGGTTCCAGGAGGAGGTCGCACTGACCGGCCAGGTGCGGGTGCAGGCGCGAGACGGGCTCGCCCGCCGAACTCCTGGCGATCGCCCGGTGCACCAACACATCGTCGCGCCCGCCGAGCAACCGGAGGAGTTCCCCCCCGGAATAGCCCGATGCGCCCAGGATCGCTATTTTTTGCAAGTGCATAATTATACAGAGTTACGTATATATATGCAATGCCAAATTGACCCGGCCCCGGGGGGAGCTCATGCCACAAATCGAAGCCCACACCGACGTGTTTTTCCACACCTACAATCGCCTGCCCCTCCGGGTGGAGCGCGGGGAGGGAGCGTACCTGTTCGACACCACCGGTCGGAGCTACCTCGACCTGTTCAGCGGGCTGGCCGTCAATGCCCTGGGATACGGTCACCCCGCCGTGCTGGCCGCGATCCGCACCCAGTCGGAGCGCTACCTGCATCTGTCCAACTACTACCAACAGGCGCCCCAGCAAGAGCTGGCCGTGCTCCTTGCGCAAACCACGGGCTACCCGCAGGTGTTCTTCTGCAACAGCGGCACCGAGGCCGTGGAAGGGGCGCTGAAGATCGCGCGCGCCTGGGGCGCCTCGCGCGGCCGGAAGGAAATCCTGTCGTTCTCGAATGCGTTTCACGGCCGCACGCTCGG
>DAIOGN010000091.1:0-14677 GCA_036745245.1 Candidatus Zixiibacteriota bacterium
CATCTGCGTGGCCGTGATCACCGGCTTGCCGGCCAGATTGCAGCGTGCGATCAGATCCTTCTGCGTGAGCGCGATCTGCTCGAGCGGCACTTCCACACCCAGATCGCCCCGCGCCACCATGATGCCGTCGGCGGCCACGAGGATCTCGTCGAAGTGCGCCAGCGCGCCGGCGCGTTCGATCTTGGCAATGAGAAAGGGTTGGCGGCCCAGGGCCGCCGCCGCTTTGCGCACTTCATCCAGATCGGCCTTACGCTCCACGAAGGACTGGCTCACCGCATCCACGCCGGCTTTCAGTGCGAATTTCAGGCACTCGCGGTCGTGCGGGGTGAAGGCGGAGATCCCAAGGTCGATCCCGGGGAGATTCAGCCCCTTGCGTGAGGAGAGGGGCCCGCCCACGGCGACGGTGCAGTGCACCTCGCCCCCTTCCACCTTGTCCACTTCGAGCTGCACCAGCCCGTCGTTGAGGTACAGCCGGTCACCGTGCTTCACGACCCGAGGCAATTTGGGGAATGTCATCGACACGCGACGAGCGTCCCCAACGATTTCTTCTGTGGTGAGCGTGAAGGGATCTCCGGCCACCAGTTCGACGGGCTCCTTCGCCATCTGGCCGATGCGCATCTTCGGCCCCGGCAGGTCCGCCATGATCGCCACGTGCTGCCCGGTGGCCCCTTCGGCGTCGCGGATGCGTCCGATCAGCTGACCGTGTTGCTCAAACGTCCCGTGGGACATGTTGAGACGCGCCACGTTCATGCCGGCCCGGATGAGCCGCGCCAGCATCTCGGGAGAGTCCGAAGCCGGCCCGATGGTGGCCACGATCTTGGTGCGGTGTTCCGGCAGGGGTGCCGTCTTCGCGGTCACAGTTCGAGCCCCTCCTTCATGGCGGGCAGCATGCACGAAAGGCCGAAGCGGGTCTGTATCTGCCGCGCCAGTTCCTTGCGCGGTTCATCTTCGCCGTGAGTGAGCGCCACCTTCGGCTTGCACGGCGCGATGGACGAAAACCACTTCAACAGATCGGTTTGCCCCGCGTGCGCGGAAAAGCCGGTCAGCATGTGCACCTGCGCGTGCACCGCGATCTTCTCGTTATAGATGGTGACCTGTTCGGCCCCGTCCACCAGAAGGCGTCCCAGCGAGCCCTGCCCCTGATAGCCCACCATGATCACGTGTGTCTCGGGCTTGAAAAGATTCGCCCTCAGATGATGCAGAATTCGCCCCGCGTTGCACATTCCCGCGCCCGCAAGAACCATGCACGAACCTTCCTGATTGTTGATGGCCTTGGACTCCTCCACCGAGATCGTGATCTTGAGCGACTTCAGATCCTCGCGCATGGGCCGCTCGGCAATAAACTTCGTCATCTCCTCGTCGAACAGTTCCGGGTGATTCGCATAGATCTGCGTGGCCTCCGCGGCCATGGGGCTGTCGAGGAAGATCGGGAACGGCCGCACCTTGTTCTCGCGGAACATCCACGCCAGCAGGCTGATCAGAAGCTGGGCGCGACCCACAGCGAACGTGGGGACGAGCATCTTGCCTCCCCGTTTCACCGCGTCCACCACGATCTCCACGAACTGCTCCACGGATTCGTTGAACGGGCGATGGTCAGAATCGCCGTACGTGGATTCGAGGAACACCAGGTCGGCTTGCGAAAACGTTTCATAGTCCTTCAGGATGAGCGCGCCCCGGGGACCCACGTCGCCCGAGAACACCACGCGCTTCCGCCGTCCCGACTCCTCTACCAAAAGTTGAATGGAGGCCGAACCCAGCATGTGCCCCGACTCGACCCAGATGGCCTGCACCCCGGGGAGAATCTGTACCGGCTTGTCGTAGGGCACCTCACGGAACAGACCGAACACGACCTCGGCATCCTCGGGGACATATAATGGTGGGACCGGCGGCTTGCCGGAGCGGACCAGCTTGCGGTTCCTGCGTTCGGCGTCCGATTCCTGAATCCGGGCTGCGTCCTTGAGAATGAGCGTTGACATTTCCACTGTGGCAGGAGTGGCGTAGATGGGTCCCTGATAGCCGAGCTTCGTGATCAGGGGCAGACGCCCGGTGTGATCCAGGTGCGCGTGCGTCAAGAGCACGGCATCCAGTCGTGCGTTGGCGCGTACGGGGGAGCGGTTGAGAGATTCGGCCTTCCGTCCGCCCTGGAACAGGCCACAGTCCACGAGCAGCCGGGAATTTCCCGTCTCTACAAGATACGCGGAGCCGGTCACCTCGCCGCCGGCCGCGCCGAGAGGCGTGACTCTCACGACCGGGCCTTGTGAGAAGGCGTTAGACGCGCCTTCACGTTGCGGGGCAAACTCGCCACGATCAATTTGACAGCCTCTCTGGGCGAATCGGTGATGTGGCCGAAGCCGATCTCGTCCTTCGTGAACACACCCTGCTCCATCATGAACTGCCCCCACTCACGCATGCCGTCCCAGAACTTCGCACCCATGAGAATGATGGGAAAGGGTCCGATCTTCCGGCACTGGATGAGTATGGCCGCTTCGAACAACTCGTCGAGCGTCCCCAGTCCTCCGGGCATCACGATGAAGGCGCAGGAGTACTTCACGAGACACACCTTGCGCGTGAAGAAGTAGCGGAAGGCAACGCTCTTGTCGACGTAGGGATTGGCGCTCTGCTCGTGCGGCAGGACGATGTTGAGGCCGTAACTCGCTCCCCCCGACTCGTGTGCACCGCGGTTGGCCGCCTCCATGATCCCGGGGCCGCCGCCGGTGAGCGTGGCGAAACCGGCCCTGGCCAGTTCCGCGCCGGTGGCACGGGCGAGCTGGTAGTAAGGGTGGGCGGGCTTGAAGCGCGCGGAGCCGAACACCGTCACCGCCGGCCCCACGGGGTACAGCGCCCGAAACGCACGCACGAATTCGTCCTGGATGCGTTTGAGCCGGGCGCGTTCCTGGTCGACGGTGCGCACCTTCGAGAGGAACTCGCGGTCGGCCGCATCCGGACCGCCCGCAGGCAGTTCGTATTCGCTCGTGCCCACCTTGCTCCAGTGCTTCTGCCAGGCCTCTTCCCAGGCTTTCGCGGTGGGAAGTTTAGGCAGGGGAGTCCGGGTGGTTTTCTTCTTCATGCGCTTCCTGTGGCAGGGTGCGTTCGTGAATTGATCTCGGGCAAGGGTCGGTGTCGGAGGCTTGCGACGTCCCTATTGCTGGCGGCCATGCAACTGCAGCGAGACGAGGCGCGCCAGCAGGATGGCGATATACAATTGTCCCGTCAACGCCTCAGTGATGGCCAGGGAGCGTGCCAGAGGGAGAACCGGCGTGATGTCCCCGTAGCCCACGGTGGTGAGCGTCACGAAACTGAAGTAGCCGAATGCCAGCCCTGGAGCCGTCTCCACCAGAGTGCCCTGGAATGCGGCCGGGTAGTACAGGTACACCAGCTGGTAGGCCGACGCCCAGGAGAGACCCAGAAGCAGGTACGCCGCAACGGCGCCTTCGATGCGCGCGCGCGAAATCGAGCCTGCGCTCAGCACCTTCGACAGAATCACGGCGGTGAACGTACCGAGGGTCGCCAGAGACGCCCATTCGCGCGCCACCGCAGTCGCCTCGGGCTTCAGGAACCAGCTGAGCCAGTGCACAAGAAGCGTGAGCACGGTGACGCCCAGCATGGAGTAGAACGCCCACCGCAACCTGGAGACACTGAGAACGCCCGTGATGAGAACGAGCGAGAAGAACACATCGGCCAGGATCCGGCCGGGCAGGCCCACCGTGACCACGGCCGGCAGCACGAAGGCTTTCACGACCAGGAGCACCAGAAAGGCCGAGAGAATGCCCTCGCGCTCCCAGAGCCCAGTCATGGCGGACCAGGTCCGACGAGGTAAACTCATCCGCCGGTGCACCGCGAACGGTCACGCAGAGACGAATGCACCGGCACGGCTACACCACCACCGCCTGAAGCTCGCGGGCGTAGAACTCGAGGGCCGATTTGGTCTTCGTCTGCTGACCGCTTTCAATGGTGATGCCTCGCTTGGCTGCGTAGGCGCGCAGCTGAGCGCCCACTTTGAAGGTCTCCTCCGGCTTGCACTTGGTGGAGATCTCCAGCACGCGCGATCCGTCGGGATAGAGCCAGAATTCCGCCACCACTTTGCGACCCAGGCTCTTGGGCCAGAAGAGCATCTTGAGCAGGAAGATGGGGCCGAGCGTGGACAGAGAATTCAGCGTGAGGCCCTCGGGCGCATGCTTTCTGTAGAATGCGCGCTGCTCGCTGGAGAGCAGTTTGTTGAGCGGCGCGATCCCGGCGACCACGTCGCGAACCTGGGCTCCGGTGGCTTTGCCTTTCATCGACCCCGAGCACACGAATCCTCCCGGCAGGAAGTCGATTTCCACCTTGAAGCTCCCCGACTGGCGGATCGACAGCGGGAGTTCGGCCGGCACGACCGGCCGCAGCTTGACCACCGTGTCCGCGCTGCCGCCCTGGATACGGCGCGCACGCACCACCACTCCAGCCTGATTCAGCTGGAGATCGGGCGTGTCGAAGAAAAACACCTGCCTGGGCTCGGCCTCCACGGGATCGATCGGAAGGGCCGAGATCGTGGCCCGATGCTCGGTCACAGGCACCGTGAGCTTGAGCTCCACCGAGTCCACGCCCTCGAGCAGCTCCACGGCTTCCGACACTTGAACTTCATTGAGGCGCGTCGAGTCGGCGGTTACAATTGCATTCATTTTGGGTTTCCTTTGAGCGGGAGTTTGGGATTTCGACCGGCGGGCCACGTGGGCCGGAGAACCGAAGCGTTCGAGTAGCACGCCGTGACGAAGGCCACGATCACTGACGGTGAGCCTCTCGGCGTCGAGCTTGTTCATGATGCTTCGCACGATGCACGCCCCGGCGAGGATCACGTCGGCGCGCTTGGGTTGAAGCCCCACGATGGATCGCCGACCTTGGGCGCCCTGAGAGGAATAGAGCTCGATCTGACGATCGATTTCACTTCTGTGGATGAGGGTCCCCTGCACGACATCGGGGTCATAGCTGGCGAGCCGGTGCATGACCGCCGCCATGTTCGTCACGGCGCCGCCCATGCCCACGAGCGCATCCACCTTCGGGCTTTCGTCCAGGCGACCGAGATCCGTGGACAGAGCTGCCATCACCGCGCGAATCACCTCGGGCGTCACCGCCTGATCCAGGCCGAATCTCTCGGTGTAACGCACGGCACCCACATCCAGGCTGAAGCGCTGGTCGACACGAGTGCCTCGGCCGAAGGTGAACTGCGAACTGCCGCCGCCCGTGTCAAACACGGCCACTGAGCCCGCCGCCACACCGAGATGAGCCACCACGGCGAGGTACGCCAGCCGGGCTTCTTCTTCGCCGGAGATGACCTGCACGCTTGTGCCCGTGGCCTCGCGCATAGCGGCCAGCACCGCCTCGCGATTGCGAGCCAGGCGCAGGCCCGCCGTGCCCACAGCCACCAGGGCCTTCACGCCGATCGACTTCGCCTCATCCACCATGGCTTGCATGGCGGCCGTCGTTCGTTTGAGTGCCGCCTCACCGATCTCCCCCGTCTCGTTCAGGCCTTCCCCGAGACGCGTGAGTTCGGCGCGATCGACGACCCGGGTCCAGGTGCCGTCCGGATTGCGACGGCCGATGTGGAACTTCACGGAATTCGTCCCCACGTCGAGTACGGCGTAGCGCTCCGGCTCGGCGTCGATCAGCGCGGCCAGGCCGCGAGGATAGTTGGTGTTGGCCCAGCCTTCGAGCCCCATGGTGCGCACCAGGCTCACGACCGCGGCCGGGTCCTCGGACTCCGCGGCCATGGTGCGCGTGGCCAGAAGATCGGCCGTTACGTCCGACAGTTCCACCATGCAATTTGAAATCGCATACCGCACCCGCCGTTTGTGCACGCGCACGGCGCGCAACGGCCCCGACGTTCCCGCGAAGTCGCCTTTAAACTCTGCTTCGCTCCACGCGGGTCGCAACAAGGAGGGCGTTTCAAGGCGCAGCGATTCAAGAACGGCGCGTACGTCCGCCGCGGACAATGGGAAGCCGGCCTTCATCACCGGTTCCCAGCGCTCGAGTCCGAACGGATCGGTTTCGCGCAGCAGTTTGATGTCCAGAAGATCGTGGCGGATCTTGACGATGCCTCCCGCCTTCGAGAGAAAATAGACCTCGTCGGTCTCCTGCACTCCTGTGCTCTGTTGTGAGGACAGCCAGGACTCGGCCGTCGCGAGGTTCTGTCCGAAGATTCGCCATTCCCACCGGGGGATCACGCCGGGGGCGTTGTCTTTGGAATTCGAGGGGAGCTTGCTCATTTAGCGAACCTCCTGGTGTCGCGCGCAGGAGGGTCAGTAGCGCTACCTTTTCTCTCTACCCTTCGCCGTCCACTCTGTTGAAGCCCTGGACGGTCCCTTCACTGCCTGCGTGAATATACTACGCGGCGACCACCAGACCCAAGCACGCGATGGACCGGGTTCTCCGGTTACACGGCCGCATCCTCCCCTGCGGGCACCTGAATCAGCCAGACTCGAGCCATAAGCCAGCTCACGAACAGCCCGACGAGACAGCCAAACACGACTTCCGCGACCTTGTGCAGGCCTTGCCCCAGGCCGGCTCCGGTGGACTGATGCGCCACGCCGGCGGCCACGACCACCGCCGCCGTAATGGGTCCCTGCCGCCACATCGTCTTCACGCGGACGACCCAGGTGGAGACTACAACGGTCGCCGCCAGGGCCAGGGGGAGCATCCAGTGATTCTTGCCGCCCAACAGGAGGAAGAAGAAGCCGCAGGCGCTTCCCACCAGCACGTTAATCAACCGGCTCCTGAACATGCGTCGTGCCACATCCAGTTGAGGGTCGGAAGCCGCCACCATGGAGGCGATGGCCCAGATCGGATTGGAGTCCGAGAGGAGATTCAAAGTGGCCCAGACGATCGTGGATCCGATGAACACGTTCACGGCAAAGCGAAGCCCGAGCACTTGCTGATACGAGAGTCCAAGGCGCAGCCGGAGCGCTTCGGCCCGGCGGGCCATCCCGATGGAGGGCGTCATCGCGGGGCGCTCCCGGGAAGTCCGCAGGCATCGGAAATCAGATGACGATGGTTGGCGAACGACCTGTACGCGAAATCAAATGCGTTCCTCAGGAGAGGCGTGATCGAAAGCAGATAGAGCGGGGTGGCCCACCAGATCCGCCGCCATACGTAACGATACACGTCGGCGCCCTGGCGCTGTGTGCCGTCGGCCAGAATCAGTCTCACGTCCGACAGGAGCTCGTCATCGGGGAGGCCGAATCGCTTTTTCACCCACTCGCTTTGAAGCGGCTCAACGTCGAATCCATGCCTGCGAAGCGTGCCTGCCCACGGTGACACCAGGCGACGGCACACGCCGCAGGAGTCGTCGTAGAGAACGCATCCCAGCGGGGCGTCTTTCATGGCCCCCATCCCGGAGTGCCCATCGGGCTGTTTACGGTGTGCGCCTGCGCTTGCGAATGAGGGCGTCGAGACTCCACTCGCCCGCGCCGCAAGCGGCAAGGTAAAGGAAGATGAAGCAAAACAACACGGCCGGCTGGCCCTGATTCTGAATGGGCCAGAACCCGCTAGGCTGGTGAAACTGGAAATAGGCTACGGCCATCATGCCCGAGAGGATGAACGCCACAGGTCGTGTAAACAGGCCGAGGAGGATGGCGAGGCCGCCGTACAATTCGAGCACCGCGCCGATCCATGCCTGTGACCACATGGCTGGATGGCCGCCGAATTCCGCGGGCACTCCGCCGAACCAGTCGAGGATCTTCATGCCTCCGGCCTGGAAAAACAGGAGCCCGGCCACCACACGCAGCAGAAACAGGGTGATCGACTTTGCGCGTTCAAAGTTCATGACAGAGTCTCCTTCCGGGGGCCGTCAGTTTGGCCCATGTCCGATCAAGTGTCCGCGACGAACGCATTCAATGTAGTCTGTGTAGGCCGGGGTGGCACCGCTTTCGCGCAGGAACGTGGCGATCTGACCGCGGTGGTAGGATGAATGAAGCACAACGTGCGTGAGCACATCGGCCACCGAATTGGACCAGCCCTCTCCTTTGGTATTGGTATAGCAGATCTCGGTGGCGAGCGATTCCGGCCCCAGCTTTGCCAGGCAGGTTTGCCAGGCGCGCGACAGGTCTCGAAACTGGCTCGCGCACTCATCCGGAGTGAGCGGCGGCCACACATCGAGCGATGGAGCAGATTGCCCCAGGCGTCGGAGCCACAACCATTCGGCCGCCGCGATGTGCGCCAGGACGGCCCCTGCGCGGGCAGGCAGGCGAACGACCGCCTGGGCCGACTTCAGCGTTTCGAGGTTGGCCCAGGCGTTGTAGGCGAACTCCCGTTCCAGTCGATCGAACCCTGTGGTCATGCGCCCCTCCGATTTCGATACACATCGGTGCTCAGGTACTTCAAACCCGAATCACACAAGAGTGTCACCACCCGAGCGTTCGGCCCGAGTCGCTCCGCCACCTGAAGAGCTGCGAGCACATTGGCGCCGGACGAGGTGCCGGCGAACAACCCTTCCTCTTTCGCCAGGCGACGGGTCATCTCCTTGGCGTCGGCGGTGCGGATCGCAAGAAGATCGTCCACGAGCGACGGGTCCCACAGGGGTGGTATGTACCCGATGCCGACGCCTTCGATCTTGTGCGGTCCCGGCGGACCGCCGGCAAGAACAGCAGACTCGGCGGGCTCGTTTATGATCACCTGCACGTTGGGCCGGTGACGCTTGAGCACAGTCGCCACGCCACGCGAGGATGCGGCGGTGCCTACGCCGTGCACGATCGCATCGACCCGACCGTCCATCTGGGTCCAGATCTCTTCCCCCAGCGGATGGTACCCCGCAATGCTGTCGTGGTTTTCGAGCTGATCGGTCCAGTAGGTGTGCGGTTCTCGACTCATCTCACGCGCCGTTTCAATCATGTCGAGAATGAGTTTCTTGGTGGTGAGTCCGCCCTCGCTGGGCACAAGCGTCAGCTCCGCCCCGAGGGCCGCCATGTGGTCGCGCTTTTCCTGGCTGAACGCATCGGAGGTGACGATGCGGATCTTGTATCCCCGGGCAGCGCACACCAGGGCGAGGGAGGTACCCGTGCTGCCTCCCGTATACTCCACCACGGTGTCGCCGGGCTTCAGGCGACCGTCGGCCTCGGCGCGTGTGATCACGGCCTGTGCCATGCGGTCTTTCATGGACCCGGTGGGGTTCTCCCACTCCAGTTTAACGAAGACCGACGCGCCGTTGTGCGGCACAATGCTGCGCAGCTGCACGAGTGAGGTGTTGCCGATCGCTGTGAGCACGTTCATGACAAAGGTACGCCTACCGGGCCTTTCGTGTCGTCGGTTTCGACTTTGCTTTCTTCGCGGCGGGTCTGGAGTACTTCTCGCGAAGCTCCTTCACCTTGAATTTCACGACCCGGCCCACGAGACCCGCGGGAAATCTTTCTTCGTGTGGAAACTGCACCGTGCCCTTGCCGCCGCCGTACCCCGCCAGCTCCTCCTTCAATTCAGGCGCCGATCTCGGGGCCGGATAGATGGCCGTGTGACTGGTGTGTGCGGCGTAGTAAATCAACATCCGACCGTTGAGCTTGAAGGCCGGCATGCAGTAGCTGATCACTTCCACGGCGTCCGGCGCCATCTTTTTGACAATCTCTCTGATCTTCCTCAGCCGTGTGGCCACCTCTTTGGGCTGGGCCGCGATGTACTCGCCGTGATGTTTGGGCTCGAACCTGGTTCTCATGAAACCTCCTGATTCCGGGGCATCGCCCTGTCGGAGCCGGGCCTAGACGCCCGAGGCCAAACCGACAGCTGTTCATACGATTGCGCGACAGTCTGCCGCACGTCAAACGAATTCAATAGTTGGTGCCCGAGTGCAACCAGGCAAGGGCCGGCCCCGTATGCAAAGGGCTGGCGCACCCGTCGTGAGGGTTCGTCCCACCCTGTGTCCCGGAGTGATCCATGAAAAAGCTCATCGTTGTGGCCGCCGTTCTCCTGGTGCTCGGCGTCCTCGGATTCGTGGCCACCGGCAGCTCCAATAGCCCGGAGTCCACGCACACCACCGTGGCAGTTAGCCGCGCCACGATCGTCGACAAGGCCCTGGCGGTAGGTGAAGTCGTGCCCCGTCAGGAGGTGCAGGTGAAATCGCGCATCTCCGGCATCGTCCAGACGGTGCGGGCCGAGGTGGGGGATCGCGTGGCCCAGGGCGAACCGCTCCTGGTGATTTCACCCAACCCCACGCCTCTCGAATACGCCGAAGCTCGACGCGCCGTGGATCTGGCCGAAGTGGATCTCGACAACGCACGCAAAGTACTCGTGCGCTACGAGGGGCTCTACGCCAAACACCTGATTTCGGAAGCCGAGTTCGAGGTGCACAAGACGGAGCAGGCGCAGATGGAATTGCGACACCGGCTCGCCGTGGAAAAACTCGAACTCCTCGAACGCGGCGTCACGGCCGATGGCACGGAACAGAACACGATCGTCTCGCCCATCGACGGCACCATTCTCGAGCGTCTCGTATCGGAAGGCGATCCTGTCGTGCCGCTCACCACCTATCAGGCGGGCACGCCGCTGCTCACCATGGCGCCCATGTCGGAGCTCATCTTCAAAGGGACGGTCGACGAGATCGATGTGGGCAAGCTGGCCACGGGCATGCCGGTGGAAATCAAGGTGGGCGCCCTGCCCGACGCGAAGGTGCAGGGAACGCTCTCGCGCATCTCGCCCAAGGCGCGCAAGCAGGACAACGCCACCCTCTTCGACCTGGAAATCGAGCTCACGGAGATCGCCGGCACCACGCTGCGCGCCGGCTACTCCGCCAACGCCGACATCGTGATCCGGCGCAAGGACTCGGTGCTCGTGGTGCCCGAGCGGCTGGTGACCTTTGCGGGAGACTCGGCCACCGTGGAAGTACTCGACTCGACCACGCAGCAGCCGAGTGTGCGCGTGATCAAGACAGGGCTGTCCGACGGCCTGCAGATCGAAGTGTCCGAGGGCCTGGCCCTGGGCGAGCTGGTCGTGGAGCGCCCGCCCAAAGAGATCGAATAAGTGCAGAAGCTCGCCATCATCCTGAGGCTGTTCCTCAAGGACATCCAGAAACAGAAGCTGCGCACCTTCATGACGGTGTTCGGCATCGTCTGGGGCACCGTGGCGCTCATCGTGCTCATGTCGTTTGGCGAGGGCGTGTTCCGCCACACGCGCAAGGAGTTCCGCGGCCTGGGCGAGCGCATCGCGATCATCTGGCCGGGCACCACGAAGCTTCCCTACAAGGGGCTGCCCAAAGGGCGTGAACTGCGCATGGAGGCCGATGCCGCACCGCTTCTGGTGAGCCAGATCGAAAACATCGAGCGGGCCTCGCCGGAGTTCAGCCGGCGCGCGAACCTGCGCGTGGGGTCCAAGTCGGTGTCACAGAACCTGGCCGGCGTTTTCCCCGAGTACGCCGAGATGCGCAACGTGATTCCCGCCCGCGGCCGGTTTCTCAACCGCATCGATCAGGAGTTCCGCAAGCGCAGCGTATTTCTGGGCACCAACGTCCGCAATGACCTGTTCAGCGAAGGCGCGGAGGCCGTGGGCGCCTACGTGTTCATCGAAGGCATCCACTTCATCGTGGTGGGTGTGCTCACAGAGAAAGACCAGAACTCCAGTTACGATGCGCGCGACGTGGACCGCGTGTTCATCCCGTCCACCACGTACGAGGCCACCTTTGGAGAAAAGTATCCCGACAATTTCGTGTACCAGGTGAAGCGCCCTCTGGCCTGGGCCCCAACCCAGAAAGAGGTGTTCCGCGTGCTGGGTGCACGCTATGGCTTCGACCCGGAGGACACCGATGCGTTGTGGGTGTGGGACCGCAACGAGGACGAGGAACAGATGAAACCGTTCTTCGACGGATTCCGCGCCTTCCTCGGCATCGTGGGCATCTTCACGCTCATCGTGGGCGGCATCGGCACAGCCAACATCATGTACGTGGTGGTGAAAGAACGCACGCGCGAGATCGGCATCAAGATGGCCCTCGGGGCCACCGGCTCTCACATCATGTCGCAGATACTCGGCGAAGCGCTCCTGCTCACGCTGGCGGGGGGCCTGATCGGGTTTCTCGTGGCGCAGGCATTTGTGGCCGCCTTTCCACTCCTGCAGCTCGAGGAGTACGTCGGTACGCCCGTGGTGGCTCCATGGGTCGTGGTGACCAGCATCGGCGTGCTGATGGCGTTGGGGCTTCTGGCGGGCTACTTTCCGGCCCGCCGCGCCTCCCGGTTGAACCCTGTGCAGTGCCTCAAGATGTAACCATGACCTTCTTCCGGCTCATCCTTCGGGAACTGGCCTCGCAGAAGATGCGGCTGGCCCTCACCACCGGCGCCGTGGCCTGGGGCACCATTGCGATCACTCTGCTTCTCGCGTTCGGCGAAGGGCTCGAGCGCCAGATGATCCGGGGCACGCGCGGCCTGGGCGAAAACATCGTCATCATGGGCGGCGGGCAGACGGGACGCGCGCATGCGGGTTTGCCTTCCGGGCGACGCATCGCGCTTTCCATGGACGATATGCACCTCCTGCGCGCCGCCTTTCCCGAAATCACCAGCATCACGGCCGAGTACAATACCTGGGGCGCCACCGTGGGGTACAACGGCCGTGACCATTCGGCGCCTCTCTCCGGCACCACGCCCGAGTTCGGGGCCATGCGCAACCACATCCCGGCCGCCGGCGGGCGGTTCATCAACGCACTGGATGAAGAGCAGAAGCGTCGTGTAGCCTTTGTCGGAGACAAGATCGCGGGAGAGGTGTTCGGCGAGCAGGATCCCGTGGGTCAAATGATCACGATCAATGGCACGCCCTTCACGGTGATCGGAGTGATGCAGAAGAAGCAGCAGAACAACATGTACATGGGGCCCGACAACAACAAGCTCACCATTCCCGCCTCCACCTTTCAGGCCATGTTCGGGCCACGGTACGTGCGTCGCATCATCTACCAGATGACCGACGGACTCACGTCCGAAGATCTCGAGCCGCGCGTGCTGGCGTTCTTTGCCACCCGCTTTCGCTACCACCCCGAGGACGATCGCGCCTTGTGGTTCTGGGACGTGGCCGAAAACGAGCGCACCACGCGCATGGTGTTTCTGGGTGTGAACGGCTTCATGTTCTTCATCGGCGCCATGACGCTTCTGATTTCGGGCGTCGGCATCGCCAACATCATGTACGTGGCCGTGCGCGAGCGCACGCGCGAGATCGGCACCAAGATGGCTCTGGGGGGCGAGCGCCGGCACATTATCTGGCAATTCCTGTGCGAGGCCATGGCCATTGCGCTTTCGGGAGGCCTCCTCGGCATGCTCCTGTCGGCGGCTCTCATCAAGGCGGCTGGTTACCTGCCGCCCGAAAAGTTTTCGGACCTGTTCGGACAGCCGGAGATTACCTGGTTCTGGACCCTGCTCACGGTGGCGATCCTGTCGCTGGTGGGATTCTTCGCGGGCTACTTCCCTGCCCGCAAGGCCGCGTCCGTGAATCCTGTGGAGGCACTGCGCTACGAATGAACTCGAACTCAGCACCCCTGGTACACCTCGACAACATTGAAAAGTCCTACCGCACGGGTAAGGTGAGCGTGCGAGCGCTGGAAGAAGTGTCCTTGCGCGTGAACCCGGGCGAGTTCATCACGATCGTGGGCCCGTCGGGATCCGGCAAGTCCACCCTCATGAACATCCTCGGCTGCCTCGACGTGCCGTCGGCCGGTACGTACCGCCTGGAGGGCACCGACGTGGGAAAGCTCTCACGCAACGAGCTGGCGAAGATCCGGAACCGCAAAATCGGATTCGTGTTTCAGAACTTCAATCTGCTCCCCTACGCCACCGCTTTCGAAAATTGTGAAGTGCCGCTGATCTTCGCGGGCCTGCGCAAGGAAGAGCGGAAGAACCGAATCGATCGCTATCTCGGGCGGGTGGGTCTGGCGGCACGCGCGGAGCACCGCCCCACGGAGCTTTCGGGCGGCGAGATGCAGCGCGTGGCCATCGCGCGGGCCCTGGTGAATGAACCCAGCCTGATCCTGGCCGACGAGCCCACCGGCAACCTCGACAGCGCTTCAGGTCGTGGCATCATGGAGCTGTTCAGAGAACTCAACGCCGAGGGCACCACCGTGATGATGATCACACACGATGAGCACATCGCGGCTCATTCGCCTCGCCTGGTACGCATCGCCGACGGCCGCGTGGACGGCGACACGGCCTGAAGCCTCCACAGGGCGACTCGGGCGAGCCTGTCGCCTGAGTCGATAGCTTACCGATAGATTCCGATTCAGTCTTGTAACAATCCCGGCGCCCCGGGCCTGTGGGCGCCGGAGTCTCCTGGCTACAGAGCCGTCGGCTTCTGACTGCTTCAGATGACTCCATTGGGGATGTGATAGCGGGCCTCGGAATCCAGTTGTAGCGTCATTCATGCATCCAGGATGGCACGGGCCAAGATCTCGACCTGTGCCTGCCAGAAAGTTATTCGTGTTTTTACGAAAAATCTCTATATTCATCAGGTACGAGCTTGCGTGAGGTGCGCCTGCTCCTGTTCCGAGAGGCAGATGGATCCGTGCCGCTCCTGGACTGGCTGATAGACCTTGCACCACAAGCTCGACTCAAGTGCTACGTGAGACTTGAACGACTTAAAGCACTGGGGCATGAGCTCAGGCGCCCAGAGGCGGAGTATCTTGGTGACGGGTTGTACGAACTCAGGGCGGCGTGCCTCGGAGTAAGATACCGAATGATATACTTCTTTCATGAGAGGGAAG
>DAIOGN010000092.1:0-14565 GCA_036745245.1 Candidatus Zixiibacteriota bacterium
TCATCCACACCTTCCGGAAGCGGACCCGTAGATCCCGGAGTATCCCGAAGCGCCACGAGAAGCGCCTGCGGAAACTGCCGCTGCACCTTGAACGCCGCATCCCCCATGAGCAGATCGATGTCGGCGGCATCCACCGCGATCACGCGCGGATGCCCCGTCTGCCGGAGGAGATCGAGCAGGCCGTGCATCTGGCGCACCTCCTGGCCCGCCGACCGGAACGGCTCCGCCACTTCGTCGCGCCGCGTCACCAGCCACACGGGCGCGCTCATCGCCGCTTTTTCTTCGGGGGGCGCATACGCGACTGAACCTTGGGCTTTTGCTTTTGCGGCACTCGTTTCCGGCGCCCCGTGGATTCGGCGCGCTCGGTGCCACCCACCAGAAGCCGAAAGTCCACCTGCTTGGATACAGGGTCTACTCTCACGACCTGAACCGTCACCGGATCGCCCAGCCTGAACGTGCGTCCCGAGGAGCGCCCGCGGGCCACGTAGCGCTCCTCGTCGACCGCGTAATAATCGTCGCCAAGGGTGCCGATGGGGATGAGCCCTTCCACCAGAATGCGGTCGAGTTTCACGAACAACCCGAAGTTGCGCACGCCCGACACCAGGCCGGTGAACGTCTCCCCCAGCTGTGTTTCCATGAACGCGATCTGCTTGATGCGCACCGAATCGCGCTCCGCCTCCATGGCCACGCGCTCGCGTTCTGAGGCATGACGACCCACGCCCGGCAGGCGGCCCCGCTCGTCGGCCACCCAGGCCGGCGTGATCTCCCCGTGCAGTTTGCGCTTTACAGCGCGATGCACCACGAGATCGGGATAGCGTCGAATGGGCGAGGTGAAGTGCACGTAGCGGTCGAAGGCCAGGCCGAAGTGGCCTATGTTATCGGGCTGGTACACCGCCTTGGCCATGGAGCGCAGCAAGACATCGTTGATGAGGCCCTCCTCGGGGAGACCCTCGGCGCTCTTGAGCAATTGCTGAAGGTGTCGCGACCTGAGCGATTCTCCGGCGTTGAATTTCAGCCCCATCGTACTTACGAATTCGGCAAACGCCTCCAGCTTCTCCTGATTGGGCCGGTCATGGACGCGGTAGAGCACGGGTACGCCCGAGGCCTGGAGGTAGCGTGCCACGGTGCGATTGGCCAGGAGCATGAATTCTTCCACGAGCCGGTGGGAAGGGAGGCGCACCAGCTGGTAGATGTTGCTCACGGAACCGTCGGGAGCCAGCTCGATGCGTGAGTCGGGCAGGTCGAAGTCGAGGCTGCCTTCGGCCATGCGCGCTTCAGTGAGGTGCTTCGAGAGACTCAATAGCCGATCGAGCGGCTCCGTGAGCATGGAGAGCGCAGGGTCGATCTTCGCCGTGTCGAAGTACTCCTGCACCTGCTCATAGGTGAGGTCGGCCGCCGAGCGAATGATGGTTTCGGCCACACGGAAGCTCTTCAGGCGGGCCCGTTCATCCAGCACCAGAAAACAGGTGAGCGTGAGACGATCGTTCCCCGCCGTAAGGCTGCACAGGTCGGACGACAGGTGATGAGGCAGCATCGGCACCACCCGGTCCACCAGGTACACCGACGTACCGCGCAACAGCGCTTCGCGATCGAGCGGTGTGTTGGGGCGCACGAAGTGTGACACGTCGGCGATGTGCACGCCCACTTCGAACAGTCCGTCCGCGAGATCGCGCACGGAGAGCGCGTCGTCGTGATCCTTCGCGTCCTTCGGGTCGATGGTGACGACGGGAAGCGCACGGCAGTCTTCGCGGCCCGCCACTTCGGCGCGCGGGATGCGCGGCTTGAACGCTTCGGCCTCGGCCTCCACCTCGGCCGGAAACTCCATGGGGAGCGCGTGCTCGAACATGACCGTGAGCACGTCCACGCCGGGCTCATCGGGGAATCCCAGCACCTTGGTCACGCGCCCCTCGGGCGCGCGCGCCGGATCGTCCCAGTCGGAGAGGTGCACTACCACGATCTGCCCCGGGCGGGCGCTCAGGGTTTCGGTGGGAGGCACATAGATGTCGCGCGGCAGCCGCTCGTCTTCGGGCACCACGAAGGAAAAATGACGTCCGGTCTGGAAGGTGCCCACCACACTGGGACGCCCGCGCGTCACGATGCGCACGACTCGTCCTTCGGGCTTCCCTCGGAACGTGGTCGACAGTTTCTGCACAAGCACCGTGTCGCCATGCATGGCGGTCTTCACGTGATCCGGATCGATGTAGATGTCGGCCGAGCCGTCCTCCGGGATGATGAATGCGAACCCGCGACGATGGGCATGTACCCGACCGCGGATGAGGTCGAGCTTGCCGGGGGCCGCCACCCGACTCCGCCTCAGCCGGATCAGCTCGCCCGCGTGCAGCATTTCGCGCAGCTGCCTCCGGAATTCGGCGTATTGAGTCGGCGGTACCTCAAGCGACTTGGCCAGCTCTTTTGGTTTGAGCGGCCGATACGACTGCGCGCCCAGGGCGCTTAGAATGGCCGCCCTAAAGTCGGCCTTTGATTTTGAAGAACTCATTGAATCGGTGTTCCAACTCCTTGCTTTTGAACATGATGAATAGATTTCTGGCCTACGTCAAGCCATATAGGCAGAGTACGCCAAATTGGGTAGTGTCCTTAATGTGGGCGCTCTTCCGCAAGGGTTTAGCGTTAAAGGCATTGCTCATAGCGTAATTCTACACACCTGCAAGTAATTTGTCAACAGCTATGTGTGTCAAATTTGCCACACCTGTACGTTTCTCCCTTGTCAAGTAAGGGCTTACCAAATGGTCCATCGGGCACCAAATTGGGCCAAACCTTGGTGATAAATAGAAATATTACTGATATAAGCGTATGCGGTGCCGTTAGTTACGATAATTATCCTTTATCCCCTTGACACGAACGTAGTTATTGTTATCATGGAGGGTATGAGCCAGATGAGCATTGAGACAATTCGGTACGCGGTTCAAAGCACACGCGAGAAGGTGGAGCGCCTTCGGGCGGAGCTTCAGCAAGCAGAGGCCGCACTTCAGGCTCTTGAGGCTGAGGTTGCCGGGCTTGAGTCGGGCAAGCGCAAAAGGGGACAGCCTCTAGGCGAACGTAGGCTTACCAAGGGCCTTGTAGCGGCCGAGGTGAAGGCCATCCTCAATGACGCCTTCACGCCTTTGGATTGGCCCAAATTGCAGAAGGCGGTCGGGGCCAAGCTCAATAAGAAGATCAACCGGAACACGATTATTCAGACGCTTGGGCGGCTTGAGGATAGGGGCGAGATTATCGCCCAAGACGGCGGCTATCTGCTTGCGGGGAAGATGTTGAAGTTATGAGGAATAAAAAAGGCCGGGGTGCAACCCGGCCTCAAAGTCGAAACCGATCCACCGCTAAGCGAAAGGGCTTCAAGTGTCTAATATAGCACTCAAAGCCCTTCTGTCAACCCTTCGTTTAGCACGGCCACCGCCATGCCTTCCTGCCCCCGTTTGGGGGCCATTATTAAACGCCCGCCCGGCGCGCTAACGCCGGAACGGGCAAGGCAATAACCGTGCGACTGAGCCGCACAGCTAACCCAAAGCATTATACGCGGCCCGGTCGCCCAGAAGCAAAGGAATCTGGGTATGTGTCGGATCAGTAAGGAACAGGAGAAGCGCATTTTGGATCTGACGTTAGAGGGGGCAACAGTTCGGGGCATTGAACGGCTCACAGGGTGCCACAGGGACACAGTATGCCGCACCCTTAAGCGTGTTGGACCGATTTGTGCGCGGGACATGGATAGACGGTTATCCGGCATCAAGTGCCAGACTGTCGAGATTGACGAGTGTTGGTCATACTCTGGTTGCAAACAGGCCGTGGCTAAGCACAAGGGGCGCGGCTCTGATTGGGGCGATACATACGTAGTCTTTGGCCTAGATCGTGACTCTAGGGCCGTTGTGGGCCATGCCATCGGCTTGCGAGACAAGGTTACAGCTGTTGATCTGGTTTCGGTTCTCAAGAACCGCATTCTTGGCCCCTTTGACATTATTGGGGATGAATTCAAGGGTTTCGAGTATGCCGTTGATGTGGTGATTGGAGATGGGGCCAACTTCGCCCAAATCAAGAAGCATTTCGTCAGGCCCATACCGCCGTATTACGAAGGGTATCGACCAGGTGGAATCATGAAGACTGAGCCTGTCAGACGCCGGGGGAATCCCGACCTGTCAAGGGCCACAACTAGTCATGCTGAGCGGTTCAACTGGACCCTGCGGACGCGGCTACGCCGATTCACGCGCCTGAGTAACGGGTTTAGCCGTTCCTTGCCCCACCACATCGGCGCTTTGAGCCTGTTCTTGTGGGACTACAATTTCAAGCGGGCGCACGGGGCACACAAGCGGACGCCCGCTATGGCGCTCGGGGTTACTGCTCACCCTTTAGTTTGGGATGATTTGTGCATATACTGAGGATACGGGAGGTAGTGGGCGTCTAAAGTGCCGGCCCTTTTTGTTCTTACTTTTATCTCAGGCTAGGAGTCCAGCCCGTTCCCCCTTGAGTAGCCCAAGAGCCGCCCAAGGGGGAACGGATGCTCGACATCCGAACCCCAGAGAGGAGGTAAGATGGGACGTGTTCGAACGAAGGTCCGAAAAGGCGTCGTCGAAGTCTGGTGTCGTTACATCATACGTAACGGCAAAAGAATCTACCCGAAGACTGCCAAGTGCTTTCACTTCTTCATACCATTGAAGTAGTGTAGGCTAGGACCGCGCTCGCTACCTCCTCCATTAAAATTTTACAGTACGAAGCCACTCCCATGCCTGGGGTGGCAAGTAGCCGAATGCATTTCTGGTAATCTGTGTAACAAATACGTGGTCCGCCTGGGTGAAAAACGGGGCGATGCGCTTGTACCAAGTCTCAGGGGAATCGTTGGTCTGGATGATCCAGACATTGTCTATATGGTGCCACCAGGTGCCTGTGGACTTGATATTCAAGTGTAGCGGAAGCAGATTCCGTGATTTGTCCATGACTTCGTATGTAATCAGGAGTACCACTATGGGGCCGCTTTCAAATCGTCGTAATCTATTTCCTTGGGCTGCTCAACTGGAGTCATATCACCATGCGAATATGGCAACTTGCGCTGGCTATCGCCTAACCCTTGCGCCCTCCATGCCAATTGCTGTTCACCTGTGAGTTGCAGTACTTCCGGCTTAAGGGCCATAAACAGGGCGACAATTGGTATCAGTGAAACTAGGGCCAAGGCTAAGACTACGACTAGCCATGCCGGCAAATGGCCCCATATCAAAAGGGAGGTAAAGCAAATGACAATTAAGGCAAAAAACGCTGAGCCCGTGTTGATTTGCTTAATCACGGTTTCAACTGGAATCGAAATCCAGGAGGACATGAAACAGAAGATAGAATCAGCGGATACTTCAGGCTATCGCTTTGTATGCAATCCATCGCTGTGTCATTGAGGACACTACCCCAAATTGACATATGAGAATGGGTTACGGTGTTTCAACTCCGACGGGGGGCGCCACTTCGTTATCGGGAATCCCCCCCGAGCGGACTGGAGCGGGGTTCAAACGTCAGCAAACAAATCGGTGCTGAGGTAGCGATCGCCGCGATCGGCGAACACCAGCACCACACACTTGCCGCGCCAGCGCGGCGCAAGCTTGCGAGCCGCCGCCACCGTGGCGCCCGATGAAATGCCGCAGAAGATTCCTTCCCGACGCGCCAGGGCGCGCGCTTCGCGCACCGCCGACTCGTCATCGACATACACGGTCTCGGTTACAAGCGACCGGTCGTAGATGGGTGGCACGTACTCGGGAGACACGTGGAGCAAGCCCTCGATCTTGCTCTTGGGTTTTTCGGGCTCCACGCCGATGATTTCGATCCCCGGATTGCGTTCGCGCAGCCCGATGGCCAGGCCCATGAGCGTACCGGAAGTGCCCAGGGCCGCCACCACCGCATCGACTTTGCCCTGCGTCTGCGTCCAGATCTCCGCGGCCGTGCCCAGCGCGTGCGCCTCGGTGTTGCCGGCGCAGCCATTCTGATTGAGATAGAAGTACTTCTTCGGCTCGGCGGCCACGAGGGCCTCCACCGCCTTGATATGGCTGTTGGGATCGTCGCCCGATGTGAGCACCAGTTCCACGCCCATGTATTTCATCAGTCGCCGGCGCTCCAGACTCTTGGATTCCGGCATGTACACACGCATGCGCAGGCCCATGAGTTGTCCGATGAGCCCCATGGCGATGCCGGTGTTGCCCGACGAAGCTTCCACCACGGTGGCGTCGGGATGGAGCGCACCTGTTGCCAGCGCGTCGCAGACGATTTTCTGCACCACGCGATCCTTCAGCGACCCGGACGGATTGCCGCCCTCCCACTTGGCCCACAGGCTGACCTGAGCCTCGCTCTCGAGCGTGGCGCCCAGGCGCCACAGGGGCGTGTTGCCGATGGCGGCCAGAACACCATCACGGTGGGTTGACACCATTGCAGAATGAGCCTGTGGCCTGGATGCGGCAAGCTTCATGGCTGACACGAATTCTTCCTTCTGAGTTCCCGGAACCCTCGCTCCGGTGCATGTCCGTGTGAGCCGTGCCCACCCGGTGTGAAGAGCCCTCGTCCCTCCTGCGCCATGGTACACCCGACCACCATTCTACGGCCAGCTTTTTTGTGCACGAGACGTGGGACAAAAATCAGGTCCGGCTCGCCATGGCTTCGGCCTCCGACGCACCCGCCGGCAGTCGGGACACCCGCACAGAGACGATGCGCTGGCCGTCCATCTTCTCAACGATCCAGCGCAGCCCCCGATGTTTCAGCATCTGCCCTTCGGTGGGCAGTCCCCCGACCTGATCGTAAATCAAGCCGGACACCGTATCAAACTCCTGGTCGGGCAAAGAGAAGTCGAGCGCGTCGTTGAGATCGGCCAGGGACACCACACCGGAGACACGCCAGCTGTGGGATCCGGCCGGCTGAATGGGGTGCTCATCCAGGTCGTCCGTGGGGCCGATTTCTCCCACCACCTCTTCCACGATGTCTTCCAGGGTCACCAGGCCTGCGGTTCCGCCGTGCTCGTCCACCACGATCGCCAGGTGGGATCGGGCCGTCCTCAGCTCGCGCAGAAGGTCGGCCACGTTCTTCGACTCCGGCACCACGTAGGGTTTTCGGATGAAGGAGGAGAGAGTCGTCCGGGACTCCTCCTCCGGCGCCAGGAGATACAGATCCTGAACGTGCACCACGCCGATGATGCGGTCGATGTCCTCTTCGTACACGGGCAGCCGCAGATAGCCTTCACGGCGCACGCACTCTCGTACTTCGGCCAGCGTCGCCGTGTGCGGCACCGCGACCATGTCCACCCGCGGCACCATGATCTCGCGCACTTCCGTCTGGTCGAGCTCGAGCACGCCGCGAATCATGCTCACCTCTTCGCGATCGAGGATGGGCTCGTCGAGCCCCGCGGTTTCCGCCAGGGTTTCGAGGGCCCGCTCCACCACCGTGCCCACCCCCGGGTCCGGGTGGTCGGGCGTACTGCGGCGAAGCGAGAGCGCCACCGCCACCAGGGGCCGGTACAGCACATAGCTGGCGCGCACGAGCCCCGGCACACTGAGGTAGGCGTTGCGCCAGATCTCGAAGCGGGAGAAACGCGGCACGGCCTCGGTCACGAACACGAAGGCAATCCAGGTGGCCCCCACAAAGACGACCTGCAACATGAGCCGAGGTGCCGGCCAGGCGGCCGTTGCGAGCTCGGCCAGCTGAAGCGCCAGCCCCAGAAGACACACGAGCAGGAGAGCGGCAAAGGAGTCGGTGGCGAATTGCAGGGCCTGCGGGTCGGCCGTGAGCCGGACCACCGCCAGGCGTCGATCCTCCGGGAATCTCGCAAGCAGCTCGCCGTAGGCGTGCCGGTCGAGGTACGCGAGGTTACGGGCGAAGGCGGTGACCAGGGCCACGAGAAGTCCCACGCCGAACAGCAACAGCCAGAGCCAGGCGAGACTCATCTGAGCCGTCCAAGGTAGTGGCGCTCGCGGGCCCTCATGCGGCGTGCTTCGTTGAGCTTTTTGTGGTCGTGTCCCACCAGGTGCAGCACCCCGTGCACCACCAGGCGCGCAAGCTCGAGATGAAGCGAATGCCGGTAGCGTTGGGCCTGGCGTTTCGCCTGCGGAACGGAGAGGTAGATCTCTCCGCCGTCCGGCACCACTCCACTCACACCCGGCACGTTGAAGCTGAGCACGTCCGTGGTGCGGTCGAGTCGACGATAGCGCCGATTGAGGTGCCTCACCAGCTCATCGTCGGCGAAGATGATCTTCACGTCGAGGGCTCCTCCCTCGCCTGCGAGCACCCGCCGGGCCAGAAGCGATAGACGCCGGCCTTGAACAGCCGGCCCGGGAGAGGCCATGTAGGAACGCACCCTCACCCCAGGATCGCTTCCCGTTTGCGGGCGTCCGCATCCACCTGCTCGGGATAGCGGATCCGGCCGTGAAACGCTCCCAAAAGCAGGTGTACGAACGCGTCTTCGATGCGCGAGAGATCGGCCAGGGTCAGAGGGCAGTCGGAGAGCTGGCCGGCCATGAACTTGTCGGTGACCACCTGGTGAATGGCGCTGCGGAGGCGATTGGGGCGCGGATCGTCCAGCGTGCGCGACACCGCCTCGACAGAATCCGCGAGCATGAGAATCGCCGTCTCCTTGAGCTTCGGCTTGGGGCCGGGATAGCGGAAGTCCGCATCGGGAATATCGTGCCCCGCCTGTTCCATCGCCTTGCGGTGGAAATACGACATGAGCGTGGTGCCATGGTGCTGCTCGATGAAGTCGATGATGACCGCGGGGAGCTTCGCCTCGCGCGCCAGATCGGCTCCCGATTTGATGTGGGCCGCGAGGATGAGCGCGCTCATGGAAGGGGCCAGCCCCTCGTGCTTGTTCTTGCGACCCATCTGGTTTTCCACGAAATACTCCGGCTTTTCCATCTTGCCGATGTCGTGGAAATACGCTCCCACACGTGCCAAAAGTGGGTTGGCCCCCACCGACTCGGCCGCCGCCTCGCAGAGATTCGCCACCAGGATGGAATGGTGATACGTTCCGGGCGCGGCCACCGCGAGCCGGCGCAGGAGCGGATGGTTCATGTCGGCCAGTTCGAGCAACGTGATGTCGGTGGTGAGCCGGAATGTGCTTTCGAGAAACGAGAGCGAGAAAATGGCGAGCCCGGGCGAGAGCACGCCGTTGAGCACTCCGTACCCGGCGCACAATAGCAACGGATCCGTGGGGGCGAACCGCAAGGATTCCAAAAGCAGGATGAGCACGCCGTACGTGGCGGCCAGCACCACGATCGGGCGATAAAACTGGTGCCGTTTGCGCACGTTTCGCACCGCGAGGCATGCGACCGTGCAGGCGATCACCGAGAGCAGGACGGGTGCGAAGTCGAACCCCAGCAACACCCCCTGCGCCAGAGACAAGAACACGCCGAACACCAGGCCCACGCCTGCCGACATGAGGATGGTGGATAGCATCGCGGCCACCGTGACCGGCCACAGATATCCCGAGATATCCCAGCGGAAATGGATCAGGTAGAGCATCGCCAGTTCGAAGGTGTACAGCGTGGCCAGACACAACAACGTACGCGGCTGCGAGAACACGCCCGGACGCACCAGGTCCAAGGCCAGTCCGAGTCCGGAGAACAGCACCAGGAGAAAGAGCCCGCGTGCGAGACCGGGCAACAGGCGCTCGTACAGGGAAGCATCCCCCGAGGCCGTCTGACGTGCCAAGGCCAGGGCCTCCAGGCCCTGAAGGTGCCGGGGCGTGATGCGCTCTCCCGCCCGCACGATGTACTCGTCCTTGAGGATCAAACCCTTGTTTTCGGGGATGGCCGCCAGCGCCATTCCCTGGCGGCGCTCCGTGGCTTTCATGTCGAAGCTCAGGTTGGGAACGAGCCACTGCCGGGCCAGTTCGTACAGCGCCGGACGCATCGCCGAATCGGTCACCGCCTCCGTCAATGCACGCCTGAGAATCATCTGGGCGGCGGGGATGTCGAGCAAATGCTCGCGCCTCACCAGGGTTTCGAACTCGGCACGCAGAATGGCGGCCGTTGCGTTTTCGGAGAGCGGCAACTCGGTCGTGTTCCGCAACAGCCCGAAGCGATAGATCGCCCCGAAGGCCGAGTCGATGGCCGCCTCGGCGCGCGTGAGGTCGGTGGCCCGAAGGTCCTGCAACCGGGACGGAACCGTGACGTGAGGGAAGCCAAGCAGCAGGTCGTCCCAGAGGCGCCGCCCCGCCCCCACGTGCTCGAGCAGCGTAAAGAAGGCTTCGCGCTCGCGACCTATGGAATCGAGTCGGTGCTCATCGTAACGGAGAACGAGCGGTACGGATTGCAGAGCCGAATCACGCAGGGATTCGAGCTCGGCCTGCGTGCGCCGGATCGGCAGCGTGCTGGGGGCCTGCACGTCTTCGGTGGCGACGTCGCCCACCCGGGGCAGCACACGCGCCATCTGCGGGCGCAGCGGAAAGAGCAGGAGCGTGGCCGGCACCAGTACAGCGGCCAGCGCCAGGCCGAGAAAGTGGCTGCGCCAGAACGGAACGGGCGCGGGGCCCCCGTTGTCAGTGGCCTTGTTCATCCGGTTCCCGGGATTCGTAGCGATCGTAGGCGCGCACAATCTGCTGCACCAGCCGGTGTCTCACCACATCCTTGTCTGTGAGATAGCAGAAGTGAATGCCGGCCTCGCCTGACAGCACCTCCTGGGCCTGCAACAGTCCGGACTGTTCGCGGCTCACCAGGTCGATCTGCGTCACGTCGCCCGTGATCACGGCGCGGCTCCCGATGCCCAGGCGGGTGAGAAACATCTTCATCTGGGCTCGCGTGGTGTTTTGCGCCTCGTCGAGGATGACGAAGGCGGAGTTGAGCGTGCGCCCGCGCATGAAGGCGAGCGGCACGATTTCGATCGTGCCCTGCTCCAGGTATTGCTGGATGCGGTCGCTGGGCATCATGTCGTGCAGGGCGTCGTACACCGGCCGCAGATAGGGATCCACCTTGGCGCGCAGGTCGCCCGGCAAGAACCCCAGGGATTCGCCGGCTTCCACGGCGGGTCGCACCAGCACGATGCGCTGCACTGAGTGACGGCGCAGTTCGCCCAGGGCCGCCGCCACCGCCAGATACGTCTTCCCCGTGCCCGCCGGCCCGATGACAAAGACGAGATCCTCCTGCGCAATGGCCTCGAGGTACTGAGCCTGGCCCAGGGTCTTGGCTTTGATCACCCCGTGCGAGCGGGTGTGAAGCAGGCCCTGCGGCGGAAGCGCCGCCTGCGGACCCTTGCCATCGGACTTGATCATGTCGATGGCGTAGTCGAGATACTGCCGGCTGATCTCACCTTCCTTCTCGAGCCGCTCGGCCAGATCTGCGAACAGACGCTCGACCCGGGTCACCTCGACCTGAGGTCCCCGGATCGTGACCTGATCACCCCGGGCCAGAACCTCCACAGGGAACTGGCTCTCGATGACCCTTAGATGATGATCGTGCTGGCCGAACAGAAGGCGGGGGTCGGACCCCGCCAGCGATATCTTGCTTTCGAATGGTCGAGTTTCAGGACTCGTAATGGTTTCTCCGTGACCCGGAATGATCTCCCGGCCTCATGGACCTTTCAATATACGGGAAAGCCTCAGGCCGGCAAAGGCTTACCGCCAATACTAGGTATCGGCGCGGCCGCCGCGAACCACCAGCCCTAGTTCGGCCAGCTGTTCGGGCTCCAGAAAGGTGGGGGAGCCGTCCATAAGCGACTGAGCCTGAGCGGTTTTCGGAAAGGCTATGACTTCGCGGATGGAATCGGTGCCGGAGATGAGTGCGACCAGCCGGTCGAGTCCGAGGGCGATGCCGCCGTGGGGCGGGGCCCCGAACTCGAGCGCTTCAAGAAGAAAACCGAACATGCGTTCGGCGCGGTGGTCGTCGATGCCCAGCACGTTGAGGACCTTCTGCTGCACCGGTCGCTGATTGTTGCGGATTCCGCCGGAGGCCAGTTCTGACCCGTTGAGTACCAGGTCGTACTGCTGCGCCCGCATGCGGGACCAGGGATGATCGGGATGGCCGAGTGCGAGCGCGCTCGTGAACCCTTCATCCAACAGTTCGAAGTCCTCCGCCAACGGCGCTGAGACGATGTTGTGCATGGCATCGTAGCCACCGCGCTCGGGATTGAACTCGAACAACGGGAACTCGCGCACCCAGAGGAAGCGCCACGCACCGGACGCCGCCAGGCCCTGGGACCGGCCGATCTGAGTTCGAAGCCTGCCCAATACAGAAAGCGCCGTGGCGCGCACGTCGGCCACCAAAAGCACCACGTCTCCCTCGCGACAGGCGGACACCTCCCACAATCGTTCGAGTTCGGACGGAGAGAGAAACTTGGCGGCGGGTCCGCGGGGGCCGTCGGCCTGCCGCGCCAGCCACACGAGTCCGCGGGCGCCGGCTTCCTTGGCGGATTCGGTGAGCCCATCGAAATCCTTCCGTGAGAGCGCAGCGCCGCCAGGCACGGTGAATCCAAAAACCGCGCCGCCACTCTTGAGCGCTGTGGCGAAGGCGGCAAACTCCGTGGCCGCGAAGACGGTCCCCGCGTCGAACAACTCCAGACCGAAACGCATATCGGGCTTGTCTGAACCGAACCGTTCCATGGCCTCACGATAGGTGAGGCGCGGGAACGGGGGCGAAAGTTCGATTCCGGCCGACTGTTTGAAGGCGGTGGCCACCATCGGTTCGATCGTGGCGAAGATGTCGTCCTCGGTGACGAACGACATCTCCACGTCGATCTGGGTATGTTCGGGCTGGCGGTCGGCGCGCAGGTCTTCATCGCGCAGGCAGCGGGCAATCTGGAAGTAGCGGTCAAACCCGGAGACCATCAGGATCTGCTTGAGCAGCTGCGGCGACTGCGGCAGCGCGTAGAACTTGCCGCGATGCACGCGGCTGGGCACCACGTAGTCGCGCGCGCCTTCCGGCGTGCTGCGCATGAGCATGGGAGTTTCGATCTCGAGAAAACCCATCCGGTCGAACCAGTCGCGTACGGACTTGGCGAAACGGTGCCGCAGGATGATGCGATCGCGCAGGGGGCCCCGGCGCAGATCGAGGTAGCGGTAGCGCAGTCGCAGATCCTCGTTGGCCTGCGTGTCGTCTTCGATTTCGAAGGGCGGCGTGCGCGACGGGTTGAGCAGGGCGAACTCCGTCACGTTGACTTCGATTTCGCCCGTGGACAGCGCCGGGTTGCTCGTGCCCTGCGGCCGCTCGGCCACCTTCCCGCGCACGGCCACCACGAACTCCGAGCGCAAGCGGCCTGCCTCGGCCACGCGGTCGGGAGGTAGCAGTTCCGGACGGAACACGACCTGGGTGACGCCGTAGCGGTCACGCAGGTCGATGAAGTTGAGCCCGCCGAGATCGCGCCAGCCTCCCACCCAGCCGTTGAGCGTGCACTCCGTCCCCACGTGGCTCTTCGTGAGTTCACCGCAGGTGTGCGTGCGTTTCCAGTGGGCGATATGCGTGGTCATGGGTGGTTGGGGAACCGTGTTGGGCGGATCGCGCGTTCAGGCCTGGGCAATGAGTGATCCGGCCCGCTCCAGTTCAAGTACCTCTTGCGATCCGGATTCGAGATTCTTCAGTGTCACCTCACCTTTGCCCCACTCGTCGGGTCCGAGAACTGCCACATAGCGGGCGCCCAGGCGGGACGCTTCCTTCATCTGGGCCTTGAGGCTGCGGCCCTGGTGGTCTGTTTCGACTTTCGCGCCGCGCGCGCGGAGGGTCTGAGCCCACGCGAGCGCCGCCTCCCTGGTCTCGGGGAACGCGGCCACGTACACATGCAGGGGCTCGCTGGTTGGCGCAGGCTCCTCCGTCGCTAGAAGTACACGCTCAATGCCGGCGGCCCAGCCCACGCCCGGCACATCCCCACCGCCGAGGGCCTTCACCAGACCATCGTAACGGCCCCCGCCCAGCACGGAACTTTGCGCCCCCAGTCGCGGGCTATCCAGTTCGAAGGCGGTGCGCACGTAGTAGTCGAGGCCGCGCACGATGCCCGGGTCGAGCCGGTACGGCACGCGCATGGAGTCCAGGCTCGCCCGGACGCCGTCGAAGTGCCTCGCACAGTCGTCGCACAGGTGATCCACGGTGTGGGGCGCATCGGCCAGAAGGCGCCTGCAGCCCGCTTCTTTGCAGTCGAGCACACGCAGCGGGTTGGTGGTGAGACGAGCGCGACAGCCGTCGCACAGCTTCGACTCGATCCCCGTAAGGAAGCGCAGAAGCAACTCACGATACGCCGGCCGGCACTGTGCGTCGCCGATTGAATTGAGGCGCAGAGTTCCCGCAACAACTCCCAGGCTGTCGGCCAGGGTCCAGGCGAGGGCGATCTGTTCGGCATCCATCGAGGGTTCGGCCACGCCGAACGCCTCCACGCCGAACTGCCAGAACTGCCGGTATCTCCCCTTCTGCGGCCGTTCGGCACGGAACATGGGCCCCCAGTACCAGAGCTTGTGGTACGGTCGCTGCTTGTCGAGGCTGTGCTCGATGAAGGCACGCACCACGCCCGCGGTTCCTTCGGGACGCAGGGCCAGGCGGCGCCCGCCACGGTCCTCGAAGGCGTACATTTCCTTCTGCACGATGTCGGTGTCGGTGCCCACGCTGCGGCTGAACAAGTCTGCGGGCT
>DAIOGN010000093.1:0-10129 GCA_036745245.1 Candidatus Zixiibacteriota bacterium
GGTTCGGCACACACGCGCTCTCTCCCACACAGATCTGGCCGCGCTTGCACGTCCCAGACTCCTGCGCATGCTGGCGCACGGCACCACCACGGCCGAAGCCAAGTCGGGCTATGGCCTGTCCACGGAAAGCGAACTCGAACAGCTGCGCGCGATCCGCGACCTGAACCGCTCCCTGCCGCTGGATCTGGTGCCCACGTTTCTGGGCGCCCACGAAGTGCCCGATGAGTTCCGGGGGAAGCGCGAGGAGTACATCGATCTCGTCACGCACGAGATGCTGCCCCAGGTGGCCTCCGAGAAACTGGCAGTGTTTTCGGATGTCTTTTGCGAGACAGGCGTGTACACCCTGGAAGAAACCCGTCGCATTCAGGAGGCCGCACGAGCGGCCGGGCTCGGGATCAAACTTCATGCCGATGAACTGGAGTCCACGGGGGGTGCGGAGCTGGCATGCGAGCTGGGAGCGGCGAGCGCCGACCACCTCATCCGGGTGTCCGAAGCAGGCATCCGCGGCTTGAGAGAAAGCAATACGGTGGCCGTGCTCCTGCCGGGGACCAGCTTCTCCCTCGGCGCGCGGCACTTCGCCCCCGGGCGGGGCATGGTGGACGCCGGGCTGGCCGTGGCGCTGGCCACCGACTGCAATGCCGGGTCGTGCAATTGCGAATCGTTGACCATGGCCGCAGCGCTGGCGGCACAGTATTATAGGTTTTCGGCGGCCGAGTGCTGGTGCGCTCTCACAGCCAACGCCGCCTGGGCCCTGGGCAGGGCAGGCGACATCGGGTCGCTTGCGCCGGGGTATCGGGCCGACCTCGTAATCTGGGAGATGGAGGACCACCGGGAATTGCCGTTTCACTTTGGCGTCAACCTGGCGCACCGCGTCGTGAAGAACGGCGTGGTGGTGGCCGGGGCGGGAGTCGATCGCTGAACTTCAGGGTTCTCCTGGTGGCGTGCGCACTGTGCGTGACTGCACTGGCCTGCGGCCCGTACAGCTTTAACCCCTCCGGGCGGTCGTCCCTCAAGAGCATCGCCGTGCCGCTCTTCGAAAACCAGACGCGGGAATACGGCATTCGCGAGCTGCTCACCGAAGGGGTCATCAACGGCTTCGTTCAGGACGGCAGCGTGACGGTGGTCAACGAAAAGCGCGCGGAGGCGGTACTGCGCGGTAGCGTTCTCGCGTACGTGCGCCAGCCCTACACCTATGCCGCCGATGAATCGGTGCAGGAGTATCGCGTGGTCATCACCATTCAGGCGCGTCTGGAAGACGCCGTAAGGCGTCAGGTGATCTGGGAAGAGACGAGTCTGGTGCAGTGGGGGAATTTCAACGCCGTGGGCGAGACCGAGGATGAAGGCAAGACCCGCGCCGTGGAAAAACTTGCGGAGGATATCGTGAATCGGACGGTGAGGTCGTGGTGAGAATTCGAGCATGCGCAGTGCTGGTGGCTCTCGTCTGGGTGGCTCCGGCTGTGGCACAGGTGAACGCACAGGCCGGCACGTCGGCGTTTGGATTCCTCGCCGTGCCTCAAAACGCGAGGCTCGTGGCCATGGGCGGGGCGGGTGTGGCCGAAGCCTCCGACCAGGCCGCCTTGCAGATCAACCCGGCGGGTTTGTCGCAGCAGCGCCTGCAGAGGTGGTCGGCCACGTACAGCGAGCTGTTCTCCGGCGTTCAGAGCGGCTTCGTCTCCTATTCGCGCGCGGTGGAGTCGGAGACCGTGATTGGAGTGGCGCTCACGTATCTCTCGAGCACGGACATTCCGGGACGCGACGCCACCAACCAGGACCTGGGCTCCTGGGGTTTTTCGGACCTGGCCTTTTCCGCCTCCGTGGGGACGCGTGTCGTGGGTGGGCCCGACACTCTGCCGCCGGATCTCCGCCGGCGGATGAACGCGCAGGAATTCCGACTGGATGCCGGCCTTACTGCTAAGTGGATTCACGAAACACTGGATGCCTACACAGCTTCAGGCGTTGCTGCGGACCTGGGCGTGCTGGCGCATCTGCCGGACGACCGCACGCGCCTGGGCGTCTCGGTTCTGAACCTGGGAACGCAGACGTCGGCCTATCGCGAGGAGAAGGACCCGCTGCCCTCGGTGATCCTTGCGGGCTTCCGGCACGGCCTGCGCGGACTGCCGCTCATGGTGGCCTTCGACGCCCGCTTCCCGCGCGACAACGACGTGCGTTTCGGGACCGGCCTGGAGGCACTGCTGTTCGCGCAACGAAACCGTCCTGCGCCCCTGGCACTGAGGGTGGGTTTTAACTCGCAGGGACGAGACCTTCGCACCCAGGCGGAGACATCCGAAACGGCTGGCTTTTCCACCGGGCTAGGCGTGCGCTGGAAGGCTCTCGAGCTGGACTACTCCTTTACCCCCGGCCTGGGACTCGGTACGCTGCACAGGTTTACGCTGTCCGGACAGATCGGGGGCGCGTGAGACAGCTCTTCGGCCTGGTTCTCCTAGCAGGGGTTCTCTTCTCGGCCTGCAACCTCTCGTCCAGAGAGCCGCGCGAGGCCGTGATCAAGTTCCTGCGGGCGGTAAAAGTGGCCGATACGCTGGCCATCCTGCAGGGATTTACGCTCGAGGCGCCTTACACCCTCCTGCCCGACACCGGCCTGTGGCCCGACGGGGATCCGCGCAGCGACACGCTCATGGCGGCACGCTTGCTCGCCGAGCTCTCGCCGGGAGGCACCGTTTTTCAGCGCTGGCTGGACCGCAGAATGGTGGTGGGCGAAGCCGAAGTACGTGGCGATTCGGCGAAGGTCGAAGTGACCAGTCTCGATCAGATCAAGGGTTCCCAGGTGTACAACAAGTTCGGCCTCGTGCGCGGGAGCGGGATCTGGCGGATCTATTCGTTCCGCACCGAGACGGGCCCTGAACTCTGATGGCCAGCGAGTCCGAGGTAAAGCAGGTCTTCGAGCGGCTGGCGGGTGCCCCCCGCATGCTGTTCGAGGTGTGCTCGGGTGCGTCGCCCGAACGCCTCGCGCGCCCCATGGCGGCGGGGAAGTGGTCGCCCCTCCAGGTGATCGCGCACCTGGTGGGCTGCGATCGCGAAGCACTTCTGCCGCGCGTGGAGAAGATGCTCAACGAAGATCTTCCGTTCCTCGCGCGGTTCGATCAGGATCTCTGGATGAAGCAGTACGGCGACGTGTACAACCGCAAGGCCGTGTCCCTGCTCGACGAATTCGCGCGCCTTCGCGAGAAGTCCATGGTTCTGCTCTTCGACCTTGGACTCGAGAGCTGGCATCGCACGGGTCAGCACGAGGAGCGCGGCAGGATCACCATCTTCGATCTGGTGTCGTACTTCGCGCATCACGACGAGCACCACAGGCGACAGATTGCGGAGTTCCTCGCCGCGCCAATTGTCCGTTGAACCCCCCGGGGACGCGCCTATATTTCCCCCGGAGGGATAGACCTAATTGGTAAGGCAACGGACTTGAAATCCGTCGGGTGCAAGCCCTTGGGGGTTCGAGTCCCCCTCCCTCCGCCAGCATTCCAAACGTATTGCCCCGCGCCGCACGGCGCGTAACCTACTCGGGTTCGGGCCTGCGCCCGAAGCGTTTCACGGGAGGGGTGGCCGAGTGGCCGAAGGCAGCTGCCTGCTAAGCAGTTGATCGGGAAACCGATCCCAGGGTTCGAATCCCTGCCCCTCCGCATTTCAGGTTTATTCGGGTCACATCCTTTACACTTCATTCAAGGCACATAGTTTACACTTTTGCGGCGTACCCATTTCCTCTGGAGGTTGGCGTTCAGCCAGCCCTCAAAACCGGTAAGCACACCCGTAACGATGCCGGCAATGGCACCGATTGGCATTGTGAAAAGAGCGTAGAGAGGTCCGCACCATTTTCTCCCTCAGTGCCAAGGCTCAGCATCGCCCCAGCAGCTACTCCTACCAGCGTGGCCACTTTCAATCTGAGCAGCTGATACTACTCCGACCAGAAGGGGCACACTTGGCGCAATGCGTTCTAGGACCGCCGCGTAATTCAGCTATATTGCAAAGTGCCTCAATAGCCAGGTCCAGCTTCCAACGCTGCCAAGTGCGCTGTCAGCGCACCCGTCAGAGCCAGACGGCTCGACTTTGATTGCACCAGATTCAATTGGGTAGGTCCGACCGGACGATCTCCGTGCATGGCGGACCGGGGATGGGTAACTCTACACATCTGGCAAGGAAGTGACGCATGAATAGAGTCTCATTCCTTTCGCTCTTCTTGGTGCTCTCACTCAGTCAAGCCGGAGCGGCGCAGCAGACCGCTTCCGATCCAACTCAGATTGTCCTTCCTGAGCAGGTGAGAGAGTCATCCCGAGCGAACCCCAATCCCGTAGTCAGTGTGGATTCACAGAGTGCACCGATCGCCCAGTCCCAGGCTAGAAGTGTGCAGGAATTCCTTGCTCCCGATGGCCGGTTTGACCTGGAGGCAGCGCGGCGGTCAGGTTACCAGGGGCCGTTGGATATGGAGGGGTTTGCATCGACCAACGACCCGCTCATGGGTCAGCCGTTATTTCAGCGGTCGGCAACGCACGAGACAGCCGACGATCCTGATGACATTTATTGGGATAACAGCCTCTCGCCGTCGTTGCCGGGCGTTGATGGTTCGGTCCAGGCCCTGACCGTTTTCGACGGAAAACTTATCGCCGGAGGGGGCTTCACGATCGCCGGCGGCGTGACTGTCAACTTCATCGCGGCCTGGGACGGTTCTTCATGGTCGGCATTGGGGTCGGGGATGAATGGCCAGGTCCAGACTCTGACCGTATTTGACGGCAAGCTCTTCGCCGGGGGATATTTCACGACTGCCGGCGGCGTGGTCGCTAGTTACATCGCAGCTTGGGACGGTTCTTCTTGGTCGGCATTGGGGTCGGGTATGAATTCCATAGTCTATACCCTGACCGTTTACGACGGCAGGCTGATCGTTGGGGGAGCCTTTACGACTGCCGGCGGCGTGGCCGTAAGCTACATCGCGGCCTGGGACGGTTCTTCCTGGTCGGCATTGGGGTCGGGGATGGGAGGAGGAGGTTATCCCGGTGTATATGCCCTGACCGTCTTCGACGCCAAGCTGATCGCCGGGGGATATTTCACGACTGCCGGCGGCGTAGCAGCCAACTACATCGCAGCCTGGGACGGTTCTTCCTGGTCGGCATTGGGGTCGGGGATGAACAGCTCGGTCCGGGCCCTGATCGTCTACGACGGTAAGCTCTGCGCCGGCGGAGATTTCACGACTACCGGTGGCGTGGCCGCCAACGACATCGCGGCGTGGGACGGTTCTTCCTGGTCGGCATTGGGGTCGGGGATGGATGGCTCTGTCTATGACCTGACCGTCTACAACGGTAAGCTGATTGCCGGGGGACCGTTCACGACTGCCGGCGGCGTGGGCGTAAGCTACATCGCAGCCTGGGACGGTTCTTCCTGGTCGGCATTAGGGGCGGGGATGAGTAATACCGTCTTTGCCCTGACCGTTTACGACGCCAGGCTGATCGCTGGGGGAGCCTTTACGACTGCCGATGGCGTGACTGCCGACCACATCGCGGCCTGGGGCGGTTCGTCATGGTCGGGATCGTGGTCCGGAATGAATGGCTCGGTCCATGCCCTGACTGTCTACGACGGCAAGCTCTGCGCCGGGGGAACCTTCACGACTGCCGGCGGCGTGGCCGCCAACTACATCGCGGCTCGGGACGGTTCTTCCTGGTTGGCCCTGGGGTCTGGGATGTCTGGCGGGATCGTGCAAACTGGGGTCTATGCCCTGACCGTTTACGACGGCAAGCTCTGCGCCGGGGGGGGCTTCTCGACTGCCGGCGGCGTGGCCGCCATCAGCATCGCGGCCTGGGACGGTTCCTCCTGGTCGGCCTTGGGGTCAGGGATGGGAGGAGGCTATCCCTTGGTCTTTGCCCTGACCGTCTACGACGGCAAGCTGATCGCTGGGGGATACTTCACGACTGCCGGCGGCGTGGCCGCCAACAACATCGCTGCCTGGGACGGTTCTTCATGGTCGGCATTGGGGTCTGGAATGTCTGGCGGGACCGTGCAAACTGGGGTCTATGATCTGACCGTCTACGACAACAAGCTTATCACCGGGGGGAGTTTCACGAGTGCCGGCGGCGTGGCCGCCAACAACATCGCTGCCTGGGACGGTTCTTTCTGGTCGGCATTGGGGTCGGGGATGGGAGGATATGGTCGCTGGGTCTCTGCCCTGATCGCCCATGACGGCAAGCTCTACGCCGGGGGAGAATTCGCGGTTGCCGGGGGCGCGGCCGCCAACTTCATCGCAGCGTGGGACGGTTCTTCATGGTCGGCTCTGGGGTCGGGCATGAATTCCTATGTGAGTGCCCTGACTGTCTACGACAGCAAACTGACCGCCGCGGGAACGTTCACCAGAGCGGGCGGCAAGGTCTCTGCCTACTTGGCGCAATGGACGAAGCTCCCCTTCGATACGGATGGCGATGGTATCTTCGATTACGCCGACAATTGCCCGTCCATCGCGAATCCCACCCAGGAGGATGGTGATGGAGATGGTGCGGGAGATGCCTGCGACAACTGCCTCACAACGGCGAACTCCAATCAAGCCGACGCAGACTTGGATGGCTCTGGCGATAACTGTGATAGCTGCACAGACACTGACAACGATGGTCTCGGCGATCCGGGTTACCCGGCCAATACCTGTCAAACCGACAATTGCCCATGGAGTGGAAACCCCGGACAGGAAGATGTCGATGCGGACGGCGTGGGAGACTCGTGCGATAACTGCGCGCTCGTGCTGAACCCGGCACAAACCGACACAGACGGCGACGGCACAGGCGACGCCTGCGACGGATGCCCTTCCGATCCGTCTAAGACCGCTCCCGGAGTGTGCGGCTGTGGCGTGGTGGACGCGGATTCGGACACGGATCTGTCACCCGACTGCGTCGACAACTGCCCAACAGCGGCCAATCCAAGCCAGGCCGACGCCGACACGGATGGCTTTGGCGATGCCTGCGACAACTGTCCGCACGTGGCTAATCCAAGCCAGCTGGTCACCATCGACATGACCGGCGACATGAACCTCAGCGGAACCCATTCGTCCACCGATGTGATTCTGCTGGTGAATTACGTCTTCAAGGGTGGGGTTGCACCTGTGCCGTGCCCGGCCAGCGGTGACGCGAACTGCTCGGGCGGCGTCAGCTCCGATGACATCCTCACGCTGGTGAACCATGTGTTCAAAGGCGGCCCGGCGCCCTGTGATGTGTGCACGATGATGCCAGTCACGTGGTCGTGCCCGTGACGTTCAAGCGCAACTGCAAATGTGATTAGTCCCGCGGTAGCTGATCGCGGGATGTGTGATTTGCCTCCCACGGGAATTAGAGTCCGAGTGGGAACCGACGGTCTCCCTTGGGAGAGACATCGAGAATGCTGCACAGAAACACATGCGATACCGAGAGTAAGCAGATGAACAGACGGCTCATGAGATTGCTAATGACGGGCGCAATGATTGCCGGTGTGTTCACCACGACGGCACAAATAGCAAGAGCCGAGGATGCTTCTTCCGGTGCCCTTCCGTCCGGCAAAAATGCGGGCGACTTCCTTACACCGGAGGGCCGGTTTGACCTGGAGGCTGCGCGGCGGTCGGGTTACCAGGGGCCGCTTGACATGAAGTGGTTCATTTCGGGCAAGGATCCGCTGACCGGCCAGCCGACATTTCAGCAGTCGGCAACTCACGAGGCTTCCGCCGATCCGGATGACATCTACTGGGACAATAGCATTTCGCCGTCGCTGCCGGGAGTCGATGGATATGTCTATGCTCTGACTGTGTACGATGGCAAGGTGATAGCTGGCGGGGATTTCACAGTTGCAGGTGGTCCGGGCGCCAGTCGCATCGCGGCCTGGGACGGTACTTCTTGGTCGACGTTGGGGTCGGGGACGAATGGCCGAGTCTATGCACTCACCGTCTACGACGGCAAACTGATCGCAGGGGGATATTTCACGACCGCGGGCGGCGTTTCCGTCAACCGCATCGCGGCTTGGGACGGTTCTGCGTGGTCGGCCCTGGGGTTGGGGATGGGTGGCATGGGTGGTGGGAATCTAGCCGTCAGGGCCCTGACGGTCTACGATAGCAAGCTGATCGCGGCCGGAGATTTCACGACTGCTGACGCCGAGTCCGCCAACTACATCGCGGCTTGGGACGGTTCTGCGTGGTCGGCATTGGGGTCAGGGATGGGAGGAGGAGATTATCCCTGGGTCTATGCTCTGACAGTGTACGACAGCATGCTCTGCGCCGGGGGATACTTCACGACTGCCGGCGGCGTGGCCGCCAACTACATCGCGGCCTGGGACGGTTCCACTTGGTCGGCATTGGGGTCAGGGATGGAGCAATCAATCCTTGCCATGACCGTGTACGATGGCCAGCTGATCGCCGGAGGAAACTCTCATACTGCCGGCGGCATGGCCGCCAACTACATCGCGGCGTGGGATGGTTCTTCTTGGTCGGCTTTGGGTTTGGGGATGAATAATCCAGTCGTTGACTTGGCTGTGTACGAAGGTAAGCTGATAGCAGGGGGGTACTTTACGGCTGCCGGTGGCGTGGCCGCTAACTGCATCGCGACCTGGGACGGTTCTTCCTGGTCAGCCTTGGATTCGGGGATGAATGCCGATGGCTTTGTCCAAGCCCTGACCGTCTACGACACCAAGCTGATCGCGGGGGGGGACTTCACAACAGCCGGCGGCGTACCTCACAACTACGTCAACTCCGTCGCGGCTTGGGACGGTTCTTCATGGTCAGCTTTGGGCTCAGGCGTGAATGACTATGTCCACGCACTCACGGTCTATGACGGCACCTTGATCGCCGGAGGAGACTTTACGACCGTCGGCGGCAAGTGGACCGACCGAATAGCCGCTTGGAGTGATTCTATGTGGTTAATAAGAGGTAGCGGGGGCCCCTTTAATGACCGGGTCACTACCCTGACCGCCTACGACGGCCAGCTTATCGCCGGGGGGTTGTTCTTTCCTCACATCTCGGCCTGGAACGGTGCTTCCTGGTTGGCATTGGGGTCGGGAATGGTTGGGGATGTTTATGCCCTGACCGTCTACGACGGCAAGCTGATCGCTGGGGGCTTCTTCAACGGGGCAGGGAGTGTGGCCGCAACAAACATCGCGGCTTGGGATGGTACGTCCTGGTCAGCCTTGGCGTCGGGAACGGACTATGGCGTCTACGCCCTGGTCATTTACGACGGCAAACTCGTCGCCGGAGGCGACTTCATCACGGCCGGCGGCGAAGCCGCATATCGCATTGCGGCCTGGGGTGGTTCTACCTGGTCGGCACTGGGGTCGGGAATGAATGGCGGAGGAGTCAGGGCCCTTGCTGTTTATGACGGTCGGTTGATAGCCGGGGGAGGTTTTACGATGGCTGGCGACGTGGCCGCCAACCGCATCGCTGCCTGGGATGGTACTTCCTGGTCGGCTTTAGGCTCGGGGATGAATTCTCTTGTGTCCGCCCTGACCGTCTACGACGCCGAGCTCTGTGCTGGTGGAGCGTTTACGACCGCGGGCGGTGTCACAGCAAATCGCATTGCGGCCTGGGACGGTTCCTCCTGGTTGGCATTGGGATCGGGGACGAATGGCGCGGTATCCGCGCTGTCAGCCCACAATAACACGCTGGTCGTCGGGGGAGCCTTCTCACTGGCCGGGGGCAAGACTTCAGCCTACCTCGCTCAATGGACCAAGGGTGCCTGTCTGGTCCCGACCACAGGTGACGTCAATATCAGCGGCGCTATCTCTTCGCTAGATATACTTGCGCTTGTTGACTTCGTGTTTAGAAGCGGCCGGCCTCCCGAGCCCTGCGAAGCGGCCGGTGACGCGAACTGTTCGGGGATGGTCAATGCGACGGACATCATTGCTCTGGTGAACTACGTATTCAAAGGTGGGTTTGCGCCATGCGACGTGTGCAGCACCATTCCTGGAACCTGGTCATGCCCATGATAGGATGACTTTTGGATCGACCCGTCTGGGGTAACCTAAGCAAAGTTCAATCCGCCTCCCAGGCTCCCCGCATTTCATGCTCATTCCGGGCACATTGTTTACACTTCACTCCGGGCACAGGACTCACCTGTGAGTCGTCACCCAAGGATGTCCGTCCTGAGGCGGACCAGCGAACCGGAATCAGGTTATTCCATGCAATACACAGCCA
>DAIOGN010000093.1:10139-14074 GCA_036745245.1 Candidatus Zixiibacteriota bacterium
GCGGGCTCCCGTGACAGATGTCGCAAGGGGGCTCGCCGCTTTTGAAAATATAGCCTATCAGCCGGATGATGTCGGCAGAAGTCAGCGTGCCGCTACAGTTGACGTCGCCTGAGGCAATGCAGGGGACCGGTGGTTCTCCGCCTTTGAAAATGTAGCCCACCAGATTAATGACGTCCGCCGAGGTAACGGAGCCGTTGACGTTGACATCGCCGGGCAAGCCAATCAGGCAATTCTCAATTCTGCAATTGGCTGAACAGTCGTCCAGGGGGGTGGTGTTGCCGTCGTCGCACTCCTCACCCGGCTCCAGGTTGCCGTCGCCGCACGTGTGCTCGTACTGGCAGTTTGCGTCGCACCCGTCGCCCCCGATCCGGTTGCCATCTTCGCACTCCTCGGGCCACTCCACGACGCCGTCGTTGCACACACCCACCAGGTTACACTGGTTGTCGCAGCCATCGGCGGGGTCGGCATTGCCGTCGTCGCAGGTCTCCGGATACTCGATCACGAGATCGCCGCAGACGGCCGGCTCCACTTTGCAGAGGGGATCGCAGCCGTCGCCGGAGGCGAGATTGCCATCGTCGCACGTCTCGGGAAACTCCACGTTGCCGTTGCCGCACACGGCCACCGGTGCCTGAAGTTCACAGCAGGAGTCGCAGCCGTCAGCGGCCACAAAATTGCTGTCGTCACAGGCTTCACCGGAATCCAGCACACCGTCTCCGCACCAGCGTTCGCCCCGGATGGAAAAGGAGATCACTCCCACCTCGCCGGGAACGGACGCGTACAAACGGCCGCCGGCAACCGTCAGGTCAGACGTGGCGGTGAAGGAGGGGTCCGGAAGTGAGCCTGCGAATACCCAGTCGACAGGGTTGGTCACGTCATACAGCCGTATGTTCGTAGACTGGTCGGCCGCATAGAGGTACAGACCCTGGCGCGCCACCGCACTCGCATTGAGGCCGGCCAGGCTGGAGATGCTCTGCAGCGAACCCGAAGGAAGCAGTTGGAGGCTCTCTACTCCGCCTGTGCCACAGGCCAGGTAGAGCGTGTCGCCTTTCAGCTCCACGTCTTTTACGCTGCCCGATGAGGAGAACGTATCCAGCACCTGCGGCAGCGCCGGGTCCGAAACGTCGATTACGAACAGTCCCGCGGCGCCGCCCGCCACCAGGGCCCGGCCCCCCACCACAACGACTTCGAGGCCGTCGGACACCAGGGGCAGGACGGCCACCAGGGAAGGCGTGTCAGGCGGCGACACATCGATGACCAGAAAGGCGTCCGGACAGACGACAAACGCCAGGGTGTCGACCAGGTCCACGTCCAGCACGTCGGTCGACGTTGCAAAGTGACCTGCACTCACCGGGTCGGTGGGATCCGTGACATCGTGAAGGCGGAGTCCTCCTGCCAGGTCCGCCACGGCTGCAAGAGTCCCAAGGACATCGATTCTCCGCGCACTGCCCGGCGTGTTGTAACGCCCAATGCGATACGGAATTCCCGCGTAACGGGCGTTGTAGATGCTCACGCCGGCTGGGCCTGAAGCCACATAGAGAAGCGAGTCCACGAGGTCTGCACCGCCTGTGCTCCCGAACACGGACAGACTCCGATTCGCGCAGAGATGAACGAAGTCCTCCACCTGGCAATCGCCGCACCCGTCACCACGGAGTGTGTTCCCGTCATCGCACTCCTCGCAGGGGCCAATGCCTCCGTCTCCACAGATGCCCATACTGTCGATCCAGTACACCGTGAGTGCCGCGTCTTCAGCGGCGAAGGTTCGGGAATTGGACACCGTCAGTCCCAGAGTACGGTCGGCCGACGGCAAGGTCAGGATGGGGAGGATACTGGCCGGGTTCGACACATCGAGGAGCAGGTAGCCACTGTCCGTGTCGGCGATGTGGGCTACGGTCCCGACGACCTCCACTTCGGCGGCCGACCCGGGGGTATTGTAGGATCCGATCAGCACCGGCAAGGTGGGGTCGGAGACATCCACCAGAGCCACCCCGGAGGCGAGGTTGGCCACATACGCGATGCTGTCGAGCAGGAAGACGTCGTACGCCGTTGTGAGATTTCCGAGGGAGCCCACCAGCGAGGGCTGCGTGGGGTCGGATAGGTCAAGAATGGCCAGACCGTCACCCGACAGTGCCACATACGCCAGGGTGTCCCTGGCAATCACGCTTCTTGCAGCATCCGCGGTCGGGTAGGATCCGATGACAACGGGTGAAGTCGGAGTCGCCACGTTCATGATCCAGACCGTTCCCGGGAAGGAGGCGTCTGCGACAAGGAGAAGCGAATCCCTCAGTTCAACATCGTACGGCATCTTCGGCAGTGTGTTGGCGCCCACCTGCTGAACGTCTGATGGGTTGGAAAGATCGAGAACTGTAATGCCCCGATCGCTCGAAAAATGATCCCAGTGGGCCACGAAGGCATACGAGCCCAAGACAGCAACATCCAGAATGCTGCTGTTGGACGAAAACTTGTCCAGAAGCATCGGCGTGCCCGGATTGGAGACGTCGTAGATGTCCAGCGCGCCATTGGCACGAGAGCACAGAGCCAGGCTTCCGGCCAGGGTGACGTCCCACGCGTCCGCGCCAAGGCCGAAGGGCGCGGTGACGATGACGCTGGTGTCGACGCACCCCGTGAGGTTGGACAGAGAGCCGGCCGAGCTTCCTGCGTACAGGGCGGACGCATCCGGCGACATCGCTTGTGAGGGAATGAGGCACAACATGGCCCCCAGGATCAGTGCAGGTGACAGGCGCATACCACCTCCGCTCACGTCTAAGGAGAATTGCATACTCTCCGACCCGTCAACCAATGCAATCGACGGCCATGGGACTGTCGTCACAGATGTCGCAGATCGACCCCCCGCGTAGGAAAACATAGTTCACCAGGTTGATGATGTCTCCTGAGGTCACGGCTCCGCTGCAGTTGTTATCCCCGTTGGCTTCGCAGGGCACAAACGTGGGACCGCTTTTGAAAACGTAGTTAACGAGCGTAATGATGTCCGCCGAGGTGATCGTGTTGGAACCGTTCACGTCTCCCGCACGCACGATCAAACACCCTTCCACCGTACAGTTTGCCGAGCAGCCATCGAGCGGGTCGTTGTTTCCGTCGTCGCATTCTTCGCCCAGCTCCAGGTTGCCGTCGCCGCAGGTGTGCTCGTACTGGCAATTCGCGTCGCAGCCGTCGCCGCCGGTCCGATTGCCGTCTTCGCATTCCTCTGGGGAGACGATCACGCCGTCGTTGCAGACGGGCCCGAAGGCGCACTGGTTGTTGCAGCCGTCGGCGGGGTCGCTGTTGCCGTCGTCGCACGGCTCGGGATACTCAACCACTCCATTGCCGCACACAGCAGGCTCGAGCGAACACAGCGGATCGCAGCCATCTCCAGCCACCAGGTTGCCGTCATCGCAGGTTTCGGGGTACTCCACATTGCCGTTACCGCAGTCGGCCGCCGGGCCTTGAATCTGACAGCACGAGTCGCAGCCGTCGCCCGACACAAAGTTGCTGTCGTCGCAGACTTCACCGGGCTCAAGCACGCCGTTTCCACACCAGCGTTCGCCCCGAATGGAGAGCGTTGTCACGCGCAGTGCGTTTGCCTCTGTCTGGTACAGACGCCCGCCCACCACGGTCAGGCCCAGGGGAGTGGAGGGCTGCGGCAAAGTATCGATCGGCGCCCAGGCTGCGGGGTTCTCCACATCGTACAGGCGCAGGCCGGAGGACTGGACGGCCACGTACAGATAACGGTTTTGTCGCGCCACAGCCCTGACATTGAGGCCTGTGACCTCAAAGATGTTCACGAGGGATCCCGAAGGAGTCAGCCGCAAGCTCCCTACTCCTCCCAGGCCGGCTGCCACGTACACGGTGTCTCCCTTCACCTCAAGGTCCTGGACGCTTCCGGCGGACGTGTGATTTCCGATCACCTGGGGCGCCACCGGATTGGAAATGTCGACCAC
>DAIOGN010000094.1:0-14044 GCA_036745245.1 Candidatus Zixiibacteriota bacterium
AGCGGCATCCGCTCGGTAGCCTTTGTCGCCCCGCGCCATGTCAACCTAACGTCTATGCGTCAGCTGCGGGACGGCCAGGCGCGGCCGTTGCCACGCAACGGACGTGACGGGCCGGACCGTCTGCTGCATGCTATAGTTCGACGGCAAACTTCCTCTATTTGCAAAGGTCACCCATCCCATGTGGGTAGGATTCGTTCCACATGGCCATCTCGGCGTCAGTCGGCCGGTACCACCCGCTATCCACGTGATACGACCACACAACTCCGTCATCGCAACAGGCTCCCATCTGAAGACCGGTGATACCGCTAAACAGGGTAATCTTGATCTCGCCCTTGCACGCGCTGTTGCTGCGAGACTTGGGAGGGGTAACCAGCCGCCAGTATTCCTGGTACGCCGCTATTTGAGCTTCGATTTCGAGCGGCTGGTTGTGGAGTTGACGCCAGAAACTAGTCAGGATGAGACCAGACATGTCGTCTGGGTGAAAAAGGCCACGTGCCGAGAGATCATCGTAGAGTGGTCCCTCCTTCCAAAGGCCCCAGTTGTTTCTCATCCACAGGCCTAGGCTCATGTGGTACTTCCCCATATCATCCTCGCTGCCGTCCCGCATCTCTTGCACGGTCTCGGGTGGCAGTGAGTCCTGGAGCCGATCGAGCGCCTCCGTCAGCGTCCTAGGCGCATTTGGATCGACACCTCGGAAAGGCGACGCGCAGCTAACCAAGATGACCATTATCAGACCGAGGAAGCAGCGCTTGCTCATCCGTGTCCCTAACTAGTCCGTCGAACGGTGTGCGTCAGCTGCGGGACGCCCTACCGCGGGGAGCGCGAAGCTGCGACCCGCGGCAGACCGGACCGTCAGCTGCATGCGCATGTTAGTAGAGTGAAAAGCGATGGGCGTAGACCGGGTGACGTTGCCACAGGTGCCGCCCCCTGCCCGGCCAAGCTGAACAGTGGGAATTCTCGCCAGAAGTCCGGCCATCGTAACGACACTTGGCATATTCGGTCGCACCCCCGTCAGCTCGCCACCGGCAGATCTCATGGCCTCATCCTCACAGGTCGACCCGTAAGATGCCCTTTTCATCCTACTAACTACTATTGGACGGTCCGCGTGAATTGCTTCGTGCGGACGGTCGGTTTCCGGGTGGCGGGCACTGGGGTCCGCCGGTTCGATTGCTAAGTTCCAGGTAGTGATACATTTGTGCGCGGGGGCAGGAACACAGGTTTGCGTGTGGGCGGTCCGTGATTGACGTCATAGCGCATCCATGGGGCTGCGGACGCCACGCCCGCCCTTGTTGAGCACGTGGGTGTAGATCATAGTCGTTCGCACATCCCGGTGGCCCAGAAGCTCCTGGATCGTGCGGATGTCGTAGCCCGTCTCCAGCAGGTGCGTGGCGAAGCAGTGCCTGAACGTGTGACAGCCCACGTGCTTGGTTATTCCTGCCATCCGCACGGCCGCCCTCACGGCACGCTGGAGAATCGTGGCATCCACGTGATGCCGCCCTTCCTGGCCGGTCTTTGGGTTGCGCCAGCGCTTGCGCTGCGGAAACACCCATTGCCAGCGCCACTCCGTCGACGCCTTTGGGTATTTGCGGTCGAGGGCGTTCGGAAGGGCCACTTGCCCCCAGCCGTCCGCGAGGTCGCGCTCATGCGTGGCCCTCACCTGCTTCAAGTGCTCCGCCAGCGGGCTCACCAGTGCCTCGGGCAGCATCGTGCGGCGGTCCTTGCCTCCCTTGCCCTCGCGCACCAGCACCTCTCTGCTCGAGAAGTCGATCTCCTGCACGCGAAGTTGCAGGCACTCGCTCACTCTCAGTCCGGCGCCGTACATGAGGCTGGCCATCAGCCACAGGTCCCCTGTGAGATGTGAAAGCAGTATCTGGACCTCCTTGCGGTCCATGACGACGGGCAGTCGCCTGGAGCGCTTCGCACGTATGGCGCCACTGAGATCGGTAACCCGGCGGCCGAGTACGTGGCGATACAGGAAGAGGATCGCCGAAAGCGCCTGGTTCTGCGTTGAGGCACTCACCTGCTCCTTTACGGCAAGGTGCGTGAGGAAGGCGTTGATCTCCGGTTCGGACATCTCCGCCGGATTCCGCACTTTGTGGAAATAAACGTACCGCCTGATCCAATTGCAATACGACTCCTCCGTGCGTGGGCTGTAGTGCCGCGTGCGGAGTGCCCGATGCAGCCTGGGCATCAGTTTGTCCTTTGGCGGTGGGCCGGGTGAATTCGTCGGGCGGGGGGAGTCTGGCCGTTGGTTCATGTGGTGAAGGGTACCGGAAAACCAGTCCCGGAGTGATCACTTCATCCCGCTGGCGTGCTTCGGGTTGGGCAGGGTCAGGGACCGGCGGTCGATTTGTTGGGTGGCTGATCGGCGATTTCCATATCCGATTGTCACACAGCGAGATACGTTCATGGACGGTCCGCTGCCCGGCCGCGTGGCGCCGGGAGGCGCCGGCAAAAAGTCATTGACGCCTGCTCATCCGTGCAGTATCATACCTGCACAGTTGGGCAGGTTCCTCCTTCGGGATGGGTCGGCTCCGCTGAACGCTAAAAAGGTCTCCAGTCGGGAGAGGGAATTCGGATGCGAGCGTCGCCAAGTGTACTTCTGCACTGGTCCCCCCACTCCGTCCCTTCCCTCTCCCCCAAGGGACCTTCCAACCCCCATGCCGTCCGGCCCTCTCTGGCCGGCTAAGCGAGGCTGAATCATGGTGCTCCTGGAGCTCACCGATCGGCAGAAAGAAGTCTACGATTTCGTCCGTGAGTGCATCCTGCTCAACGGGGCGCCGCCCACACTGCGCGAAATCGGCGAAGAGTTCGGGATGAGTTCCACCAACGCCGTGCGCGACGTGCTCGCCGCGCTCGAGCGCAAAGGCTACATCAACCGCTCCGAGTACAAGTCGCGCGGCATTGAGCTGGCCGACGAGGTCCGGGCCGAGGTGCGCGTCCTGCCGGTGGTGGGCCGCGTGGCGGCCGGTTCGCCCATTCTGGCGGTTGAAAATATCGACGAACACATCGCGGTCGACGCGCGCCTGGTACCGTCGGGGCTGCTCTTCTCGCTCAAAGTCCAGGGCGACAGCATGCACAACGCGGGCATCCACGACGGCGACTATGTGTTCGTGAAAAGCCAGAAAACAGCCCAGCCCGGCGACATGGTGGTGGCCGTGATCGAAGACGAGGCCACGGTGAAGTGGTACCGCCCGCGCCAGGGCAAACTCTACCTCGAGCCCGACAACCCCGATTTCAAACCGATTCTGGTTTCACGCCAGGCCGAGCTCGCCGGCAAGGTAATCGGGATGATGCGCCGATTCCGCTAGGTCCATTTATGCGCGCCGTTCAGGAACCGCTGTTTGGGGCGCATTTCACTTCCGAGGGTGAAATTACTTCCTCCGGTCACGATGCCGCCACCGGCGCCATGTATCAGGAACTCAACGACCCGGTCGACGTGCTCGTATTGTTCGAAGACGGCGCCCTCAAGCCGCAGCGCTTTCGCTGGAAGGGGCGCGTGCACCGCGTAGCGCAGGTGACGGGGCGCTGGAAAACCGACAAAGGCGCAGCGCAGGTTCGGCACTTCGCGCTCATGGATGAAGAGGCCAACTTCTTCCAATTGGCCTACGACGAACACTCAGCTGCCTGGAAGGTCACGCGCGTATGGGTGGAATGAAGTCCTGGCCCGAGGCGCCCCGTCGCGTGGTGATGCACGTCGACATGGACGCGTTCTTCGCAGCGGTCGAAGAAAACCTGCTGCCGGTATTGCGTGGCAAGCCGGTGATCGTGGGCGGGCCGCGGGGAGTGCGCGGTGTGGCCAGCACCGCCAACTATGCGGCGCGGGCGTACGGAGTGCACTCGGCCACATCGCTCACGAAGGCGGCGCAGCTGTGCCCCGATGCGCATTTCATCAGTTCGAGCTTCGGGGCGTATGCCGACTATTCGAGGCGGATCGTGGAGATCCTCCATCGGTTTTCGCCGAAGGTGGAGCCGGCGTCGGTGGACGAAGCGTACCTGGATGTTACAGGCATGGAGCGGCACTTCGAGTCGCCATGGGCGCTGGCCGTAGCGCTGAAAAAGGCGATTCAGGTTGAAATGGACCTCACCTGTTCTGTGGGAATTGCGCCCAACAAGTTGTTGGCCAAGATGGCCTCCAGCCAGTACAAGCCCGACGGTTTGTTTGCGCTGGAAGCTGAGGGCGTGGAGGAATGGCTGGCGCCCCAGCCGGTTCGGAACCTGTGGGGCGTGGGCGCGAAAACCGAGGATGCGCTCGAGCGCCTGGGAATTCGGAAGATCGGAGATCTTCAGGCTCTGTCGAGGGAGGCGCTCATCCGTCGATTTGGCAAATGGGGCCACGTTTTGCACGACCTGGCGCGGGGCAAAGACAACGGCTCGGTGGTACCCAAAGACGAACGGCCCACGGAGAAGTCCATTTCGCACGAGCATACCTTCGGGGTGGATTCGGATGACCCTGTACTGTGGCATGCCACGCTCCTGGCCCTGTCCGACCGGGTGGCGCGGCGCTCTCGGCAGTCGGGGCTGGCGGCGAAAACAGTTACGCTGAAATTTCGCACGAGCGACTTCGTCACGCGCACTCATGGCCATTCGCTCGAGCGCCCCACCACCAGCGAAAACACCATCTTCGGAATGGCCTGCCGGCTGCTCGATGAGTGTCAGCCCGACGGTAAGTTTGTAAGACTGCTCGGCGTTTCGTTGTCCAACTTCACGGCGGTGGATACGCAGGGCGAGCTGTTGGCCGATCCGTCCGAATCGAAAGACTCCGAAGTCACGCGCACCGTCGACCAGATTCGCGACCGTTTCGGCAGCGACGCCATTGGCCGCCTGGGCGCGCGGTATTCCTGATTTTCTCAAGCCCCTGAATTGATTCAGGCTTCCTGGCCCGTCATGGCGCGCGGTGGCGCCCCTGGCAGGGTGCCATCCACGTTGACCGCGCCCGGCGAACTCCTCTAGTTGATGGCTCAACCAGGAATCATGGGGGCTTCCATGTCGGGTCGTTGGGCCATTCGGTGGATACTGCCAGCACTCGTGGTCGCGTGCGTTCCGGCTCACGTCAGCGCCCAGCAGTCCAGTCAGAATTCGACTGCGAGCACCTTTGGCCTGCGCACGGGGTTCAGCCTCGATCCGGATCAGTTCGTGCTGGGCGGCCAGGTGGCCATGGGCAAGAAACTGAGCATCGCGCGTGTCGTCCCGTCCGTGGACGTGGGCCTCGGCAATTCGCTTACCATGATCGCCTTCAACGTCGACGCACAGTTTCGCCTCAATGTAGAAGGCTCGAGCGTAGGGCTGTATCTCGGCGCGGGGCCCACCCTTCTCTACGCCGATCCGGAAGGCGGCAATTCCGCCTGGGAACTGGGGCTGTCCCTCCTGGCGGGCATTCGCCTGCCCTTCAAGAACTTCCCGCCCACCAGTTTTGAGGCGCGTTTCGGAGTGGGTGAGATTCCCGATTTCAAAGGCATTTTCATCCTGGAAATCTGACTGGTGTATAACAGGCTTTCAGGATCACAACGGCCTCTAACGGCTTGACTTTTTCCCACGACAGGCGGTTCTTGATATGGTGAAACCCGATTCTGCCGGCACGCTGGAGGCCGCCCTGGGTGCGGGCGCCCGGCTGCCGGAGTGGCCGTTCTCCGAGCGGGCACTCACGCTCGAAAACAACATCCTCCGCGAGATCCTCAAGGTCACCGACATCCCGGGCGTCATCTCGTTTGCGGGCGGACTGCCCGCACCCGAGCTGTTCCCGTTCGACGGCATCATGCAGGCCACGCGCACGCTTATGGAGCATCGCGACGGAAACTCCCTGCAGTACTCACTGTCGCGTGGCACGCATGAGCTGCGGCGCTGGATTGCGGAGTACTGCTCCGGCGACGTCCCGATCACGGAAGAAGACGTACTGGTCACGTCGGGGGCGCAGCAAGGCATCGACATTGTGGGCCGCGCCTTCCTCGAAGACGGCGATCGGGTGCTCACGGCACGCCCCACGTACGTGGGGCTGATTCACGCGCTCAACTTCTACGGCGTCGACATGGTCACCTGCGGCACCGACGACGAGGGTCTCGATCCCGATGCGGTGGCCAAGGAGCTCTCTCGCAAGAGTGCCAAGCTCATCTACGTGGTCGCCACGTTCGACAATCCCACAGGGCGCACTCTCAGCCTGGAACGCCGCAAGCGCCTGCTCGAAGTGGCCGAGCACCATGGCGTGCCGGTGATCGACGACAACCCGTACGACGAAGTGTACTACCGCGGCACGGTACCGCCCTCGCTGCGGTTGCTCAACCCCGAGTGGGCCATCGAGCTGAAGACATTCTCGAAGATGATTTCTCCGGGGCTGCGCATCGGCTGGCTCATGGCGCCGCGACGCTTCATGCCCATTTTCGAACGCGTGAAGCAGTCCACCGACCTGCACACCAACACGTTCTGCCAGCGCCTGATCCACCTGTTCTGCACGTCCGGGTTGCTCGAGCCGCATCTGGAGAAACTGCGCGCGGTGTACGGCCAGCGACTCAACTGCATGCTCGAGGCACTCGATGAGCACATGCCCAAGGGCCTCACCTGGACGCGGCCCGAGGGCGGTTTGTTCCTGTGGGTCACTCTGCCCGACCACCTCGATGCCGAGCCGCTTCTGCATGAGGCCGTGCAGGAGAAAGTGGCGTTCGTGCCCGGCCGGCCGTTCTATCCCAAGGGCGAACAAGGCAATTGCTTCCGGTTGAACTTCTCCAATCAATCCGAGGAGAGAATCCGGGAAGGCGTGGCGAGGCTGGGGCGGATTCTTCACAAACAAAGGCTCTCCGGCTGAAGTATCGCCCGCTTGACGTTTTGAAAAAGCCTGGTATACTACAGGAACGATGACCTCACACAACCAGCCGGCCTGCCACCGCGGCAACATCGACCGTTGGCGTCGCACCCAAAGGTGGGTGCCGTAGCACGGCTGCTCTTTTAGGGAGTTTGGGCCCACCATGCTGAAATTGGCACGGTGGGCCTTCTGATTTTAGGCATGCGATTCTGGAAATACTCGGTGCTCGGAAACACGTTCGTGGTGGTGCTCACGCGAAAATCGGTGCGCGCCGCCCACCTGGACTGGGTCGAAAAGCTCTGCCATCCGGTCACGGGCGTGGCGGCCGACGGCGTGGTGCTGATCCAGCCCGTGGGAATGAAAATGCACGTGTACAACGCCGACGGTGGACGGGCGGAAATTTCCGGGAACGGGGCGCGCTGCGCGGCGCGCCTGTTCTTCGACGCCACCCCGTCCGCGAAGGTGGCTCCACTGCGCGGCGACGCGGGGGTGATCCTGTGCCGCCGCATGACCGGGCGTGCCATCAGCGTGTGCATTCCTCCGCCTAAATTCGCCGCCTCAGACGTTCCGGCTCGTGTAAAAACTGACGAGTTCTGGGGAGTGCCGCTTCGTCTGCCGACACCTTCCGGGAGGGGCGTCGTCGTGCACGCGCTTTCGGTGGGCAACCCGCAATGCGTTATCTGGAGCAAGGCCCTGCCCCGCGATTGGGAGGAACTGGGAAAGGCATTGCACGAGCATCCTGTCTTCCCTGAGCGATCCAATGTGGTGTTTGCACGCACACAACGAAAAGGCATCGACGTGAGAATCTGGGAACGCGGCGTGGGGCCCACGCAGGCCTCGGGCACGGGAGCGGCGGCCGCCGCCGTCGTGGGCGCCCGTCTCGGCCACACGGCGCGTCAGGTCAACGTGTTCATGGCCGGCGGCACCATGCGCGTGAACTGGCGGAAGGACGGGCACATCGAGCTGATCGCCCCCGCCGAGCTGATGGTAGAAGGCAACTGGCCGTGGCACGAACCGGGATGACGGATCTTCGCTTTCCACCGTATCGCGAGGCACGCAAGCTCGCCTCGCGCGGCAACCTGGTGCCGCTTGTGGCCACGCTGCCCGCCGATCTGGAGACGCCCGTGGGCGTGTTCATGAAACTGCGTTCTCGCGCGCGCTGTGGATTTCTCCTGGAGAGCGTGGAGGGCGGACTTCAGAGCGCGCGCTACTCCTTTGCGGGCGTCGATCCCATGACGATGTTGTCGGGTTCGGGCGACCGCTACGAGTTGCGCACGCGCTCCGGCGTGCGCCGGCTTTCAGGCGATCCATACGAACTGGTGCGCAGGCTCACGGAGAACCTGCACCCCGTGCCGGTGCCGGGGCTGCCGCGCTTTGCGGGCGGCGCGGTAGGGATGTTCGGCTACGACGTGTCGCGCCGGCGCGAGCGCATCGCCGAGGCGCGCCAGGACGACCTGCACCTCCCCGAGGTGTGGCTGGGCTGGTACGACACGATCTTTGCCATGGATCACGTGCAGCATCAACTGCTGGTGATCGCCCACTGGAATACGCAGGATAAGGGACAGCGCGGCTATGATGCGGCTGTGGCACGCGCCACGGCACAGGCCAGGAAACTCCAACGGCGCCTGTTGAAGCAGCCTACCATGCGCGCGGCGTCGCGCACGCGCAACTTTACGGCCAACAACTTCGAAAGGGCGGTGCGCAAGGCGCAGGAGTACATCGGCGCAGGCGACATTTTTCAGGTGGTGCTGTCGCAGCGTTTCAGTTCCCGCTTTGAGGGCGATCCCTTCCAGGTGTATCGACGGCTTCGCCGCATCAATCCGTCGCCTTACCTGTACTATCTCGATTGTGGCTCGTTTCAATTGGCCGGTTCGTCCCCCGAAACCCTGGTGCGCGTGGAAGGGCGAACGCTCACACTCTGCCCTATCGCCGGCACACGACCGCGCGGGCGCACCCGGGATGAGGATGCCCGATTGGAGGAGGAGTTGCTCGCCGATCCCAAGGAGCGCGCCGAGCACCTCATGCTGGTCGACCTGGCGCGCAACGATGCCGGGCGCGTCTGCTCGACAGGCGAGGTGCGGCTCTCGGAGTTCTGCAGAGTGGAGCGCTATTCGCACGTCATGCACATTGTGTCGCGCGTGGGTGGAACGCTGGGGCCATCTCACGACGCTCTCGACGCGCTGGCCGCCTGTTCGCCTGCGGGCACCGTCACGGGAGCCCCCAAGGTGCGCGCCATGCAGATCATCTCCGAGCTGGAGACGTCGGGCCGCGGTCCGTACGCCGGAGCCGCAGGGTACTTCGACTATTTCGGGAATCTCGACATGTGCATCGCAATTCGCACGCTGGTGTTTGCCAAAGGCCGTGTGCACGCGCAGGCCGGTGCGGGCGTGGTGGCCGACTCGGTGCCCGCGCGCGAGGAGGAGGAAACTCGCAACAAGGCCGGAGCGCTGCTTCTGGCGCTGGCGCAGGATTAGTCCCATGATGCTGGAACAGAACTGATGCCATACCATGGGCACGGGACGGATCCGATGGCGCCGTCACAGGATCGACACTATGACGCCGACGCAGGATGGGTAGGATGACGACTGCGGACCGGATCGTCATGATCGACAACTACGATTCCTTCACCTACAACCTGGTGCAGTACCTGGGCGAGTTGGGCGTGGACGTAAGCGTGTTTCGCAATGATGAAATCACCTGTGAGGCCGTCGAGGCTTCGAAGCCTCTGGCGGTGGTGATCTCTCCCGGACCCGGGCGGCCCGCCGAGTCAGGAATCACGCCCGAGGTGGTGCGAACGCTTTCTGGCCGGCTCCCCATTCTGGGTGTGTGCCTGGGGCATCAGGCGATCGGCGAAGTCTTTGGCGGCTCCATTGTACGGGCCGGGCGGCTCATGCACGGCAAGACGTCCATGGTCACGCACTACGGACACGCGCTGTTTGCAGGCATCGATTCCCCGTTCGAGGCCACGCGGTACCACTCGCTGGTGGTGGCGAAAGACCGGGTGCCTGCCCAGCTCGAGATCACCGCGCACAGCGACGACGGCGAAATCATGGGACTGTCGCACAAGATGCACCCCACGCATGGCGTGCAGTTTCATCCCGAGTCGATTCTCACACTCTCCGGAAAGCAGATCCTGGCCAACTTCCTGCGCCTGGCGCGGGCGTTTCGCGCACCCGGTCCAGATGCTTAAGCCGTTCATCGCTCATCTGGCGGAGCGGCGGGACCTGTCGGAGGCCGCCGCCTTCGACGCCATGCACATCATCATGAGCGGCCAGGCCACCCCCGCGCAAATCGCCGGCTTCCTCGTGGCGCTGCGCCAGAAGGGGGAGTCGGAGACGGAACTGCTCGGGTTCGTGCGCTGCCTGAGAAGCCACGTCGTTCCGCTCGAACATAGTGAGAACGGCCTGGTGGACACCTGCGGCACAGGCGGCGACGGGTCCGGCACCTTGAATGTGTCCACGGCCGCCGCCGTGGTGGCCGCCGCGTGCGGCGTGCGTGTGGCCAAACACGGGAACCGTTCCGTATCGTCGCGTTGCGGCTCGGCGGATCTGCTCGAGGCGTGAAGCGTGAAGCTGGACCTCACTCCCGTCGAAGCGGCGCGCTGCCTCAAGTCGTGCGGGATCACGTTTCTGTTTGCTCCGCTGTACCACCCCGCCATGAAGCACGCGGCCGCACCGCGCCGCGAGCTGGGGCTGCGCACGGTGTTCAACCTCATGGGCCCGCTCACCAATCCGGCCGGCGTGCGACGCCAGGTGATGGGAGTGTTTCATCAAGACTGGGTGGAACCCGTAGCTCGCGTGTTAGCGCGGCTTGAAGTGGAGCATGCCCTCGTCGTGGCCAGCCATGACGGGCTCGACGAGATCTCGCCGGCCGCTCCCACACGCGTGTGCGAAGTGAAGGGCGACTCCGTGCGCACGTACGATGTCACGCCGGAGGAACTGGACGTTCCCCGGCAGTCGCTGGAAAGCATCCGTGGCGGCGACGCCGCCGCCAATTCTGAAGCGCTGCGCACCATCCTCGGTGGGCAGCCGCACGCAGGCGCACATGCCGTGGCGCTCAACGCCGGGGCGGCGCTGTACGTCGCCGGCCTCGCACCTACGATGCGTGACGGCGTGAATGATGCGCGAGATATGCTCGCCAGTGGCACGGCCTGGAGTAAGCTCGAGAGATGGGCTGCGTGGACGCAGGCCCAGCAACCCACGGGCGCCGCCTGATTCCACATGGGCTCGCGTATTCTTGAAGAGATCTTCGCCGCGCGCAGACAGCGCGTGAGTGAGGCTCAGTCGCAGGTATCGCTGGCAACACTGAAGGCTCGTGCACGCGAGGCTCAACCGGCGCGCGATTTCGTGAAGGCCCTGGCCGATCCGGGTCTGGCACTCATCGCCGAAGTGAAGAAGGCTTCTCCGTCGAAGGGCGTGCTGAGTACGCGATTCGATCCCGTGGCCCTCGCCACCGCCTATGCCGCGGGCGGAGCAGCGGCCATCTCCGTGGTCACAGAACCCGACTTCTTTCAGGGCGAACTCGAATGGCTGCGCACCATCCGGACGTCGTGCCCATGCCCGTTGTTGCGCAAGGATTTCATCTTCTCACCGTATCAGGTGTGGGAGTCGAGAGCGGCGGGCGCCGATGCCATTTTGCTCATCCTCGCGATGCTGAACGACGACGACCTGAAAACCCTCGTGGCCGAGGCCAAAACGGCCGGGCTTGCGTGTCTGCTGGAGGTACACGACGAGGCAGAGGCGGAGCGCGCTGCGCGATTGCATCCCGTGCTGGTGGGCGTGAACAATCGCGACCTTCAAACGTTCGATGTGCGCATCGAGACTTCTGAAAAACTTGTTCCACTTCTCCCGCTGGGGTCCCTGTGGGTGTCTGAGAGCGGCATCTTCACGCACGAGGATTGCGTGCGGCTGGCAAAGAGAGGCTTCAAGGCGTTTCTGGTGGGGGAGGCGCTTGTCACCGACAGCGATCCCACCGCTCGGCTGCGCGCACTGAGAGGTGCGTCTGCTTAGCATCAAGATGTGCGGCATGACGCGCCGGCAGGATGTTCTGGAGGCGGTGCGCCTGGGCGCCGACGCGATTGGCGTAGTTCTGTATGAACCAAGCCCCAGATACGTCACACCGGAGGCGGCGCGGCTGCTTGTGGCGGACCTGCCCGACCATGTGGAACGTGTGGGCGTATTCGTCTCGGCCACGGTCGACCAGATTGCCGCGGCCGTAAAGATCGCCGCGCTCTCTTCGGTGCAACTGTACACTGGACCCTCACGGCAGGAACTGGAGCTGGCGGGCTGTACGGTGCCCATCATCCGCGCGCTGAAGGCCGACGCCGGGCTGGCCGAGGCGCTGGCTCAGTGCGCCGACGAGGCTGTGCTGCTGGATGCGCCGGCGGGCGTTCTCCCGGGTGGCACCGGCAAGACCTGGGACTGGAGCCTGCTCGACCACGTGTCGCGCCCGCGCTATCTTATGCTGGCAGGTGGACTGCACGCAGGAAATGTGCACGAAGCCGTCATGCGCGCTCGGCCCGACGCTGTGGATGTGTCCTCAGGTATCGAGTCGTCACCGGGCGTGAAGGATGGGGCACGGATGGCCGCCTTCGTTGCGGCATGCGCTCCGTTTCGCAACAAGGCACAGGAGGTGCGGTGAAGAAGTCCGGCAGGAAGGTGCCCCGCGTGGACCGCCGGGGACGGTACGGCGAATTCGGTGGCCGCTACGTGCCCGAAACGCTCATGCCGGCGCTTGCGGAACTCGAGCACGCCCTGGCCTTGCACAGCGCGAGCCCCTCCTTCAAGAGCGAACTCAGAGGGCTGCTCGAACACTACGCCGGCCGGCCCACACCTCTCTATTTTGCCGAACGGCTCAGTGAGAAACTCGGCGTGCCTGTGTGGCTCAAGCGCGAGGACCTGCTGCACACGGGGGCACACAAGCTCAACAACACGCTGGGGCAGATTCTGCTCGCGCAGCGCATGGGCAAGCGGCGCATCATCGCCGAAACCGGCGCGGGTCAGCACGGCCTGGCCACGGCCACCGTGTCGGCGCGTTTCGGCCTGGAATGCGAAATCTACATGGGCTCCGAAGATGTGCGCCGCCAGGCGCTCAATGTGTACAAAATGCGGCTTTTGGGCGCCACAGTGCGGCCCGTAGAATCGGGCACTCGCACGCTCAAGGACGCCACCAATGAGGCGTTGCGCGACTGGGTGACCAATGTTCGCACCACGTTCTACATCATCGGCTCGGTGGTGGGGCCGCATCCGTATCCCGAGATGGTGCGCATGTTTCAGGCAGTGATCGGCAGAGAAGCACGCCAACAGTTCAAGAGTGCGGTGGGCAGGCAGCCTGCCACGGTGGTGGCCTGCGTGGGCGGCGGATCCAACGCGATCGGGCTGTTCGACGGATTCTTCGCCCAGCCCTCCGTGAAACTGGTGGGAGTGGAGGCGGCCGGCCTTGGACTCACGTCGGGCAAGCACGCCGCCACATTAGTGCGCGGCACACCCGGAGTGCTGCACGGAAGCTACAGCTACCTGCTTCAAACCGACGGGGGACAGGTGGCGGAGGCGCATTCGGTGTCGGCGGGGCTCGACTATCCGGGCGTGGGACCCATACACAGCTACCTCAAGTCGACGAAGCGGGTGAAGTACGACACGGCCACGGATCGCGAAGCACTGAGTGCCTTTCACCTTCTGTCCCGGACTGAAGGCATCATTCCAGCGCTCGAAAGCTCACACGCACTCGCCTGGGTGATTAAACACCGGAACAAGCTCAAAGGCCCCGTGCTCGTGGGCCTGTCGGGCCGCGGCGACAAGGATCTCGAAATCGTGAGGGAATCGCAGTGACTTCGCATCGGCTGCGTCGTCGCCTCGAGCGGTGCCACAGCGAAAGGCGCGCCGCGCTCATTCCGTTTTTCACAGCGGGCTTCCCTGCCAAAAGCTCAACCTTGGAAGCGCTATTGGCGGCAGACGAAGCGGGCTGCGACATGATCGAAATCGGCGTGCCGTTCTCCGACCCGCTGGCCGACGGGCCGGCCATTCAGCGCACCTCGCAAGCCGCCCTCGCGAACGGCGTGGATCTGCCCTGGATTCTCGACGTAGTGAGCAGCTTCCGTCGTCATTCGGACGTACCGGTTGCGCTCATGGGCTACTACAATCCGTTCCTCCAGTATGGGCCGGTGGCCTTCACGCGCGACGCCCAGAACGCGGGCGTCGATGCACTCATCGTTCCGGATCTGCCACCCGACGAGGCGGGCTGGCTGCATGCCGC
>DAIOGN010000095.1:0-521 GCA_036745245.1 Candidatus Zixiibacteriota bacterium
CGCACGATCGCCTGGATCCGGTGGCGGCCGAAGCCGCCGGCGTCGACCTCACGCGGCTGTTGTGGGTGCGCGGATCGGGCCATGCCGATCGCGGGGTGAAGGCGGTGAGCCTGGTGGAGTCGACGCAGATTCGCCGGCTCTGGGTGGAGATGCCGCAAACCTTTACGCACTTTCATCCGCTCGGGTATGTCCTGGTGGTGATGCTGGGGGCCGGGGTGGCGGAACGCTCGGGACTGTTCTCCGCAGCCATGCGCCAGGGCGTGCGCTGGGCTCCTGTCTCACTGCTTACCCCAGCCGTGGCCTTCGTGGGCATGATGGGGAATCTCGCGGCCGACGCGGCCTATGTGGTGCTGATTCCGCTGGCGGGTGTGCTCTATGCGGCGGCCGGCCGACATCCGGTGGCGGGCATCGTTACGGCGTTCGCGGGCGTGTCGGGCGGATTTTCCGCCAACCTGCTGCCCGGACAGCTGGATGCTCTCCTGTTCGGCGAGACCCAAAACAGGGTTGTGATTTCCACGCGA
>DAIOGN010000095.1:531-2248 GCA_036745245.1 Candidatus Zixiibacteriota bacterium
TGCGCCCGCCTCGCCGGCTGGAGCGCGCACATCCTCGAGCAGAAGCGCACGGGGCGGCTCATCCGGCCATCCGCGCGCTATGTCGGTCCAGCGCCCCGCATCCCGGAACAGGTGCCGGGCTGGGACGCCAACATCGCCGGCAACTGGTACTTCATTGCGGGCATGCTGGTCCTGTTCCTGCCGGTGATCTGGTGGGTCACCGATAAGGTGATCGAACCTCGTCTCGTGCGTGCAGGAGCACCCGACGGCGAAGCGATGAAGAGCCTGGGCGACGCCAATGCGCCTCTCTCACCCGCAGAGAAGAAAGGGCTCCTGCGCGCGTCTCTCGCGGCCCTGGCGGTGTGCGCTCTCTGGGCGTTTTTCGCGCTGGGACCCGGAACGCCGCTGATCGATGAGGGCGCCGCTGTTCCCGAGGCCCGGCTGACGCCGTTCTACCAGTCGCTGGTGGCCGGGTTTTTCGTGATGTTTCTCGCGGCGGGCTGGGCCTACGGCCGCGCGGTGGGCACCCTGAAGTCGCACCGCGACGGCATCAAGATGATGGCCGGCGCCATGCACGATCTCTCTTACTACCTGGTGCTCGCGTTTGTGGCGGCGCACTTCGTGGCCATGTTCAACTGGTCGAACCTCGGTCTCATCTTCGCCGTGACGGGCGCAGGCGCGATCGAGCACTCCGGCCTGCCCATGCCGGCCCTGCTTGCGCTCATCGTGTTGTTCGCTGCCACGGTAAATTTGTTCATCGGATCGGCTTCCGCGAAATGGGCACTGCTGGCACCCGTGCTGGTACCCATGATGATGCTCCTGGGCGTGAGTGCCGAGATGACTACGGCGGCGTATCGCGTGGGCGACAGCGTCACCAACATCATTACGCCGCTCATGGTGTACTTCCCGCTCGTGCTGACGTTCTGTCAGCGCTGGCGCACCGACTTCGGGCTGGGCAGCCTCTCGGCGTCCATGCTCCCGTATTCATTCGGCCTGCTCCTGGTGGGGCTGGCGCAGACGTTTTTCTGGGTGTACCTCGAACTTCCGCTCGGACCCGGAGCAGGCGTGCACTACACGCTGCCGTCCGTGACACCGTAGCGCAGACAAGTAACCGATGGAGTCTTCGACAGGTATGAAGCAGGAAAAGGACTACATTCTTGGCACGCACGACGACGAAGTCGAGCGATTGGGTCTCCAGCACCGCGTGTGGCGCCCCCGCGCCTCCGACGCGTGGCGTCGTGCAGGATTCACCACGGGATGGAAGATTCTCGACATCGGCTCAGGGCCGGGGCTGGCCACCGTGGACCTGGCTCAGATCGTGGGGCCGACAGGCTGCGTGTGGGCGGTGGAGAGATCGCGGAGGTTTCTCGACGTACTGGAAGCCCGCGCGAAAGCCCACGATCTCGGACAGATCAAGATCGTGGAGGCCGATCTCGACCGGGACGACCTTCCAGCCGGACCGGCCGACGCAGCCTGGGTTCGCTGGGTGTTCGCCTTCGTGAAGAACCCTCGCCGGCTCCTCGAGCGAATCACCCGGTCACTGCGCCCGGGCGGCGTGCTCGTGGCGCATGAGTACCTCGACTACTCCACGTGGAAAACTGCGCCCAGAATCCCCGAACTTGAAGAGTTTGTAAAAGTGGTGGTGAAGAGCTGGCGTGACGACGGCGGCGAGCCCGACATTGGCGTGCAGCTTCCGACCTGGCTTACGGAGCTGGGCTACGAACTCACGGACGTGCGG
>DAIOGN010000095.1:2258-14015 GCA_036745245.1 Candidatus Zixiibacteriota bacterium
TTCGCCCTCCAACTACTTCTGGCAATGGCCCAAGGCGTTTGTGGAAGTGGGCGTGCAGCGCCTCACCGATCTGGGACACCTCACGCGCGAGAGGGGCCAGGCCATTCGCGACGCCTTCACCCGGGCGGAGACTCAGCCGGGCGCGCTGGTGGTCACGCCGCTCGTGATCGAGATCATCGCAACGAAGCGCGGCTAGCTCTGCTCCTCAGGGACACACGGGCACGTCCGCGCCCTTGAATACATAGTTCACCAGCAGAATGACATCCGCCGCTGTCAGCTCGTCGTCGCAGTTGATGTCGGACTCTACGGGGTCTGCCGGTGGCGCGCCCGACTTGAACACGACATTCACCAGGTGGATGATGTCCGTAGAGGTCACTGCGCCATCTGCGGAAACATCACCGCGCGCGTCCAGAGGGTAAACGAGCACTCCCGCGTAGCTTTCGCTGCGAAGCGCAACACTGTCGTACACTGTGATGCCGAAGGTCTGATAGCTGAACCCGGGTCCTATGCAGGAGCCAGGCGAATCCGTCGCGTAGCACCAGTTAACGGACGGTGCCGACAGGTCGGACTCATCCAGTATGTAGAGCCCAAACGGGTGGCTGGCCACCCACGCCCTGTCGTTGACCACGGTCAGGTCGAAATCGTAGCCTTCACCGCCGTATCGGCCAACAAACTGAACCTCCGCGGGGTTTGTGATGTCGTAGGAGAGGACCCCGAAGGTCGGGGACGTGGGGTGGAAATTCGCAGCAAACATGTAGGATCCCTGCGCCTCCAGAGAAACGCAGGAGGCAATCAGTGGAAAGGTGTCTATGACTTGCGGTGAGTAGGGGTTGTGCAGATCGATGGCAAACACCTGCATGGTGGCCGCGTACAGCACCGAGTCGACCACCTCGCAGTCGAAGCATCCTCCCGGGAACATGTTCAGGGGTTGCAGCATCACGGGCATGGAAGGGTCGGAAATATCCACGAGAAAGCCTTGGATGTAGATGCTTCCCCCGATGATCGCTACATCACCGAACGGCTGCACGCAACGTACATCCTGGCCGATTAGTGCCTGCGAAATGACCACGGGAACACTGACATCGGAGATATCCACGACGTAGAATCCGTTGTCCCAGGCGGGCACATACGCCAGTCCATCCTGGACGACAATTCGGAATTGCCCGACGAGGTTGTCGGCCGGCCAGCGGTCCGGCAAATCCAGGCTCGACTTGAGTTCGGGAGCCGACACTACGGAAAAGTCATAGATGCGCATCCCGGCCCTCAAGGACACCAGGGCGTACGGCCCCACCATGGTGACGCTCCGGACATCTTCCCCCGCAGTGCCCGGCACGACCCAGGGTACGGAAGCGTTGACTGGTTGACTCGTTGATCCTGTGAGAAGGCCCAGGAGAAGACCGCAGAGCATTCCAACTCTTGATCGCAGGTACATGGTGCACCTCCAGGTGCGTACGTGACCCCGTCCCGTGCGCCATCTATGGACACACGGGCGGCGTGGAGCCCTTGAACACGAAATTCACGAGATAGATGATGTCCGCGGAGGTGATGCCTCCCAGGCACTCGGTGTCGCCTTGCTCCACCGGGTTCGGCGGCAGCCCCGACTTGAAGACGTAATTCACCAGCAGGATGATGTCCGCCGCGTTCTTCTTCGCGTCGGCGTTGATGTCGCCCCGACTGTCCAGCGCGTAGATTAGAAGACCCTGGTCGCATGACACGTACGCAAACCCATCCACCACCGCGACACTGGACGAATTGGTGTACGATCCTTCAAAGCTGCCGGCGCATTGCGGAGGAACTCCCGTCTCATAGCAGTTGACATAGACCGGTTGCTCCGGGTTGGAAACATCGGCGGCATGGAGTCCGGAGTTCTCGTTGGTCATGAAGCAGTGGTTGCCCACCGGCACGGCATCCTCGTCAACGGCGTGTTGCGGATTGCTGCCCAGGAGAACCGGAACATCGGGCGTGGAAATGTCGAACACACCGAGCCCCTGCAGGCCGCCGCTTTGAACGACGTGTATGTCGGCCACAAAGAGTTGGGTGCCCTGCACCGCTACAGAATAGGCCCACGCCGTTTCGGTGAACGTATGCAGGAGCACCGGGTGGGCCGGGTCCGTGATGTCGAAGGTGTAGAGGAAGTGCGCAGCCGCATACAGGTGGGTCCCCACGACGCAGAAGTCATAGACCAGCAAGTGGTCGAGGATGGAATCAACCACCATTGGTTGCGTGGGGTCTGAGAGGTCGATCGTCTTCAGGGCCTGATCTGCACCCGCCAGGTAACCGTAGCGACCATGAACTTCGATACTGCGGACCCGGTCGGGGGAGGCCAGGTGCCCCACCACCAGCGGCTGGGCCGGATCGGAGATGTCGATCACGTACAGGCCTTCCAGCCAGTGCGGCAGATAGGCGAAGCGACCCTGGATTTCAACACGGAAGTGGCCGGTGGCCTGTGGTGGCCGGGGATTTCCGATCTCCAAGCGGGTCACGAATTGGGGTGCCGACAGATCGGTGAGATCCAGCACCAACAGCCCGGCTGCGATGGAACAGAAGCCCCAGTGCCCCGCCACGGTGACGTTGCGAAGACCGACATTTGTCGTACTGTCCGCGATGATGGGCGACAATCGGTGGGGTGGCTGGGACGAATCGCCGGCGAGAGCCCGGGGCACCAGGGCGAGGCCGAGTACTGTCACCGCGATCACGGTTCGGTTCAAAGTGCGAATGGCGTTCAGCATCCAGGCTCCTTCAGACCGATCCTGCGACGAGTACGGTTGGACAGAGAACACAAGGCGGCTTCACGTCAGGGGCACAGGGGCACGTCGCTGCCCTTGAACACATAATTCACCAGGATGATCACATCGGCCGCCGTCAGGTCTTCGCTGCAATTGGTGTCTGCCTGCGTCGGGGACGCCGGCGGGGCGCCCGACTTGAAGACGTGATTCACGAGGACTATGATGTCGGTCGAATTCGGAACCCCGTCCGCATTAACGTCGCTTCTTGCCTGAAGCGTGTACGCCAGGAGGCCCGACCAGCCGGCGCTCACGAAAGCATACTGATCGTGGAGGATCACGTCGAAGGCGGCCGAAATGGCGGTAATCGGGTAGAGGCACGGAGCCGCCGTACCGGTGGCATAGCAGGTGATCATGGTCGGCTGGGTGGGGTCGGAGATGTTCACGGCATACAGGCCGGCGGGACTGTTGAGCACCCAGGCCCGGTCGTTGCGAGCCGTGATGGCCACATCATCGCCTCCGTTCATCAGCTTGCCCAGAAACTCCGGGGAGGCGGGGTTCGAGATATCGTACGAGCCCATTCCGCGAAGGGCCGAACGGTAAAAGTTGTCGATGACGTGAACTCTGGCCCCCTGCACATCAAAATCCAGGCAGGAACCCACGAATGGGAAGGTGTCCATCACCGCGGGTTTGAGCGGAATGGTCAGATCGACCACGTAGACGTGACCTGAGGCGGCGTACATCAGGGAGCCCAGCACCTGGGCCTCAAACAGTCCGCCATCAAGAAATGTAAAGCTGTCCACCACATGAGGATCTTGAACGACAGATATGTCCACGACATACCCGGGCACGTATGGAGTACCCGCGACGTAGGCGTAGTCTCCGTACAGTGCAACGCAGCGTCCGGAACCCGGCCGGTTGGTGGCGCCCACGACGATCGGAGAGTCGATGTCTGCAATACTCACAACGTAGAAGCCCAGGTCGAAGGACGGCACAAAGGCGTGGTCGCCCCTCACCACGATCTCGAATTGTCCGTGCAATTGGCCCGGCCAGCGTTCGGGGAGATCCAAACGAGTCACCATCTGGGGCGAGGAAGGGTCCGAAAAGTCGTACACTAGCACCCCATGCTGAACTGAAATGAGGCCGCGGGACCCAACAAACGTAACACTTCGTACATCTTCGTTGGGGGTTCCGCCAACCGTCCACGGATTCTGCTGTTGAGCGGAGATCTTTGAAGCGAGTAGAAACGTGCCGGCGGTGAGAATCACCGATCCGGTGAAGCGGAGAGCTTGCATTGACACAGCCCCTTGCGGCGGCGAGGCCCTGTGGCCACCGCAGGCTCAATGTATGTCTGGACGGCGGACACGACCAGCCAAATCGGCGGCGGTTGAAATGCCGCGGCTACACGGGCGGCTGCAACTTACCAGCCAGTCCGAAGGGGTTGGATACAGCGGTACGCAGCCAGCGGCCTTTGGGGCGCTGCATCTTGAAGCAGACCGAAGGCCGCAACTCCTCAGCTATGGATTCTTCATCTCCCGCACGTACGCCGCCTTGCCCTCGTTCACCGCGGCCTTCACGGCGGCCACGCGATTCTCAGCTTCGCCCACCAGGGTCTGCGTCTTCGCGCGTACCTTCTCCTCGACCAGGTCGAGTTTCTCGGCACCCTTCTCCTTCAGGTCCTCGAGCTTCGACTTCAGCTTCTTGCGCGTGTTGGCGCCTGAATCGGGGGCCAGAAGCACGCCGGCCACCGCGCCGATCGCGGCACCCACGATGAATGCCAGCAGGTTGTCTGTTTTGTTGCTCATCTCAAACCTCCGTAGACTGTGGTCGGGGTGTCAGGGTCTCTGTGGCACCGCCCGACACTTCACTTGTTGCGTCGTCTGACTCCTGGTCAGCGTCGTGATTCTGACCGTGCCTCTGGCGGAAGAGCTGCATCACCGCCTGAATGCCAGCGACGGTAGCCGTGATGTACTTCAGCGGTTTGGCGAATGACCCTGCCGTATCCAGCACAGGATGGGCCACTGCGGCCGCCTTTTCGGTGATCGTGAGTGCATGGGTTGCCATGGCATTCACCTTCTGGGTCACCTGGCGAATCTCCGCCAGTTCCGCTTCGGTTTCGGCCAGGATTCGGTCGACCCGCGGAGTCATTTCGTTGACGCGCGCCAACAGCTGCTGCGCTTCCGCCACGGCACGCGACAGCCGAAGGATCAACACCACCAGAACCGACGCCACGACCAGAACGGCCGCCGCAATCAGGTAGACCAGCCAGAGTTCCATGTGTCCAATATACGTGATTCCACCGCCCCGCGCGTCGAAAGACTTGGGCCGCAAGGGGTGGCCATGCCCTCGACGGACCGGACCGCGAAGGCGGAGTTGTCCTCATCTGTGCATCCAGCCCTTGATCACGGGCCCCTGGCGCGGCATCCTCGAATTGCATGCGTTTACTCTGGATCGTGGGGGCCACTGTGGCCATTTGCTACCTGGCCATTCTGGGTGCGCTCTATATCTGGCAGTCGCGACTCGTCTTTTACCCGGTGCGGCAGCTGCGCTCCAACCCCTCTCAGAACAAGCTCGAGTTCGAGGACGTCACCCTGACCTCGGGTAGGGAGACCCTTCACGGCTGGTTTCTCGAAGGGCGACCGGGACAACCCGCAGTGCTCTATTGCCACGGCAACGCCGGGAACATCAGCGACCGTCTGGCACAGATCCAGGCGATTCACGACGCCGGGCTGGCGGTCTTCGCATTCGACTACGCAGGCTATGGCTGGTCCACAGGGGATCCGTCGGAATCCCAGATGTACGTGGACGCTTCCTCCGCCTTCTCCTGGCTGGTGAAGCGGGGCTTCCCATCGAATCGCATCATCATCTACGGGGAGTCGCTCGGCGGTGCGGTGGGCGCCCAGCTGGCAGCGGCCGTGAATCCTCTGCTTCTCGTGCTCGAGGCCAGCTTCACGTCGCTTCCGGACGTGGCCCGGATTCACTACTCCTGGGTGCCGGTGGGCATGCTTCTTCGCTACCGCTTCGACACGCGGGACCACCTGTCGCGAGTGAAGTGTCGCACCGTCGTGCTGCATTCCAAGCAGGATGAGATCGTCCCCTACGAACACGCGGTGCTGTTGTGCGCTGCGAAGGGGGCTCTCTGCAAGTTCATCGAAGTGAGCGGCACCCACAACACCATGCCACCCGTGCCCTGGTCGCGCGTGCTCACCGAAAACGGCATCACGCACTAACCGCGGGCCCGTAACGGTCGGTGCACCGGGGGAGTGAGGCGGGCAGGCAAATATCGCCCGGGAAAATGGAGCCGAGGGGAGTCGAACCCCTGACCTCTTGACTGCCAGTCAAGCGTTCTCCCAACTGAACTACGGCCCCAAAAGGTCGCGAGAATATAGACGGCCTCCCGGGGGGCGTCAAGGCGGGTTTGGAGTACCGGTGGGCGCTTAACGCCGCTTTCGGCGACCGCTGCCTGACATTACCTTGTCCCGTCTATGGTAAAAGTGGAAAAGGTGCACCCCGACGGTCCCCTGGGGCCGAGCAAGGTCGCGCCCGGGGACACCCTCCTTACGATTAACGGAGTGGCCATGCGGGATCTCCTGGACGTGCGCTTCGCCGCCGCCGAGGACGATCTCGATATCGAGTTCCAGCGCCCCGACCGGTCGCGCTTCCGCGTGAGCGTGTCGCACCATCCCGACATGGACCTGGGTCTCGTGTTCGAGCCCATGCCGATCCGAGCGTGCAACAACTACTGCGACTTCTGTTTCGTGTTCCAGCAGCCCAAGAAGGAACTGCGGCGCGACCTGTACATCATGGACGACGATTTCCGCTACTCGTTCCTCTACGGAAACTTCATCACGCTTACGAATCTCGAAGAGGGCGACCTCGAGCGCATCATCGACCAGCGCCTCAGCCCGTTGTATGTCTCGGTGCATTCCACGCGCGACGACGTTCGCCGCGAGTTCCTGCGCAGCCCGAAGGCACCCGACATCATGCCGCTTCTGCGGCGCCTGGCGAAGGCCAAAATCCGCATGCATACGCAGGTGGTGGTGATTCCGGGGTTCAACGACGGCGCGGCCCTGGAGCAGACCGTCTTCGACCTGGCGTCTCTTTATCCGGCGGTGGAGACCCTCGCCCTGGTGCCGGTAGGTCTCACGAAGCATCGCACCGACCTGCCGAGTGTGGCCACCGTGACGCGGGCCAATGCCCGCAAAGTGGTGCCGGAGTACCGCCGGTGGGGCCGCGGCTTCCGCGAGCGCTGGGGAACGGAGTTCGCGTACGTGGCCGACGAGTACTTCGTGATCGCCGGGTTGCCGTTTCCGCGCGCTCCCTACTACGACGACTTCGCCCAGATCGAGAATGGCGTGGGCCTTGTACGCAAGTTCCTGGATCATTTCGAGGCGGGTCGGCGCAACCTGCCGGAGTCGCTCGAAACGCCCCTGCGCGTGTACTGGGTCACCGGAACCTCGGCCGCAACGTTTCTTTCGGAACGAGTGTTCGAACCGCTTCAGCGCATCGTGGGGCTCGACCTGGTGCCCGTGGTGGCCACCAATCGCTACTATGGCGACACCGTCACGGTGTCGGGACTTCTTCTGGGCGCCGACATCGTCCACGCTCTCAAAGCAGCCGGTGCGAAAGATGGCGTGGTTCTGCTCCCGCCGAACTGCCTCAACACAGAGGGCATCACGCTCGACGATCGGTCCCTTGCGGATCTCTCGCTTGAATTGGGCATGCCCGTGCTGGCCACCGACTACGATTTCCTGCCGCAGTTTCGTACGCTGCTTCTTGCCCCGCAGATGTCGCGTCTTCACGGAAGTCTGAGGTGAACGCTCCGCTGGTGGCCATCATCGGCCGCCCCAACGTGGGAAAGTCGACCCTGTTCAACAGGGTTCTGAAGCGCCGTCAGGCGGTCACGGCCGATGTGCCCGGAACGACGCGCGACCGCACGTACGCCCTGGCCGACTGGAACGGCCGGCCGTTCTTCATCGCCGACACCGGCGGGTACCTGGAAGATGCCAAAGGCGACATCGATCCGAAGGTTCGCGCCCAGGCCGAAGCCGCCATGGCCGAGGCCGACGTGATCGTGCTGGTCACCGACTCGCAGGTGGGCCTGCAGGACGTGGACACCCGCCTGGCCTCGATGTTGCGCAGAAGCGGCCGCCCGGTCATCCACGTCGTGAACAAGGTCGATCACGAGGCGGCCGAACTCGAGGCCACATCGCACAGCCGGCTGGGCCTGGGAGAACCGATGTACGTGGCGGCGGAGTCGGGTCGCCGCATCGGAGATTTGCTCGACGTGATTGTGGCTGCGCTTCCCGCCTCCGATGCGGTGGAGGATGAGACCAAGGTGCGCGTTACCGTGGTGGGCCGGCCCAACGTAGGCAAATCCTCCATCGTGAACTCGCTTCTGGGTACCGAGCGCATCGTGGTGTCGCCGGTGCCCGGGACCACACGCGACTCGGTGGACACCGAACTCGACTACGCCGGTCGCCGCATCACGCTGGTCGACACGGCGGGCCTGCGCAGACGCAGCCGCGTGGAGGAGGACATCGAGTACTTCACCACGTTACGAACGCTGCAGGCATTGCGCCGATCGCAGGTAGCCATCTTCGTGATCGAGGCGCACGAAAACATCACGACCCAGGACGAACACATCGCCGCTCAGATCATCGAGTCGGGCAAGGGCATGGTGCTGGCCGTCAACAAGTGGGACCTGCTCGCGGAAGAAGATCACAAGAAGGCCGACCGCTTCAAGAAGGAGCTGGAATACCGTGCACCGTTCGTCCGATTCGTGCCGGTGGTGTACGTGTGCGCGCTGTCGGGACGGAACGTGACCAAGCTCCTCGACCGCGCCCTGGAGGTGCACCAGGAGATGACCAAACGGGTGCCCACCTCGGAACTCAACGACTTCCTCGCCGAAGTGCTCGAGAAACGACCGCCGCCCGCCGTGCACGGCAAACCCGTGCGCATCTATTACATCACGCAGCCGCAGGCGGGCCCGGCCCGGTTCATCATGTTCTGCAGCCATCCCGAACTGGTGCCCGACTCGTACTGCCGGTTCGTGCAGAATCAGATTCGCGAGCGCTGGAGTTTTGAAGGCGTGCCGGTGGTGGTGTCCGTGCGTCCCAGAGGTGGAAGCAAAGCGTGATCGTCCTGGCGCTCATTGCTGCGTTTCTTTTGGGCACGCTTCCCACAGGCCTGCTCGTGGTGCGTGCCACCCGCGGCATCGACCTGCGCCGCACCGGCTCGGGGAACATCGGCGCCACGAATGTGGTGCGCGCCGCCGGCTGGGGTTGGGGCATTGCCACGCTTCTCTTCGACGCTCTCAAGGGGGCGGCCGTGCCGGTCTTCCTCGCCTTTGGGCCGGCGCCTGCGAGTGTGTCCTGGCAGATCCTGGCGGGACTTGTGGCCATCGCCGGCAACGTGTTCAATCCCTTTCTCGGATTCAAGGGAGGCAAGGGCGTGGGCACCGCCCTGGGTGTGACGTTTGCCATCGCCCCCATGGCGGCGCTTTGCGGGCTGTTGGCATTCTTCGTGGGGTTCCTGCCGACGCGCATCGTGTCGGTGGGCTCCCTTTCGGCCACCGCAGCGTTCGCAGTGGCCGCCGTCTGGCAGTACGTCCGGACCGAGCCCCGCCCTTACTGGCTCTGGCTGGCCTTCTGCGTGGCGCTTCCAGCGTTGGTCATCGTGACCCACCGGGCCAACATCCGCCGTCTGATTGCGGGAACAGAAACCCGCTTGACCCGACAGAAATAGGCGGATTGGTTAAAGCATCGGTTCATCAACCACATTCACGGTTTTCGGCGCCGGAGCGTGGGGGTTCGCTCTGGCCGACCTGCTTGCCAAAAGCGGTCACTCAGTGACCCTGTGGGGCCGTGATCCCCACACCACAGACCTTCTCGCACGCAATCGCGCTTTCGAAACACGACTGTCGGGCTGCCGCCTGCACGAAGCGGTGCGTGTGACGGCCGACTTCGAGGTGGCCTCCGACGCCGACGCCTACGTGTTCACGGTTCCCACACAGGCCATGCGCGCTTTCCTCTCGGGCCGCACCTGGACCGAACGCGCCGGAGCCTGGATAAATGCCGCCAAGGGCATCGAGCAGAAAACACTCTCCACGTCCGGCGACGTGCTGTCGGCGTTTGCACCGAGTGGCAGCCACGTATTCACCCTCTCGGGTCCCAGCCACGCGGAAGAACTGGCTCGTTCCATGCCCACCAGCCTGGTGCTGGCGGGCAAGGCGGTCCGCGTTCGTGCGCGGCTGCAGGAGGAGTTGTCGTCACCCTACTGTCGAGTGTACGCGTCGGGCGACCGGCGCGGCGTGGAACTGGCCGGCGCGCTCAAGAACGTGGTGGCTCTGGCGGCCGGCATGTGCGACGGGCTCGGCTTTGGCGACAACGCGCGCGGCACCCTCATCACGCGAGGCCTGGCCGAAATCACCCGGCTGGGTCAGAAGCTGGGGGGGCGCTGGGAAACTTTTGCGGGACTGGCCGGCATGGGCGATCTCATCACGACCTGCTGCAGCCGTCACTCACGCAATCGGCACGTGGGCTACGAACTGGGGCAGGGGAAGAGTCTCACCGAGATTCTCAGCGGCATGACCGAGGTGGCCGAGGGCGTCACGACCACACCCGCGGCACTCGAACTGGGACAGACATTCAGTCAGGAACTGCCGATCGCCGAACAGGTGCATGCGGTTCTGTACGAGGGCAAGAAAGCAGCGGACGCGGCCCGGTCGCTCATGACACGGGCTCTTAAAGAAGAGGCGACCACGTATGCCTGAAATGAAGCTGTACTACTCGATCCGGGAAGTGTCGGAAATGCTCGACCTCGAGCCCTACGTGCTGCGTTTCTGGGAGAAGGAATTCCCCACGCTCGTGCCCAAGAAGAGCCATGGGGGGCTGAGGCTCTACAAGCAGTCCGACATCGACGAGTTGCGCGTCATCAAGGAGCTTCTCTACACCGAGAAGTACACCATCGAAGGGGCACGCCGCCAGATCCAGATGGGGCGGCGCGACGGACACCAGAAGCTGCGCAAGGAGAACGAGCGGCTGAAGGCGGTGGTGGCGGAGGCCGTCTCCGAGCTGAAGTCCCTGCGCAAGAAATTGAATTGATCCCGCCCGCCCGGGTGGGTTTATTGGGTCCCCTGCATCGCGTCGGGGCGTAGCGCAGCCTGGTTAGCGCACTCGCTTGGGGTGCGAGAGGTCGGCCGTTCGAATCGGCTCGCCCCGACCAATCACTCAGGCAATCTCCACCACACCAGAACCCGCTTGGCCCGGCCGAACACCTCCGGCACATTGTACGCGTGCCTCACCCCATCGCTGTGGTCGTACCCTGCTACAAGGCGGAGACCACCATCGGTGAACTGGTGAAGCGGGTGGCGCCGTTCGTTTCCCCCCAGCACATCTACTGCGTCGATGACGGTTCGGGCGACGGGACCGCGCGGGCCATCGAGGCAACGGGTGCCACGCTTCTGCGCCATGAAGTGAACCAGGGGAAGGGTCGCGCACTTCAGACGGCGTTCGCCGAAGTGGTGCGCCGGGGCTACGCGGGAGCCGTGGCCCTGGATGCCGACCTGCAGCATCTGCCGGAGGAACTGCCGCGGTTTCTGGAGGCGGCGAATCATTACGACGTGGTGATCGGCACGCGCAACTACGACATCGACAACATGCCGCTCGACCGCTACCTCACCAATCGCGTGACCAGCCTCGTCACATCCGCGCTCGCGGGAACCTCGGTGGCCGACAGTCAGTCGGGCTATCGTTACCTGTCGAAGCGTGCGATGGAAGTGCCGTTGGATGGATCGCGCTACGACATGGAGTCGGAGCAGATTATCCGCGCCGGGCGCATGGGTCTGCGTGTGGGCGAGGTGCCCGTGTCCACCGTGTACGGCGGCAGCGCCTCGCACATCCGGCCGGGAGCCGACACGGTGCGCTTTGTTCGCATGGTCTTCCGCAATCTGCTCTGGCGCCCGCCCGTCTGAATCACGCTCTCCGTGCCGGGGCCCGTCCTGTTCAATACCTGAACTGCTCCTGCGCGCTTG
>DAIOGN010000096.1:0-13850 GCA_036745245.1 Candidatus Zixiibacteriota bacterium
TGCTTCACGCCCCCCGATTTCGCCCTGGCCCATGGCAAGGCGCGCGCGCAGGAGTGGGTCGTGGCAGGTGCTCTTAAGCCCTTCGTGGCCTTCCCCGGCATTCCCGCCATGTTTTATGCCTACCCCAACGACGCGCACCTTTCGGGCCTGGCCATCTTGAGCCAACCCAAGAAATTGCAACGTCTGCTGTACGAGCACCCTGGGCCGTACGCCGGTCCCTCCTGGCGCCTGTCCGATCGCAGGCTGGTGGCCGACACCGTGCGTTACAAGCCGGAGAAGCGCGCCGTGATCGCTCTTTCGACGCGCGCCGTGCACCGGGTCACGGGCGCCAGGGAAGATCTGCGCGTGTTCGTGAGAACCTATGCCGATGCGCGAGGGGAGCGGATTCATACGCTCATGGAAGATTTGCGCGGTCACATGGAGTCCGGCCACGGGCCGGTGGTCCCTGTGACGTACGGCTACGTGCCCGAACGGCGCCTGCTCATTCTTGAAGCGCTCCCCGGGCGCCCGCTGGCGGAGTTCTTTCAGCCGCAGGTCGACACGCAGGCCGTGTTTCGGGCAGCGGCGGCGCTGGCCCACCTGCATCGCGTGCGCCAGGCCAGCGTGCCCGTGCGCACCACGCCGGACGTGATAGAAGAAGTGGTCTCGACGGCGCTGGCGCTCACCCGCGTGCTGCCCGAGTCACGGGACACCATGGATCGACTGACCCATAGCCTGCGAAACCAGGCCAGCTCGAATCGGAAGGTGGAGCCGGTTTTCGTGCACGGCGATTTTCACCATGGCCAGGTACTCGTGCAAACCGGTCGGGCCGCACTCCTGGATTTCGACCGCTCCTATCTGGGGGATCCCGCGGCCGACCTGGGCAACTTCTGTGCTCACGCGCATGTGCTTCAAAGCCAGGGCCGGGCGGAGGACTCCCGCGGCCTGGCCGCCGCCATGCTGGCCGGTTACGAGCAGGCCGGTGGAGTAAACGTGGAGGCCACTCGTCTGGCTTTCTGGACGGCCGCGGCGCTGGTTCAACTCTCCGCGCATCCATTTCGAACACTTCAACCCGGCTGGCGACAACGCACGCGCGACCTCCTGGACCTGGCCGCCACCCTCCTGCCATGAACATGTCGAGCGACTTCAGGCACCTCGAACTGGCTACCGACGAGACCCGCATGGGGGAGATCTTCCACCGCCATGCCGCTCGACTGCTCCCCGCTTCCGGCACGCTGCAGCACGTGTATGTGTCGCGCGTGTTCCCGCGCGGGCGGGGCGGGTTCGTGATTCAATATGAGCTGCACTTTAAGTTACCCCATGCGTCGAGCGCCGACTCGCAGGTGGTTTGCGCAGAGCTACTGCCGCACGGCGCGGCGTGGCCCGCCTACGTGCAGCAACACCCGGATCGCGTCCTGCTGCAGGCCGATCTGGGGCTGGTGGTACCCATCTTCCCGTTCGATCCAGAGCTGAACTCTCTGGCCGACTGGGCGTCTCCGGATCGCGCCTCGGTGCAATTGCACGAAGCGCTCGAGCCTTTGGGCGGAGCCTGGAGCGGTGTGAAGCACTCGGTACTTTCGCAATTGCAGGTGCTCTCTTACCGACTCGCGCGCCGCTGCACTCTGCGCTACGACCTCGCCTGGCATGCCGGCAACGGCTCGAGGCCGGCCTCTCGCACCGTAATCGGCAGGCTGTCACGGCCTGGAACCAGGGCCGCGCAAAGCGAAGCGGTCCAGGCGGCGGTGGCGGAGGGCCGATCCAGCCGGAGCCTGCCCGAGTCGCTCTGGATCACACCGCTGGTGACACAGTCGGCCACGGGGGTTGAACTCTTTCCCCTGGCTCCGGGCAAATCGCTTCACGAGCTCACAGGCCACCCAAGTCTGGTGCCAGCCTGCAAAGCAACCGGCGCAGTGCTGGCACAGATTCACAGTCATCGCGGCCAGGAAGGCACCCGGAATACGCACTCCGAGACGGAAACCCTCAGACGCCAGGTGGCACTGGTCAGCGAGATTTTTCCAGGGCTCGCTTCCCGGTTTCGTGAAGCCCTGGAGTCCTGGGAACAGAAGACCGCCCTGGCCGGTAACACGGTGACCCTCATACACGGCGATTTCTACGACAAGCAGGTACTGTATTCGCCGGAAGGCGTCACCGTGCTGGATTGCGACACCCTGTCGTTTGGAGATCCGGCACTCGACGTGGGAAACTTCTGCGCGCATCTCACGCTCAGGGCCCTGCAGCACCCCGAAGACCAGGCCCATCTCAGACTGGCCCGCGGGGCCTTTGAGGAAGGGTATTCGGCAGGCCGCCACGAATCTATGGAACCACGCCGCTTCTGGGAGGCGGCTACTCTTCTTCGCCTCGCCGCGTTGTACGCGTTGCGTCCGCGCTGGCGGAGGATCACCCCTGCGCTACTGGAGGAGTCAAAGCAGTGCCTAGAATAGTCCATCAACTCGGTGCGCGAAGCGGGCTCATATGTGCACTCCACACGACGGCCCTGGTCCTCTGCTTGAGCACCCTGCCGGGGTCCCGGGTGCAGGCGGGCGCTCCAGAATACATGCAGCTGCATGCCAAGGCGGGAATGGCGCTCGAGATCGAAGGCACCTGGGACAGCCTGGGTGCGTTCGTGGCTGAGAACATCGAAATCCTGCCCAATCCCCGCAGCCCCAAACTCAGAGGCACCGTCAAAAACTTCGATGCGAAGACCGGCGTAATGCTCATGTACGGCCAGCGCATTGCGGTGCCCGGTCTGACGGAATTCGTCGAGGACGGTGGCGGATCTTCCTCTGCCAACGATCTGAAGGCGGGCCGGCGGATCGAGGTCACCTGCAAAGTGGACAGCCTCGGCGCCTGGTCCGCCCGAAAAATCACCACCCAGGGAATCAAGCAGAGCGACAAGATCAAGGGCACGATCACTCGGGTGCACCTGGACGGAGAGGCGCCCGACACGCTGGACATGTCGGGCCTGCTTATTCTGCTCGTCAACGAGACCGACATACTCGACGCGGAAGGCTCGGCGGTGCCCAGCGACAAGGAACTTCTTGACGACCTGGGTCGTGGGAGCATCGAAGACATACAGAAGGGGTGGACGTTCGGGCGCGCGGTCCATGGCGCGCTGGAGTACCGGCTCAACGCCTACGACAGGTCCGAGTACGACCTCACCACCTCAGCCGACACGGACGAACTGGCCACCAATCACCAGGTGCGCGCGCTGTTGTCGGTGTATGCCAGCAACTCCCTGCGTTTCCACGCGAGTTTCCGCCTTCAGAAGATCCTCCGTCATATCAATGAGCAGAATGTCACCGACGACGACCTGCAGGCCTATTTTTCCGAGCTCTATGCGCTCTTCCGGCCGCCGGGGTTGTCGGACCTGATGGTCATGGTGGGGCGTCAGAGATTTCGTGACCCCCGCGAGTGGCTGTTCGACGAGTACCTCGATGCCGTTCGCATTCTGTACCGCGCCTCCGTGCCCCTGGTGTGCGAAGCGGCCGTGATCCACGCCGTCCATCCCATCAAGGACCAGTTCAGCACGTGGACCGACCTGTACTTTGCCGTGCGCTGGTACACGAATGACAAGAGCCAGGCAGCCGGCTACGTGCTGGCCCGTCGCGACAGCGATGAAGCGCGCAAGCGCCAGCCGGTGTGGATGGGTGTGCACTATTCCGGCGAGGTGAACCGTTTTGTGCAGGCCTGGGCCGATCTGTCCGCGCAGCGCGGCGAGGATAAGTTCGAAACGGTGGAGGCCTGGGCCGTGGACCTCGGCACCACGCTCTCGGCAGACAGGGTGCCGCTCAGGCCGGCCCTCACACTGGGGTACGCAGCCGCCAGCGGCGATGACACGGGCGCGGACGATATCGATCACACGTTTCGCCAGACCGCCTATGAAGACAATGCCGCCCGTCTGGGCGGACTGAGTCGCACCAAGTACTACGGCAACGTGCTCGATCCGGAGCTCTCCAATCTTCAGGTGATCACCGCCGGAGTGGGCGTGAGGCCGACCCGGCGCTCTTCTCTGGAACTGGTGTACCACTCCTATGCTCAGTCCGAAGCGGATACCGAGGTCAAGGGCGCGGACCTGCTGGATCCCCCGGCGCGACCCAACGGGGTGAGCACCGAGCTGGGCTGGGCTCTGGATATGGTGATCCGGCTCCCCACGCTCTGGGATACGGTGTCGCTGCGGTGGACGTCTGCCTTGTTCAGCCCCGGTGCTGCGTTTGAACCGCGACAGGAAACCGCTTTCCTCAATCAGATCAACGTGACTGTGAAAGTGTGAAGCCTTTGATCCGGTGTGTTCTGAAGTCCCTGCGCGCCCGGTGGCGTGCGGTGTGGTGCGCCTTCGTACTCTGCCTGGCGCCGGTCGCGGCCCCGGTGTCGGCGCAGATCCCCTGCCTGTCGGGCTTTGTGAGAGACGCGTCAGGCAATCCCATTGCCGATGTGGATCTTGATTTCATAGATCCCGTCACCGGCGTAAAACTCACGACGCCCAACGACAACACCGATGTCACGGGTTTCTACAACGTCTGCGTTCTGCCCGGTGAATACACCGTTACGTTTGCTCCGCCGCCGGGATCGCACTTCCTGGGAAAGCAGTTCGGAGGGTTCAACCTGAGCACCAGCTTGGAATTAAATGTAGAGCTCGATCTCGGAGTGGCTGTATCGGGCACCATCAGGGATACGGCCGGGAATCCCGTGGGCAACGTGGACACCGATGCGGACCGGCTTCCCGGCGGGAGGGTGTTCACACCCGACGACAACAGCGATCCTGTGACGGGGCGCTACTGGCTGGTCCTGTCGCCCGCCTCGTACCGGCTGCGCTTCGATCCGCCGCCGGGTTCGAGACTCCGCGGCCAGCAGCTGGACTCCGTGCTGATTGCGCGCGATACCACGATCGACGTCACCCTTCTCGAAGGAGTCCTGCTGAGTGGCCGTGTATCCGATGAGGCGGCTGTGGCCGTGCCGAATATCGACGTCGAGTTGCGCGAACCCGTCACCGGCGCCAAGATCCGCGTGTCCAACAACACCACCGATTCCCTGGGCCGGTACCAGGTGGCCGTGCCCACTGGATACTTCGATCTGCGATTCGTTCCGCCGCGAGGCAGTGCGTTTCTGGGTGTACTGTACGACAGCGTGGCGATCGGCGGAGATCGGACGTTCGATCAGACCCTGAGCCGCGGCCTGAGAGTGACGGCGTTCGTTCACGACACGGCGGGACTGCCCATCGCCAACGCCGACTTCGATTTTACGCAGGAAAGCACCGGGCTGAAACTGTTCACGCCCGGCGATAACAGCGACACGGCCGGACTGGCTATGGTGGCCGTACCGCCCGGCCTGTTCACCGTGCAGATCGACCCTCCCGTAGGCTCACTCTTTGATCCACTGGAGCAGGTGGGTGTGAACCTTCAAACAGACACGTCGCTCGACTTCCAGATGGTGGAGGCGGCGCGCGTGGCGCTGGGTGGTCGCATCATAGATCAGGCCGGATTGGGCGTGCCGCTGGTTCACATCGGTTTGCGGCACGCGTCCGACGGCCGCACCGTCACCATGATCAACAATCTCACCGACTCCCTGGGCTACTACCAGGTGGCCGTGCCGGTGGGCCAATTCAATGTGCTTTTGGCCCCGCCGCAGGGCAGCCGCCTGGTGGGCATGCAGATACCGGGCGCCACGTTTAACGTGGACACCACGTGGAGCCCGGTAATTCTCGGGGCCGGACATCTGGTGCGCGTCACGGTGCTGGATGCGTTCGGCCGGCCGGCCGAGGGAGCGGATCTCGATTTCATTTCTGAGACGACGGCGACGGAAGTGTACACGCCGTTTGACAATGCGGATTCGACGGGGTTCGTGAGCGTGGCCATCCCGGACGATCGCTATACCCTCAGAGTGGATCCGCCGACCGGATCAAGCCTCCTGGGGCTCACCAACACCGGAGTTTCCATACAAGGCGACACGTCCTTTGCGTTTGTGCTGGCCGCCAGTGACGGCACGCTGCCTGAGAACGCCTTTGTACTGTTCCAGAATTACCCCAACCCGTTCAACGGGGCCACCCGGATCCCCTTCACGCTATTGAGGGAGAACTTCATCACGGTGACGATTGTAAACGTTCTGGGCCGGCACATAGCGGAGTTGGTCTCCGGAACCTTCCCTGTGGGTGCGTACTCCACGACCTGGGATGGCACGACGTCGAACGGTGATCAGGTTCCCAGCGGACTGTATTTCTATCGCATTGAAACCAAGGATGACATGGCGGCGCGCAAGCTGTTGCTCTTGCGCTGAGCGATGGCCATAGGATGTCACGAAGGCAGAAAGGTGTACTTATGAATTCACAAGCTCATGCTCGGAAGTTCCTGCGCGGACTGGCCCTCCTGGCCGGAATGACGGTCTCCACTCCGGCCCTGGCGTTTACGCTTTCGGGGACGGTGACCACGCAATCCGGAAACCAGCCCGTGAGTGGCGTGGACGTTCGGCTCTTTACCGGAACGGGCGTACCCATCGGGATACCGCCCACCCTCACCAATGGGTCGGGCTTCTACTCCGTCACAGGGATCCCAGCCGGCAGCTACCAGATGCAATTCGTGCCGCCGGCGTCCACGGGGCTGCTTCACCTCCTCGTGACCGGGATTTCTGTGTCAGGCAATACTACGGTGGATGCGCAGCTGGAGGCGGGCAACATTCTCTCCGGCTTCGTGCGCAATACGTCGCTCTCGCCTCTGGCCGGCATCGACATCAACGTATACGAAGGTAACGGCACCAAGCTGGAAACCCCGGGCGACAACTCGGACCTCACGGGGTTCTACGACGTGGTCGTGCCCAACGGCAGCTACTTGCTCAGGTGGCGAAGCCTCGATACTCTGGCCCGCTGGGTGACCTACGAAATCGACAACGTGGATTTCAATGACAACAACCAGACCATCGATGTCACCCTCGAGTCGGGCTGGTTCGTGTCGGGCACGGTGACCGGTCCGGGTTCGGTCCCTGTGGTGAATGCGAACCTCGACTTTCTGGACGTGAACACACAACTCGTGGTTCCCACCCCCAACGACAACACGAACGGCCAGGGCCATTACAGGGTGCTCGTGCCGCCGCGTACCTACGACGTCACCGCAAGCGCACAGCCCGCGGACCACCTCTTTCCGGGCAGCCGCACGGGGTTTGTGGTGACCAAAGACACTACGCTGAATTTCCAGCTTCAGCCTGTGGTCTTCCTCACCGGTCTCGTACGCAACAGCCTGAGCGTGGGTGTGGTCGGAGCCGATATCGATGTGCGCGACCCGGTCACGGGCGTCAAGCTTCTCACCCCGGGCGACAATACCGGAGTGGGCGGTGCGTACTCCATCAGCTTTCCCGCAGGCACCTACGACCTCGACTACCAACCCCCGGTGGCCAGCGGCCTGGCCCCGGTGCGGCTTGCGGGCGTGGTTCTGAATATCGATACGGCGATCAACGTCACGGTACCCAATGGCCTCTTGCTCTCAGGTCTCGTGCGCAGACCGGGAGCCATTCCCGTGCAGGGCGTGGACATCGACGTGAAGTATGCAGCCACGGGGGCCGTGGTGCCCGTGGTGGGAGATCTTACCGATGTCACTGGCGCGTTTGCCGTGGTGATCCCCGTGGGGATGATGGACGTGGAAATCGAGCCGCCGCCGGCACTGCGCCTGACCCCCAAACTGTTGGCCGGCATCTCGCCTTCCGGTGACACGTCCGTGGTAGTCACGCTGGACACCGGGCTTGTCATCAGCGGCACAGTGTTCGACAACACCGGGACGACGCCCCTGCCCGGCGTGAGGGTGAGGGCTGTTGACGCGAGCACCGGCGACACCGTGTTCACGCCGTCCGGCACCACCGATCCGCTGGGGCAGTACCAGCTCCTGGCGCCTCCGGACACCTACCTGCTGCGCTATTCTCCCGGCACGGGCAGCGGACTTGCGGACACCGTGCTGACCGGCGTGATCGTGTCCAAGGACACCGTCATCAACGTGACGTTCGGCGCCAGCACTGCCGACGTCCGGGGAGACGTCAACAACAATGGCTCGACCACCTCGTCCGACATCATTTACCTGGTGAACTACGTCTTCAAGGGCGGTCCGCCACCCCTGCCCGTCGTTTCCGAGGGGGATGTCAATTGCAGTGCCACGATCACGTCTTCAGACGTGATCTTCCTGGTGAACTACGTGTTCAAGGGGGGGCCGACTCCGGTCTGCCCCTAGCAGAGCCTGCGCACCGCGGGGCCCGGCGCCGCTTTCAACCCGAGTGTGGCGTGCGGTCCCCGCGCTGCTTGTGAGAGGACGGGCCTTGAGGTGTCCTGCCGCATCCGGACCGGCCCTGCGGCGTTGCGAATCTCCGTCCCCCGGCTAGAGCTTCTCCGCCCTGAAGTTGAGCGTTCCGTCGACCTGGTAGAGCGTCACGCGCACGCGCCACAGCCCTGTGGTGCCCACGGCGGTCTGGTCGGTCGCGGAGGCCTTCAGGCTATCCGAGTAGACAAGTGTGTTGTCGGCGTCGTAGATCTGAAGCACGGTCGAGCCGGCCGAGATCGCAGAGGAGTGGTTGACAGTGGCCCGCGTGCCCGTATTGTCCCAGTTGTAGGCGACCGTGGTCGCCACATCCGTGAGAGCCGTAGCCTGGAACTGGAAGTTGTCCTGCGTGTTGATGATCTCCGGCTGGAAGTTGGACAAGGGCGGCGGAGCGGTATTCTTGTTACCGCTGCAACCTGCTGCGATGATCCCGGCGATCACCAGCAGTACCCAGTACAGCCTGACCTGACGAGCCATTCGAGACCTCCTTCTTATAAAGCTGGGGTACGTCGCGCCCAGCGGGTAAAAGATTCAAACTTCGAAGCCTACTCCCCAATGTCGGCCAGTCTCAATTGAGGGTTTACGTCTGCGTGGGTATAGCTCAGAGATTTCTCAGGTGTGCGGGCCCTGGGTGGAACATCCGGCATCACCGGCTCGGGACGTGTGCCGCCGCGTCGATCCGGCGGATCTGCGGGCGATCAGAATGTGATCAGAATCGGACTTCCTTGCCCGAATATCGGTAGATCGACCGGTCGGCGATCTGTAGGTTGCGTTCGTGAGCACGCTATCGCAGCAGCAGATGGAGTTCGCCATGAGGTCCAAAGACCCTGCCTTCAACGGCAAGTTCTTCGTGGGTGTGCACTCTACGGGGATTTTCTGCCTGCCGTCGTGCCGCGCGCGTCCGCCGCTTCTCAAGAACGTCCGCTTCTATCCATCCGTGAAGGCGGCCCGGTCCGCCGGGCTGCGTGCGTGCAAGCGCTGTCGCCCGGAACGGTTCCCCGACACCAGCCCGAACTGGGCGGAGAAACTCACATCGTATCTCAACAGTCACCCCGGCACGCGCCTGGCCGAAATCGACCTGGCCAGGCTGGCCGGCGTCGACATCACCACGGTGCGCCGCAATTTCAAGCAACGTCACCATACCACCCCGCTGGCCTGGCATCGCAAACTCCGGCTCGAACATGCCCGAAAGCTGATGGCTCAGGGAACCAGTTACCTGGCCGCTGCCTATGAGTGCGGCTGGGAATCCGCCAGCGGTTTTCGCGCAGCCTACGAGCGGCAATTCGGTCGGCCGCCAGGGAGAGTGAATGAACACCGAAGTCATCGTCTGTCGTAACCTCTGGAGCCCCGTGGGCGACATGATCGCCGGCGCGTCTCCCCAGGGGATCTGTTTCCTCGAGTGGCACAGTCGCGGCGGAGTGGAGAAAATCCGCGAGCGTGTCGAGAAGCGCTACCGCCTCACCGTGGTCGAGGGCAATCACCCGCATCTCGAAACACTCGCGCGTGAACTCGGCGATTACTTCGAAGGCACGCTCGCGCGTTTCACTGTGGCTGTGCATCTCGAAGGCACTCCCTTCGAGCGCCAGGTCTGGGAAACGCTTCTCACCATTCCCTACGGCGAAACGCGGTCGTACGGGGACGTCGCTGAAACCATCGGCAAGCCCAAGGCGTTTCGTGCCACGGGGCGCGCAAACGGGGCCAACTACATTTCCATCGTAGTGCCGTGTCACCGGGTCATCGAATCGTCGGGAAAGCTCCGGGGCTACGGCGGCGGACTGTGGCGGAAGAAGTACCTTCTCGAGCTCGAAGCGCGGGGACGCCAGGCCGGTCTGGCTGCGTAGTACCAAAGAAAAAAGCCCCGTCCTCGTGGACGGGGCCTTTGCCTGCGAAGCGCGCGAACTACGACACCAGCGTCCGGACTTCCTTATCCGACAACTGCCTGAACGAGAACTTGTAGCCTTCGTACAGAGCGAGCCCGTAGAACAAAATGTCCATGGGCTGAAATGTAGCCAGGATCAAGTCTATCGCGGTGCCCGGGTTCAGGCTCGAAAGCACCGTAAGCGAACTGGTCTCGGTCTGGTTGCCGATCATGATGCACACCGACAGAAGGTTTCCCAGCACGCAGCCCACAAAGGCGAGCAGTGCGCCGCAGTAGCCGAACGTCTTGTCCACGCCACGGCCGAACGTGCGGTTCGCGAAGCCTACCAGGAATCCCACGCCCACGGCCATCCAGCCAATCTGGTAGCCCGTGAGAACGGTGATCACGGCCCACAGGCACGCGCCCAGAATGGCGGCGCCCAGGCCGGCGAGAATTCCGCGGGAGAGATCCTGCTCTTCGCGCATCTTTCTCTGAAATTGCTGTAATCTGGCGGCATCTACCTGTGTGCTGGCCGCCGAACTTGGCGGCGCCGCCTGTGCGGTCTGCATACCTTCCTCCTTTGCAAGCCGGCCGTAAGCGCCGGCTGCGATTCCCGCCTCCGTCTTCATAGGGTCGGCAGGAGGAGATTCCAACCTTCGCAACAAAACCAGGGTCGTCGTCAAATGGCATCGGTACGGCTTATCCCGCGTAACCGCATGACTGGTTTGGGCCTGGCCTTCCGTTTTTCTGCGGCCCGCGCAGGAGCTTGCAGTTCCGCTGTGGCCCTTCTATTATATAGGCTCGAGGTGCGGCCGGCGTCCTCCCGGCGGCCTCCACCCGCGACTGCCACAACTGTAGGGTCAACCATTCAACGGTGAGGTAGTCATGCATAACTACTCTCGTTTCCTGTTCCTGCTCGTTTTTGCACTCTTCGCCTGCAGCCAGCCTTCGACCGGACCTGAGCAGAACGCTGCGGTTTCCACCGGGGACATCCCTGCCGAAGTGCAGGCGAAACTCGATACGTACATCGTGCAGGATGAAGACGCACTGGCGTCGCTGGCGTCCACGGCCTTCGATGAATCGAACTCCTGGAGCGAGTACGACGTGTACGCAGTCACGTATCTATGGGGATCGTTTTTCCCGTTGGGTGGCGGGTCGCTGGTGTGGGACGGCGGTACGTCGGTGAATGCGGAGGCCGTGATGCGCGTAGCCGCCGCCATCGATTTCGAGGCGGGCGAAGAGATCCTTCGTGACTCGACGCAGCCCGACCAGATCCAATGGATCTCCTCCACGTCGCACGATCTCGACGGCGTGAGCTTCCTCCTGCTCGTGAAGCGGGGAGTCTTGTACTTCGCTCCGCCCGAACTCACGTTCAGAACGCCGCCCATTACATTTTCGATTCTGGTGGATGACCTGGCGCATCATGCGTCATTCCATCCCGTGGACCACGCCAGCGGCGTGGCCGTGTTTGCGCGCCAGATCAAGAATGCCCCCTGCCCGCACGGCTACCTGGCAGGCCACTGGACGTTTGAAGAGAACACACGCACGCAGGGGCACTTCATGGGCCGCTGGCTGGCGAGAGACCACAACGCAGAGGGCCTTCTGTCGGGCAGATTCTGGACCGAACCCGACGGGTTGCGCCTGTTCAAGGGTCAGGTCTCGGGCGTAGTCACGGATCAGGTGATCCTGGAAATGGAAGGCACCTGGCAGCTCACTCCGCACCTGACTCCGGTCAATTGTCTCTCCTGCCGCGACGTCGGGTATTTTGTGGGACGCTGGAAGTACCTCGACGGTTCAGGCGGCGGCAAGCTCTCGGGGCAATTCGGCTATCCCGATCCCACCGCAGCGACTCCGGAACTGCCCTTCCGCGGTGTGTGGGTAGAGCGGTGTGATCATTACGCTGGAGATAACAGCTGGAACGACACGAGTCAGTAACACGGCCCGTGGCGTCCGGCGGGTTTGAGCCAACCCGGGCGATGCGGACTTCGATTTTCAAAGCAGCGCGCACTCTGGCGGCAGGGTGTGCGCTGTTGTTCTTCGCGGGGTGCGGAGAACAACCCACGTCGCCCGACCTGTCCATGGCAGACGGTCCGAGCGCCACATCAAGTCAGAATCCGTTCGGCGAACTTCGTCTGTGCCCCAGGGGCACATTCGAAGGTCTGTGGATCAAAGATGACGGGTTCGAAGACCGCGGACACATGGAAGCCGCCTGGGTCAATTCCAAGGGCGACACGCTGGGGATGCTCTCTGGCGAGTTCGGTCCCGATCCCGCGGATGGGTCACTGCGCTGGCGGGCCACGGTGAGCGGAGTCACTCTGACCGTGGTACTGTACGAGCTGTCAGGCACGTTCGTTTACACCGATCTTCGCATGTGTCCGCTGTGCGGCACGGGGCAGGGCGAACTTTCGGGAAGCTGGCGCGAGGTGCGCACGGGTCGACGGGGACGCCTGATGGGCGAGTGGGGTGACATCTTCCTCCCCTTTGCCGAACGCAACATGCCGCTTTCAGGCCGCTGGAGCGTGGCGTGCAGACGGTCGGGTACTGTGGAATTCCAGGAGAGGCCGGACTAGGCCGTCGGGCCGCTTCAGCCCGCGGGAACCGCTTCGTCGAAATCTAGTCGGAGCGGGCGAGAATAAACGTACCTACGGCCAGTCCGGCTGTACCTATTCCCACCAGAACGCCCAGGGGCAGCATCATGTCCGCGGGTGAAAACCCGCGCCAGATCGCTCCCTCCATGGCCAGCACGCTCCACTTCACCGCCGAGATGCTTCCCAGCTTGAACATCCATGAAGGCATCATGAAAAGGGGCACCATGCCGCCGCCGGTCATCGACATCACCAAGAGAATCGCCCAGCCTGCCCCCGCCACCGCCTGCTCGGTGCGGCCCAGAACAGAGATGAACATCATGAGCCCCACGAAACAGTAGGCGGCGCAGGCCACCGACAACAAAAGCCCCGGCCACGATGTAACACGCACGCCGAAGACGAGTATGCCAATACCCAAAAGCAGTGCGCTGGCCGACACGGCCGCGATGAAACACGCAAGGCCCTTGCCGGCGAGGATCTGAAAGCGGCTGATCGGTGCCAGTCGCAGGCGCAGCAACGTTCCGTTGCGACGTTCCACCACCAGCCCCACCGCAAAAGCGGCTGCCACTCCGATGAGCGCCCACTGCAGCGACTGGGGAAAGGTGATTTCCCAGCTCGACTTGGGCGCCGCCTGCGCCACGGTGATCTGTTCCACTTTGATGTTGGGCTGTGCAAACGGCGACTGCGCGCCCATGCCGGTGGAGTCACCCTGCGCTTGCGCTGTGTCAACCGATGCCAGAAACACATCGAGGTTTTCGAGCAGCCTGCCCACACGCTCGCGCTCGGGATCCGACTCGATGGTGGTGCTGTCCAGCTGGCCCAGCTGTTCCTGAATCATCGACCGCATGTCGTTGGGTCGGGCCATCTGGTCGGCCACGAGCGAAAAGTACGCCTGGTTCACCAGTCCCTCGAGATACCCCGCTTCCGTCTTGCGAGCGGGATCGATACCGATCTCGATGGCTGGCTTGCCGGGTCCGAAGAAACCCATGCCACCACTCGCTGTATCGATGAAGTGTACGAAGGCTGTTTTCTTGCCACGTGCCACCAGCGAACGCGCCGAATCGAGCGGCATGTCGTCGAGTGTTACCGCATCCGCTTTGTCCAGGGCCGCCCTGACCTTCGCCACCGCGGTGGCGTCGCCGG